>NZ_JAEUPY010000761.1 GCF_016790065.1 Steroidobacter sp.
TATCCGGCGTTGCTCAAGCACTTCGGCAAACCGACCGAAGCGCCGGGCGAGCATGACAGCATCAAAGGCGCTGAACATATCGGCGCAGTGGTCATGGTGGATCAAACCTCCATCGGCCGCACCACGCGTTCCAATCCGGCCAGCTACGTGGGCGCCTTCGACGCCATTCGTAAAATATTTGCCCACGAGCCGGTGGCCAAAGAGCGCGACTACACCATCGGTACTTTCAGTTTCAATTCCGGCAACGGGCGCTGCCCGACCTGCGGCGGCAACGGCTTCGAACACGTCGAGATGCAGTTCCTGTCGGACGTGTACTTGCGCTGTGCCGACTGCAACGGCCGACGTTATCGCGACGAGATTCTGGAAGTGAAGTTGAATCGCGGCCCGGGGCCGGGTCGCAGTATTGCTGATGTGCTCGAGATGACCGTGTCCGAGGCGGTGGCGTTCTTCGCTGGCGAACGAGAAGTGTTGTCGACGCTGCGGCCGCTGGTGGAAGTGGGTTTGGATTATTTGCGGTTGGGCCAGCCGGTGCCGACGCTATCCGGCGGTGAGGCGCAGCGCTTGAAGCTCGCCGGTCACCTTGCAGAAAGTGCGACTGCCGTGCCCGATGGCGCGACGCCGGGCAAGTTGTTTCTATTCGACGAGCCGACCACTGGTTTGCACTTCGACGATATCGCGAAGTTGTTGCGTGCATTCCGGCGCCTGATCGCAGCGGGCCATTCGCTGCTGGTGATCGAGCATAATCTCGACGTCATCGCCGCGTCCGACTGGCTGATCGATCTCGGTCCCGAAGGCGGCGAGGCTGGCGGTGAGGTCATTGCTGTCGGCACGCCGGCGGAAGTGATGAAGGTGCCAGGCTCGCACACGGGCAAGGCGCTGCGCGAAATCGAGCGCGGCTGGAACATTGCTGATCAAAGCACTGTGGTGCCGCTGGCGGCGTCGGCTCATCGGCCGCGTGCCAATGTCATCAGCATTCATGGCGCTCGCGAGCACAATCTCAAAAACGTCGATGTGGAATTGCCGCGCGACAAGTTCATTGTCGTGACCGGCGTGTCCGGTTCGGGCAAGTCGACGTTGGCGTTCGATATTGTGTTTGGCGAAGGCCAGCGTCGCTATCTGGAATCGCTGAATGCCTATGCGCGCCAGTTCGTGCAGCCGGCGTCGCGTCCCGATGTCGATGCGATCTTCGGTATTCCGCCCACCGTCGCCATCGAACAGCGCACCAGTCGCGGCGGTCGCAAGAGCACGGTCGCGACGCTTACCGAGATCTATCATTTCCTGCGCTTGATGTATGTGAAGCTGGGAACTCAGTATTGCCCGGATTGCGACGTGCCCATCGAGCCGCAGAGCTTCGAGTCCATTTTCGCTCGGGTCAGTCGCGACTATCGCGGCAAGATGGTGACCTTGCTGGCGCCGCTGGTGGTGGCCCGCAAAGGTTTCTATACCGACCTGGCGTCATGGGCGCTAAAGAAAGGCTACGAGCACCTGCGGGTCGATGGCGAGTTGCTGCCGACCCAGGCCTGGCCGCGCCTGTCACGATTCCAGGAACACACCATCGAGCTGCCGGTCGCGACCGTGCAAGTCTCCGCTCGCAACGAGCGCGAGCTGCGTGAAGCGCTGACGACTGCGTTGGACTTCGGCAAAGGCGTCGTGCATTTGCTGGATGAGAGCGTCAAGGTCAAGAAAGCTCCGGTGGCGAAGAAGTCGGCGAAAGCTGGCAACGTCATCGCTGCGAATGCCGGCCTGTCGATTTTCTCGACCCGTCGCGCGTGCCCGTCATGCGCCAAGAGCTTCGCCGAACTCGACCCCCGCCTGTTCTCGTTCAACTCCAAACACGGCTGGTGCGAAGGCTGTTACGGCACCGGCTTGAAGATCCGCGGCTTCGATGAGGAGCAGAGCGGCGAGGAGATCTGGTGGAACGAGTGGTTCGAGCAGGAAGCCGAAGTGTGCGAGAGCTGCGAAGGTGAGCGACTCAATCCCATCGCTCGCAACGTGCGTTTCCGCGATCAGTCGATTGCGGCGGTGACCGGGCAGTCGGTGGGTGACATGCGCAAGCAATTCAATTCGCTGAAGCTGAAAGGCCGCGATAGCGAGATTGCCCGCGACGTGCTGACCGAAATCAACTCGCGTCTCGCGTTCCTTGAAGACGTGGGTCTAGGCTATCTGGCGCTGGATCGTTCCGCGCCGACGTTGTCGGGCGGCGAGGCGCAGCGTATTCGCTTGGCTGCGCAGCTGGGTTCGAACTTGCAAGGCGTGTGCTACATCCTGGACGAGCCCACCATCGGCTTGCACCCACGCGACAATCGCATTCTGCTGGATACGCTCGACAAGCTGGCTGCCAAGGGCAATTCGCTGTTGGTGGTCGAGCATGACGAAGAAACCATTCGCCGCGCCGACTACGTGCTGGATCTCGGTCCGGGTGCGGGTACTCGTGGCGGTCGTATCGTCGCCGCGGGCACAGCACAGGAATTGGAGCGCTCGCCCGAGTCGGTCACGGGGCGCTTGCTGGCCAAGCCGCTACAACATCCCATTGGCGAGCGCCGCGCTGTAACGCCACGTTCGCCGGCGTTGGTTGTAAAGGAAGCTTCGTTGCACAACCTGCGCAAACAAACGTGCAGAGTGCCGTTGGATCGGCTAGTGGTCGTCACCGGTGTGTCCGGTTCGGGCAAATCGACGATGGCGCGCGATGTGCTCCACGACAACATGCGGGCGGCGTTGTCTCGTCGCAAAGGGGCCAAGCTCAGCTGGCGCGGTTGTAAAGAGATCGCCGGTTGGGAACAGATCGAGCGTATCTTGGAAGTGGACCAGACACCCATCGGCAAGACGCCGCGCTCCTGCCCGGCGACTTATATCGGTTTCTGGGACGCCATTCGCAAAGTGTTTGCCGAAACGCCCGAAGCTCGGATGCGCGGGTATACGCCGTCGCGCTTTTCGTTCAACACGGCCGGCGGCCGCTGCGATGCCTGCGAAGGCCAAGGCATTCGTAAGATCGAGATGAACTTCCTGCCCGACGTGCGCGTCACCTGCGATAGCTGCGGGGGCCGTCGTTTCAATCAGGACACGCTCTCGGTGCAATACAAGGGCCAGAGCATCGGCGACGTGCTGATGATGAGCATCGATGCGGCGGTGGATTTCTTCAGTGCCCATTCGCGCATTCATCATTGTCTGCGGCTGCTGCAGGACGTGGGCCTGGGGTATCTCACTTTGGGGCAGCAGAGCCCGACGCTTTCCGGCGGCGAAGCTCAGCGCATCAAGCTGGTCACCGAGCTGTCCAAGGTGCGCGAGTCCAGAATGTTACGCACACCCGAACCGGGTGAGGTCGTCGAGAAGTTGCCGGGCACGTTGTATGTGCTGGACGAGCCCACGGTCGGTTTGCACATGGCCGACGTGGAGAAACTGATCCGCGTGCTACATCGTCTGGTCGACGCCGGCAATACCGTGGTGGTCATCGAGCACGATCTGGATGTGATCGCCGAGGCCGACTGGATCATCGACCTCGGCCCGGAAGGCGGTACCGACGGCGGCCGCGTGGTCGTGCAAGGCCAGCCGGACGAAGTGCTGCGAGCCGCGCGCGAATCTCATACCGCACGCATCCTCAAAGAGTTTTTGCAGGAGCGGTCGCAAAGCTCGAACAGCACCGGCGAACGGCGGCGCACGGCGACTTAAAGACGTCGACGCAAAGGTGGCATACTCGATCCGAGCCGGCAGGAAGCCGGTCGGATCGCAGGTCATCGGAAGTCAGTGAGTGCATCGTCCAACGCCGCCGTCGCTCACGGTTTGCAGCAGGCTCAAGCCTTGTTGCAACAGGGTCGTCACGCGCAGGCGGCGGATATATGTAATCAACTGCTGTCGCAACGGCCCACGTTGGTCGACGCGTTACAATTGCTGGCGCTGGCCCGCAAAGGCGAAGGCGACACCGGCGCCGCCGAACGGTTGTTCCGCAGTTGTGTACAACTGCAACCGCAACGAGCCGACTTCCACGCCAACCTGGCTAATTTGTTACGTGCGCTGGGCCGAGGTGCCGAAGCCGAAATGTGCTATCGGAGTGCGTTAGGAGCTGACGCACGCTTCAAACCAGCGCGTTTGGGTTTGATCCGCACGCTGAACGCAGCCGGCGCGCACCAACAAGCGCAACTAGAAGCGGCCCAGCTGGTCCGAGACGATGCCGCCGATGCTGAGGGTTGGGCTGAGCTGGGGGCTGCGCTCAAAGGCCAGGGCCAATGGACCGAGGCCGAGGCTGCCTACCGAACTGCCATACAGCGGCGTCCCTCGTTCGCAATCGCCCGCCATAACCTCGGATCGTTGTTGTCACAGCTGGAGCGTGCCGACGAGGCGCTGCTGGAAATCGACCAGGCCGCAGCGGCGGGCCTGAAAGGTCATGCCGTTCATCTGAATCGTGCTATCGCGTTGTTACAGTTGGGGCGCTTCGAAGATTCCGAACGGGAATTCGAGCGCGCCTCGCAGCTGGCGCCGGGCCACGTCGACACTCACGTGCGGTTGGCGAAGCTCAGATTCATGCGCGGCGAGGCGGATTTCACCCGCAGTCTGCGCGCCGTGGTGGCGTCTAATTTGCGCAATTCCGAGTTGCAGCTGTGTCACGCCAGTCTGTTACGGGACGCCGGCAGGCTGCCGGAGGCCACCGCTGCGTTCCAAGATGCCCTGTCTCATTGCGGTCAACAGCCTGCCTTACTGATGGGTTTGGCGCTCACCGCCATGGAGGCCGGTATACCTGAGCAGGCGTTGGCGCCGGCTCAGGCCGCCGTTCGTGCTCAGCCTGAATACTTGCAACTGTCTACTTGTCTGCAGTCGATTCTGTTGTCGCTCGGGCGGCCGGAGGAGGCCATGCCGCTGATCCTGCAGGCGCGCCAACAGGCGCCGCTACATCAGGAACACATTGCTTGTGAGGCGACTGCGGCGCGCATGCTCGGCTTGCCTCGATACGATGAACTCTACGACTACGAGCGCTTCGTCATGCCGACGATGTTGGAGCGCCCGCACGGATTTGTTTCCATGGCGGCGTTCAATGAGGCGCTGATGGCAGTGCTGGCGGAACGTCAGCAACTGGCCATGCATCCGCTCGATCAGAGCCTGCGCTTTGGAGCGCAGACACCGCGCAGTTTGCTCGCCGATCCGCATCCGCTGATCCGTCAGTTCTTGAGTTTGCTGACCGCGCCCATCGCTGAGTTTCGCTCGCGATTGCCGCAGAATGAGACCCATCCGTTATTGGCTCGTAACAACGGCGAGGCGCGTTTGTCCGGTTGTTGGGCCATCCGGCTGCGCCGCGGCGGAT
>NZ_JAEUPY010000793.1 GCF_016790065.1 Steroidobacter sp.
GATCGAGCTTGAGTGCGCGGCGCACGCCTTCGCCGTATGCCGGGTCGCACTTGGCGAACAGTGCTAGCTGGCGGCGAGCGATGGACTCCGGTACGCCTTGCATGGCTGCAGCGATGTTGTCGAACAAGCGCTGCTTCTGATCCGCATTCAACAGGCGGAACAGATTGCCGGGCTGCGTGAAGTCATCGTTGGCCGCGCGATGATCGTAACGATCAGCTGCGCCATGCAGTGGCAACGCCGGCTCGGCGAAACGCGCATCCTGCTTCGGACCGTTGAACGAGTTCGGCTCGTAGTACGCATCGGCATTGCCGGTGTCGTTCTGGAAGAACCGCATCGAACCGTCCTTGTGATAATGATTCACGGGGCATTTCGGCGCGTTCACCGGCAACGCTTCGTAGTGGGTGCCGAGGCGATAGCGATGCGCATCGGCGTACGCGAAGATTCGAGCCTGCAACACGCGATCCGGCGAGAAGCCGATGCCGGGGACGATGTTCGACGGCGACATGGCCACTTGTTCGATCTCGGCGAAATAATTGCTGGCATTACGATTCAATTCCAGCACGCCCACGTCGATCAACGGGAAGTCCGCATGCGGCCACACCTTGGTGAGGTCGAACGGATTCCAGCCGGTGTGTTCCGACCAGGCTGCAGCTTGCGCTTCGGTCATGATCTGCACTTGCAATTTCCAACGTGGGAAGTCGCCGTTGTCGAGTGCGCTGACCAAATCTTCCTGCGTGCTTTCGCGAGTGCGACCGACCACTTCGGCCGCTTGGGCGTTGGTCCAGTGACGATGGCCCTGCTGCGTCTTGAAATGGAATTTGACCCACACGCGCTCGCCGGCGTCGTTGATCAGGCTGTAAGTGTGCGAGCCGTAACCGTTCATGTGGCGCACGTCGGTCGGCAGGCCACGGTCAGAGAACAGAATGGTGATCTGGTGCAGACTTTCGGGTGACAACGACCAGAAGTCCCACTGCGCGGTAGGCGAACGCAGGTTGGTGCGCGGATGACGTTTCTGTGTGCGAATGAAATCCGGGAACTTGAGCGGATCGCGAATGAAGAACACCGGCGTGTTGTTGCCCACCAAATCCCAGTTGCCTTCGGGCGTATAGAACTTGAGCGCGAAGCCGCGCACGTCGCGTTCAGCATCGGCGGCGCCAAGCTCGCCGGCGACCGTGGAGAAACGCAGAATCAAATCGGTCTTGGCGCCCGGCTGTAACACCTTGGCTTTGGTGTAAGCGGAAATGTCGCCGGTGACGGTCAGCGTGCCGTGAGCACCCCAACCTTTGGCATGCACCACGCGCTCGGGAATGCGTTCGCGGTTCTGATGAGCCAGCTTTTCGACCAGCTGATAGTCCTGCAGCAGCAGCGGTCCGCGCGGGCCGGCACTCAACGAGTTCTGATTGTCGGCGATGGGATTGCCGGCACTGGTGGTGAGTGTGGCTGGCGCTCGCTGATCGTCTGGCTTGCTCATGGTCGGCTGCTCTTGTGTCCGTAGTTAAGTGACGGGTGCAAGTTACGCGTTACCGAGCCATGGCTGAAATCGATTGATCGGATGGGGCCGATAGACAAACTCGTGGGCCCGGATTGCGCCGCGGCAGCGAGCACGGCATGCTCGCGGCATGGACGAACCGTCCCGCTATCGCTGGATTGCCGCCAACATCCTGCCGCACGAAGCCGAACTTCGGGCCTGGCTGCGCCGGCGCGTGCGTGCCCTCCAGGACAGCGAAATCGACGATTTGGTGCAGGAAGCCTTTGCCCGCATCTGGGCCAGCGAGCTGGCCGCCATCCGTAACGGCCGTGCCTATTTTTTCGCCACGGTCCGGCACTTATTGGCCGAGTACGCCCGGCGCCGGCGCATCGTTCCCATCGAGCTGTTGGGGGAAATCGAGTCCTTAAACCTCATCAGTGAGGAGCCTGGCCTGGAACGCCAGGTGGGAGCGCGCCAGGAGCTGGCGCGATTGAAAGTCATCGTCGCCGCATTACCCGCGCAATGTCGCAGAGTGTTCGAGCTATGCAAGCTCGATGGCCTGTCGTACCGGCAGGCGGCCGGCAAGATGGGCTTATCGGAGAAGACGGTGGAGAATCATCTAGGCCGCGCACTGGCGCGCATCGCCGATAGTCTCGCGCGCAGCGAGCCGGATATTGCCGAGGCGCCACGCCAACCGCTTGCGGACGCCGAACGTGGCAACGATTAGCGACGTCGCCGCTCGTTGGGCGGTGCGTAGCGCTGCCGGCACGCTGAGCTCTGAAGAGCAGCGTGAGCTCGATGCATGGCTCGAGGCTGATCCGCGTCATCGTGGCGCTTATGTTCGTGCTCGCGCGCAATGGGTCGACCTGGATCGTCTGGCCGCTTTGCATGGGCCTTCGGTGGATACCGTCGAGCTAACGAG
>NZ_JAEUPY010000794.1 GCF_016790065.1 Steroidobacter sp.
CGCACGGGGAAGATCGCAGCGATGCAGCCTTCCCTGCCCTCAGCCCGAACCATCACCGCAAAACTACAGAACGAGAAATCCCACGGTAGCGCCGCGTTGCTGCTGCCAAGACGTTACGGCGGCGAGGATCAACCTCCCAAACCAGCCACCGACGACATGCTGCCGCGTGCCTGGCACGAACGACAGATGAGACGCTTGTTCGATCTGGCCGCCGAAAGAAACATTGCCGCCGTGCTGCTAAGGCAGCCGCCCAACGTAACTCACTACACCGGCTACACATTCAGCCCGACCGAGCGCCCACAAGCGGTCTTCATGAACAAGGACGACGGCGCGCCTTGGTATTTCTATCCCATGGTCGACAGCGGTCTGGTGCGCGATGGCTGGTTTGGCGGCGGCCGTTTGTACTTCGACTTTCCTCATGCCGCCGGCGGCTTTCCCAACGAAGGTAAGGTAGTCACCGGCCCCGCGGTGGATTTATTCGAGTTCATGCTGGAAGGGCTCAAGGAAAAAGGCGTGCAAGGCGGCAAGATCGGCATCGATGGCGAACTGTATCCGTCCGAGCTCAACGCCGTTCGCAAGATTCTGCCGAACATCGAAGTGGTCGACATCCAAGATCTGATCGGCGACATGCGCAGCGTGAAAACACCCGAAGAGTTGGCGCTATGGAGCCGTGCTTACGTTTACAGCGACCGGGCACAAGTGTTCGCGCGCGACTATCTGCTGACCTATGGCACCGACGTGACCGATCTAGAAATCAAGACCGCCACGCAGCTGTGGCTACAGGACCAACTCTATTCCGATCTGAACCTCGCCGGCGGCCTGCCCAATCACGGCGTCGGGACCATCGGCGAAATCGACGTTCGCTCGGGACCCGTCAATGCTTATCCGCATCCCAATCAGCCCTATTACTCCAAGGTGATGCGCGGTCATCCGATCCAAGTGGTTTGTTATGTTTTCGTCGGCGCCTGCGGCGGCGAGAACTATCGGATGTATCAGCTCGCCGGCGACGCCGGGAAGTTCACGCCCCACGGCAGCAAGATGTGGGAAGTCACCAAGCACTGCTGTGACATTCAGCTACAGATGCAAAAAGCCGGCGCGGTTTGTGGCGACATTGCATATGCCATCCACAAGTATCAGGTGGACCAGGGCATGCAAAAGTATATTTATCACCGCCCCGGTCACGGGCAATCCAGCGAAGGCCATTCCGCGCCGTACATCGCGCTCGGCGACCGAACCGTATTGAAGACGAACTCGATCTTCTCCGAAGAGCCCGGGCTATACGATCCGGAGGGTGGCGTGGGCTACAACTGGAGCGACAACATCGTCACCGGCGTGAAGTCAGGCTATCGAATGAGCTTCACGCCTTATTCCAAGGAATGGCTGTTCGTGCGGCTCTGAGCCGTGAGCCTCAGAAACGCTCGACCTTCTTGCCTTCGAGGAACGCAGCGAGGCCACGTTTGGCATCGGCGCTGGTAAACGCCACCTGCCCGAGCACGGCTTCCCGCCTGAACGCGTCCTGCAAAGGCAAATCGGTCAGTTCGCGGACGGATTGTTTGATGACCTTGAGCGCCGTCGGGCTCAAGCGAGCAAGCCGCTCAGCCAGCCGAGTAGCAGTCGCCGACAAGTCCTCGGGCGCGACGACTCGATTCAGGACGCCAACGCGTAACAGGTGTTCGCTGCTGAAGCGGTCCCCCGTCATCATGATCTCCAGGGCTGCAGCGTAGCCAATCTGCCGAACCAGCCGCACCAGCGTGCCGCCCGCAGGCACGATGCCGATCGACACTTCGGGAAGACTGAACACCGCGGTGCTGGACGCGATACGCAAATCGGTCGCCAGCATGATCTCGAAACCGCCGCCCATGCACAGTCCGTTGATCGCGGCAATGATAGGCTTGTCCAGGTTCAAGCCTTTGAGGTGCGCCGGATCCCAAGCGGAAATATCGATGTCATTGCGCGCCAAGGCCGGAATCGATTCGGTGAGATCGGCACCGACACAGAACGCACGCTCGCCCGCACCGGTCAGGATCACAACCCGAACGCGATCATCTTCCGCCGCCGTCTTGAAGGCAGCGCCCAACTCGTCGTACATGGCCAAGGTCAACGCATTGAGCTTGGCCGGCCGGTTGAAAGTGATGCGGGCGATGCCATCCTGCAGGTCGTACGCGATGGACATGCTCAGATCACCTTGCTCTGTCGCAAGGACTCGAAGGCACCGCGGTCGAGGCCCAGCCAGTCCAGAAAGACGGCTTCGTTGTGCTCACCGATCAAAGGCACCTTCGGCTCCGCGCCGGCCGTGGCTCCAGACAAATGCACGGCCGAGCCGAACACTTTGACTTTGGTGTCGCCGTAACCCACCTGCACCAGCATGTCTCGCGCCAGCATGTGCGGATCTTCGACGACTTCCGCAATGGTCTTGATCGGGCTGAGCGGGAAGCGATCAGAGGCGATGGCTTCCAGTTCCTGCTTGGTCTTGTCGGCAAACCAGCCGCGAATGATGGGCTCGACCCGGCGGGCGTAGACGTCTAAATCGAAGCGCTTCTTCATGGTGTCGATCTCGGGATCCTTCGCCAACTCCGGCGTGCCGAATGCGGTGCAGGCCTCTTGCCAGAACTTGTCGGTGTACGCGCCGAAGAACACATGACCGTCCTTGCAATCGTAACGACCATAAGGCCGCACGAACGGATGATCGTTGCCCAGCGGCTTGGCGACTTTTTGTTGCGCCGTGAAGTTGACGACAGCGTTTTCAGTCAGCGTGAACACAGCGTCTTGCTGTGAGATATCCACGAGCTGCCCCACTCCTTTCATCTCCGCTTCACGCAACGCTGCGACAGTGCCGAGAGCCGCGTACAACGATGCGGCGAGATCGCCGATGATGGTGCCCACTCGTTGCGGTTGGTCGGGGGTTCCATTCATCGACCACAGTCCT
>NZ_JAEUPY010000833.1 GCF_016790065.1 Steroidobacter sp.
GATCCATGGACGATCGAGCGTATTGAAGTCGTGCGTGGTTCATCGGCGCTATACGGAAACAGCGCCGGCGCGGGCTTCATCAACTACATCACCAAGCGCGGCAGTTCGAGCAAGGCTGGATTCACCGCTGAGGGCGGCGTCAGCTTCTCGTTGACGCACGCATCTGACAGTGCGCAGCCCTCGCTGCGTCTGGGTGCGTCGGGTGGCAACGAGAGAGTTGATTACCTGGCGCAGGGCTATTTCTCCAAATCCAATTCTTACTTCGATGCCAACGGTGATCGGATCCCGCCGCAGCCGGATGGTGTGTCGGACTCCACGTTCCGCAGTTTCTTCGGCAAGGTCGGCACGTTTGTCGGTGATGGTCGGCTAGAAGCCAGTCTGAGCTTGTATCGACACAAGCAGGAGGCACAGTACCAGCGCGTGGCCGGCAGCATTCTCAATGGTGTGCCGACCACCAGTGTGCGGGGCGGCTTGCAGCCGGGTGAGGAACCTCGTCGCAACGAAAGCTTGATTGCCAACGTGGCGTATCTAAATCCCGAGGTGCTGGGCAACGAATTCAAAGCGCAGTTTTATTACGTCGATACGGAGAGCGTGTTTGAGTTCACGCGCAATCGGTTCCCGCTGACCTCGCAACCGAACGGGCAGTCGATGAATGTCACCAAGAAGTTCGGCGTGAGGCTCGATCTGAAGCGCGATTTCGCGCTCTTCGATGGTGGAGAGCTTTTGTATGGCCTAGACTTCTTGCGCGACGACACGAAAGTGCCGCTGACGGACGGGCGCGCATTTGCCTTGCCGCAGCTGCTGACCAGCTACGCAGGCTTTGTGCAGGCATTTACTCGCGTCACGCCCCGCTGGTCGGTGACCGCCGGCGTGCGACATGAGCGCGCGGATCTGGAGATCGGCAATTTCCAGTCGCAGTTCACCTTGCGCAACGTCATTGGCTCGACGCTCAAATACGATGCCACCCCGATGAATTTGGGGACGGTATTCAGTCTCACCGATCGGTGGGACGTATTCCTCGGCTACTCGCAAGGATTCGAGGTTCAACAGTTTGCGTCGCTCTGGCGTGAAACACCGGTCGACATCGATCTGCGCAACAGCACGTTGAAGCCGAAGCCGAACTTGGTGGACAGCTACGAGACCGGGCTGCGCTTCAAAGGTGGCGATGTCACCGGTGAGCTGGCGTTCTTTTACGTCGACTCGAGCAACGGCGTGAGCTACGTGTTGAATCCGGCCAGCCCGACCGATGCAATTACCGTTGCCGCGCCCGATCTGGTGAAGGGCGTGGAGTTGTCGGCTGACTGGAGCGTCACTGAGCATTGGAAGCTCGGCGGCTCGGCCGCCTGGATGGAAGGCGAGGTTGATCGAGACAACAACGGCAGCTATGAGACGCCATTGCAGAACAGGCGCATTCCTCCCGCCAAGGTCACTGGCTACGTTGAGCACGAAATAAGCGATCGATGGCTGGTGCGCGTGCAGGGCGTGTGGTGGGACGGGCGCAATGAATTCCCCGCGAGCGTCGGCCAGCAGCGTTTTCACGAGGGTGAAGTCACGTCCAACTACCTGTTCGACTTGCTCTCGACCTATCAGCTGTCGAACGGTCGCTTGAGTTTCGGTATCAACAATCTATTCAACAATGACTACTTCACCACCTACTCAGAGGGCTACAACCGCAACGAGGCTTATAACAAGGGAACTGGCGCCACCGGCATGATCAAGTACGAAGTCAATTTCTGAGATTTATCGGAGAGTTTTTCATGAGATCTGCTTTGCATACAACGCTACGACGCGTCTACCGTGGATGTTTACTCGCGCTCTTACCGGTGGTCGCGCTGGCCGCCGATCCTGGCGCGATCGAGCGCTCGAAAAAGGAGGACAGCATCCTTATTTATTCAAACATCGCGACCTACAACTGGGGCCCGGTGCTCGATGCGTTCAAGGTTCGTTATCCGTGGATCAAAGTCGAGACGCTGGACTTGGGGCCGGGGGAGGCCTTCGAACGTTACTACTCGGAATCGTCGGTCAAACGTCGTACCGCAGACATCATCGCTGTCGCCGCACCTGATAGCTGGATGCGCTTCATGGATCGTGGGCAGGTAGAGCCATACGTTGCCGCCGATTCGGCATCGCTGCCGGCGTGGAGCAAGCCGGCGCCGGGCGTGTATACGATCTCGACGGATCCGATGGTCGTGGTCTATAACAAGCTGTTGCTCAAGGAAGATCAACGACCACATTCGCTCGACAAGCTTGCCGCGCTGGCGCGCGCCAATCCCGATCTGTATGCGAAGAAGCTCACGACCTACGATGCGACCGCGCATCCGTTCGCATACACGCTGCACTGGACCTACTTTCACAAGCGCGGGCCCAAGGCTTGGGAGACGCTGCGTACGCTTGGTCCGCTGACGCGGCCAGAAGACGGCGGCGCCATCATGGTCGAGAAGATCACGACTGGCGAGAACATCGGTGGGTACTTTTGTTCCGGCGTGACGTTCCTCCGACGCTTGAAAGAAGAGGGACGTGAGAAGGTCATCGACTGGTCGCTGCTGGAAGACGGCACGCCTATCATGGTGCGCGGGATCGCGCTGACCAAAGCCGCAGCCAGTAAATCCTCCGCGCAACTGCTGCTGGATTTCGTGCTGTCACGCGATGGCCAGCTTGCGGTGGCGAAAGGCGGGCTGACGCCGTATCGCTCCGATGTACTCAAGAGCGAGGTGCCGTTCCTCACCTATGACTCGATTCGTGAGTCCATCGGTGAAGCCAACATGATCATGGTGGGCTACGATCGGGCCATGCTGTCGGAACAGGATGAGTTCCTGAAGCAGTGGCGCGCCGCCTACGGCATCAAAGCACGGTAAGGAGTTGCACGCGTGTCAGTGGCGTTGACGACAACTATGACTGGCGCGCGTTGGGCGCGGGACCGGTGGATGCAGTGGTCTATCGCTGCATTCACCGTCTGCTTAGTGTTTGCCCCCATCGCGGTGGCGTTACTCCAGTCGGTGCGCAGTACCGCCCTCTACGAACCCCATTGGTCGCTTACCTATCAGAACTACGTTCGGCTGCTGACGAACGAGCGACTTTGGGAAGCTCTGGGCAATTCGCTGGCGCTTGCCGTCATCGGCACTGCGACTGCAACGATCATAGGCGCGGCGCTTGCCCTCATTCTGGTTCGCACGAACATAGCGCTGCGCCGTCTATTCAGCGAGCTGCTGCAGGCGCCGCTATACATTTCATCGCTGGTCATGGCATTCGGCTGGTACATGCTATATGGGCCTTCCGGATATGTGACATTGGCGATTACGAATCTGACGGGCACTACGCCCTGGAATCTGTATTCACTGCCGGCGATGGGAGTCCTGGCGGGATTCACGCTGGTCCCCGTCGTGTTCCTTTACTGCTCATCGACGCTGCATATGATGGACGCCTCTCTAGAAGATGCGGCGCGCTCCGCAGGTGCATCGCCGCTGCGCGCGATGCGTTCGGTGACCCTGCCGCTCATGCGTCCCGCGATTCTCTATGCGTTGTTGTTGTGCTTCGTCGGCAGCATCGAGTTGCTGTCGATACCACTGATCTTCGGGCGCTCTGCGCGCATAGAGGTCTTTACTACCTTCCTGTTCAGCGAGGGCATCGGAAAGACCGAGCCGGACTACGGGCTGCTGGCTTCTGCATCGGTGCTGTTGCTGGTGCTGATGACCCTACTTGTGAGCTTCCATTCCAGGCTCGTCGGCAACGCGCGCCGCTTCACGACAGTGAAGGGCAAGGCAACGCGTCCCCACACCATTGATCTGGGGCGCTGGCGCTGGGGCGCGTTCGCGCTGGTGGCAAGCTACGTCACGATCGTGATCGTGTTGCCGATCGCCGGGCTCATCTTTCGAGCGTTCGTGAAATTCCTGACGCCACTCGTGCCTCCTTGGGACTTGCTGACGTTGGATCATTTTCGCGCGCTCATACAGCAGCCAGCTTATACGCGTGCCATCGTCAACAGTTTCATCGTGGCGCTGTTCGGTGCGGCGCTGGTCACAGCGCTGGTCACGATGCTGGTGCTCATCGTCAAGCGGTCGGAGTTCAAATGGGGAAAAACGCTCGAGACTATTTCTCTGTATCCACGCGCGGTGCCGGGCATCGTCGTGGGCATCGGCTTTCTGTGGATCGGTCTCACCGTGCCCGGATTCACGTTGATCCATGGAACTCTGTTCGCGTTGGTGCTCGCATTTTCCATGCGGGATCTGCCGACCGCTTTCGGAGCCATCGCGCCGGCTATGACGCAGATCAGCCGGGAGCTCGATCAGAGCGCGCGTACCTGTGGGGCCGATTGGTTCACTGCGAGCGTGCGCGTGATCGCACCGATTGCACGGCCGGCGATGCTTGCTTCTTACATGCTGGTCTTCGTCTCGATGCTCAAGGAGTACGCCGCGGCGGTATTCCTGTTCGGTCCGGGCAGCGAGATCATGGGGACGGTCATGCTGCAGTTATGGACCAACGGCGATTTCGGCCCTGTGGCCGCTTTAGCTGTCGTGCAGGTGACAGCGACCGCGGCGATCGTTCTTGCCGCACGACGACTGATGGGTGTGCGGATGTATGAGTAAGCTTACTGTCGAACGTCTCTCGCGCCGATTCGGCGCTCAAACCGTAGTCAACGACGTCTCGTTCGAGATCGCCGATGGCGAATTCCTCACGCTGCTCGGGCCGAGTGGTTGTGGTAAGACCACGATGCTATCGGCGATTGCCGGGCTCGACGCACCCACGTCCGGGCGGATCCTGATCGATGGCGAACCGATATTCGACGCTGCGCGCGACTGCAATCTTCCGCCAGAGCGGCGCCAGGTCGGGATGGTGTTCCAGTCGTATGCGTTATGGCCTCATATGAAGGTGCGCGACAACGTCGCGTTTCCGCTGCGGATGCGCGGTATCAGCATGGCGCAGGCGCAAGATAAAATTCGCTGGGCGCTGAGTCTGGTGGAAATGGAGCCCTATATCGACCGCTATCCGCACGAGCTCTCCGGTGGGCAGCAGCAGCGAGTCGCTTTGGCGCGTGCCATGGTCTATGGGCCACGACTGATGCTGCTCGATGAGCCACTGTCGAATCTCGATGCGAAGCTGCGGTTGCGCGCCCGCGGCTGGCTCAAGGAGTTGCAGCAAAAGCTACGTATCACGACGCTCTACGTGACGCACGATCAAACTGAGGCGCTAGTCCTGAGCGATCGGATTGCGGTCATGCAGAACGGACGTATTGAACAGCTCGCCAGCCCTGTAGAGCTCTACGAGCATCCGCAGTCCGCATTCATCGCTGACTTCGTGGGTCATAGCAATCTGTTGAACGGAGTGGTTCAAAATGGCGCGGCGCGTGCGAAGGTTCGGTTCGGGGAACATGTGATTGCAGTTGAAAAGATACTGCGCGCGGCGGATGGCGCGGCTGCGGCTATTGCCGTACGACCGGAGAACATCGTCTTGCACCGTGAGATCGCAGCTAATGCGGTCGATCGTTGTAATTTCATGCCGGGACAGATTCTGCAACGGGACTTTCTTGGTGCACGTTACCTCTATCTCATCGAGACTTCGGGCGGGATTGTTCGAGCTGAGGTTGCGGAGCACTTCGAGAAGGGGGAAGTCGTGGTTGAGTTGCCCGCGCACGCCTGTGTCGCGTTCTCTCGCGATGTTGCTGCGTGATGCTCGGCATGTCTATGAATGTAACCTTCCAGTCGATTGATGAGATGGATCTCGCAGGTGTCGCGATCGCGTGTGGAGTGTTTGCTTCAGCCGCGCTGTCGAACGAGTTGCAGGCATTGGATCTCCGTTCTGGAGGTGCGGTGGCGAGAGTGCTTGCCAGCGGCAGGTTTCGTGGTGAGGTCGGAGAGGTGCTAGAGTTGCCGGGAATTGCCGGAATCGATGCGGCCACCTTGATTCTCGTCGGGTGTGGTTGCGAGAGCCGCCTTCAAACATCGACTATCGAGCAGGCGACTGCTTGCGCACTCAGGGCTGCGGAAATTGCGGGCGCGCGAGCACTCGTGCTGGTGCTGGCCCCAACTCAGCCTGATCTCGCCGCGCATTCTGCTTTCGCCGCGCGGCTCGCCGCTTACCGGTTCGAGAAGTATCGAACGGTTCATCAAGCCGGCTCAACGCCGGTTCACACGATCCGGATAGCTGTCAATGATCCCACTGCCGCGGCTCGTGCTTACGATCCGCTTACCTCGCTCGGTGATGGGATTCTCATGGCGCGGGATCTGGTTTCGGAGCCGCCTAACGTTTTGTTCCCAGAAGCCTTCGCGCAGCGGATGCGAGCACTAGAAGATGTCGGTGTTGAGGTAGAGATACTGGGTGAGCAGCAGATGCGAGAACTCTCGATGAACGCATTGCTTGGCGTAGGACAGGGCAGTGCACGTGAGAGTCAGCTCGTCGTGTTGAAGTGGTTTGGCGCCGAACGACGCGACGATCAGCCCGTGGCTCTGGTCGGCAAAGGCGTTTGTTTCGATACTGGCGGGTTGAATCTGAAGCCGTTGAAGGACATGCGCTGGATGAAAGAAGACATGGCCGGCGCAGCGGCCGTTGCTGGAGCCTTTCGAGCCCTTGCCGGGCGCAAGGCGCGGGCTAACGTCATTGGCATCTTGGGCCTGGTCGAAAACATGCCGGACGGCAAGGCGCAGCGGCCGGGTGATGTGGTGACATCCCTGTCCGGTCAGACCATCGAGGTCGTGGACCCTGATTGCGAAGGGCGCCTTGTGCTTGCGGATGCCTTGAGCTTTTGCCTGCGAAATTTCGCCCCGAAGATCGTCATCGACATAGCAACCCTAACCGACGCCGTGGTTGTGGCATTAGGCGATGGCTACGCCGGAATGTTCAGTAATGACGATGCACTTGCGGAGCGCGTGCTCTCCGCTTCGGCAGCGGCAACGGAATCAGTGTGGCGCATGCCTCTCTCCGAGTACTACGTGCCTGGGCTGAGAAGTGGGGTTGCGGATTTAAAGAACTGGGCGGGCGAGCCCATGGATGCCATCCATGCCGCGCTCTTTCTGCAGAGATTCGTAGGTGACACGTCTTGGGTCCATCTCGACATCTCCGGAGTTGCCTGGAGAAAAGACTCTCGCCTGTCGCTCGTTCCAGAGGGAGCAAGTGGTTTCGGTGTGCGGCTATTAGATCGACTCATGGCGGACCTGTATCCGCCGAGCGTTCACGCTAACTGACGAAACCCTCTATGGGATGAGCTGGATGGGCATCCAGAGCGCGTTCATCAAGCCACTTTATCCGTTTACAGATTCCGATCACGAGGTTGGCGTGCTTAGTATCAATCAATTGCCGCAGTATGGTTTAGCGCTCGATGCCGAGGATGCGGTGCATGTCGATTTGGAAGCGGCTAGGCAGGTCGAACAGCTACTGCGGCATTGCCCGGCGTATCGCACCACGCCACTGCATTCCTTGCCGAGGCTTGCAGCCGAGTTGGGCCTGCGCGGCATTCTGGTCAAAGACGAGTCGACACGCCTCGGTCTCGGAAGTTTTAAAGCGCTCGGTGGCGCCTATGCGGTGATTCGCACTGTCATCGTCGAGGCATCGCGCGCACTGAAACGGCAGATTGAGCCCAAAAATCTTCTCGATGCGCCGGTTCGTTCGATCGCAGCGTCACTCACTTTCGCTTGCGCGACTGATGGCAATCACGGCAAGTCGGTTGCGGCCGGTGCGCGCATGCTGGGCGCCCGCGCTGTGATCTTCGTCCATCAGGGAGTGTCGGCCGAACGAGTCGACGCAATCAAGGCATTGGGCGCAGAGGTGCGTCGGGTCGTTGGCACATATGATGATTCGGTCGCTGAGGCGGCGCGTGCATGCTCGGCTAACGGCTGGGCTGCCATTTCGGACACGTCGTGGCCAGGTTACACCACCGTGCCGCGATGGGTGGCTCAAGGTTACACGGCCATGGTGCGTGAAGTCTGCAATGAGCTGCGGGATCCTCCGACGCATGTGTTTGTGCAGGCGGGAGTAGGTGGTCTCGCGGCGGCGGTGCTTGGGCATCTGGCACTTACGTTGGAGCGCCGACCACGATTCGTGATTGTTGAGCCCGAGCGAGCTGCCTGCCTGCATGCCAGCAGTCTTGCCGGACATCGCGTGGCCATTGCGCCTGCTGAGCCTACGGTGATGTCGATGTTGGAGTGTTACGAACCTTCACTCGTGGCGTGGTCGGTCATAGCGAAGTTAGCGGATGCCTTCCTCACTGTCAGCGAGAGCGACGGTATTCGCGCCATGCGACAGTTTGCGCGACCAGTCCAGGGCGATACGCCGATCGTGGCGGGAGAAAGCGGTGGTGCTGGGCTAGCGGGACTGCTCAGTGTCGTCGCCAATAGAGTGGACAGGCAGGCGCTGGGGCTCGACCGAGAGTCCGTCGTGCTGTTGTTCAACACTGAAGGGGCGACCGACGATTCCGTGTATCGGTCGTTGTTGGGGATCGGCCCGGACGAAGTCAGGTCGTGCATTAGGGCGGGGATTTCGTCTAAAAAAGATCACGCTGGCAGCGTAGATCAGTAACAGAAAGGTGCGGCGGTTCGATGCGGCGTTTGCGACCGGTCACCGTGGGCTTGTGAAAAGGGAACGGTGTTGACTCGCACGCAGTGCGAATCTCATTGCCAGCGGCGGGGTACCGCCGCATCTAGTTCGTGCAAGGTTCGATGGGCGGTGTCTGTGGGATGCTGATCGACTTGACAACTTTCTCTCGGCACAGGCCAAGGCAGTACTCGGCGGCATCACTAGTGCCCGCT
>NZ_JAEUPY010000834.1 GCF_016790065.1 Steroidobacter sp.
GCGATTCGACCCGAGCGCACCAGAACATCTGTTTGCAACAGTGGCTCACGCTGCTCGAGCGTGTGCACCGTCGCGTTGCGAATCAGAACATCCTGTGCGCCAACTGCGAGCGACAGACCGGCAAGCAGCGGTGCGATGAACCCTGCACAGCGTGAACTCATAAAGAATTCTCCATGAGGCCGAGCTGAAAATCGGATCGGGGCTGCTGCGCGGGCCGCGAACGATCGTAAACAATCGCGCCGTCGATGAAGACCTGCTCGGCGAGTGCGTAGACACTGAAAGGATTGCCGTTCCAGACAACGACGTCCGCCATCTTGCCGGCCTCCAGCGTGCCGGTACGCTCCTCGATTCCCAGCACCCTCGCCGCGTTCGCCGTGAGCCAGCGAATCGCACGCTCCGGCGGTATCGCCACACCCATGCGCTGACCGCGAGCCATCGCCTTGGCGGCCGACTGATTCAAACGCTGGATCTCTCGTTCTGAATCGGAGTGAACGATCGCGCAGCCATCGTGGGCCCGCTCTACGAAAGCAATGTTTTCCTGGATCGCATCGAAGGCTTCCATTTTGAAGCCCCACCAGTCCGCCCACATCGCCGCGCAGACCCGATTACGCGCCAGCAGGTCGGCAATCTTGTAGGCCTCCACTGCGTGATGAAACGCAGTGATCTGGAAACCGAACTCTTCAGCCAGATCCAGCATCAACGCCATCTCATCGGCGCGATAGCAATGAATGTGCACCAGGATTTGGCCATCGAGCACTGCCGACAATGTTTCCAAGCGCAGGTCTCGCTTGGGTTCAGCCGGTGGACGCGCGGCTGCGTCCTTGCCACGCTTGCTCTCGTAGTCGACGCGCTCGGCCTGGTATTTGAGCTGCTGACGCCGATAATCCTGCGCGTCGGCGAATGCCTGCCGATAACCGGCCGCATTGCCCATGCGCGTCATCGGCGATTGCTGGCGAGCCCCATAGTTGCGCTTGGGGTTCTCGCCGCAGGCCATCTTCAATCCCGGCAAGGCGCCGGGAAATTTCATTTGCTGATACGTCACTGCCGTCACGTTCTTGATCGTCACGGTGCGCCCGCCGATCAGATTTCCCGACCCCGGAAGGATCTGCAGCGTCGTGACCCCGCCCTGCAAAGCGGTCTCGAAGCCCGGATCCTGCGGCCAGATCGCATGTTCGGCCCAGACATTGGCGGTGACTGGCGCAGTCCGTTCGTTCACATCGTCGTGAGCGGCGACGCCGGGGCTAGCAGCGAGACCCAGGTGAGAATGCACGTCGATCAATCCAGGCGTGACCCACTTGCCCGCGGCGTCGATGACGACTGCTTGCGCCGGCACCGGGAGATTTTGGCCCACGGCGCCGATCCGTCCATCGACCATCAGCACATCGGCTCCATCCAGCCTCGCTCCCGTTCCGGTCAGCACAGTCGCGCCGCGAATCAATGTCGGTTCGCTCGGTGCCGCCCGATACGTGGATGCAAATACCTCGGCTTGACTCGCCGTCGCCGAACCCATCGCAACCACCAGCGCCACGAATAGACGAGCGCGCATCGACCCTGCAATCACGGTGTCGTCTCGATGGCACGACGCCCTTGCTCGGTTCCCAGCAACGTAATCAGCCCGATCGGCAGCATGCTTCTCGCACCGACGCTGCAATGAGTGCCGACATGTTCGCGATAGGTGACCGAGTAGCCGCGAGCTTGCAGGATGTCGCGAAACTGACGATTGGCCTGCGTCAGTCCCGAACCTTCTTCGGTGCCCAGATCGAGATAGAAACGCAACGGCAGTTTCTTTGCAGTGACGAACTTTCGCGGCATCCACCCCAGGTTCTTCACGTATTCCTCGCGCTCGCTGCGACCGCTGCCATCGGGCGTCGGCCGCCACCAGTACGAACCGGACTGCGACAACACGTTGCCAAACACATCCGAATGCGCATAAGCCACGGACGTCGAGCCGATACCGCCGAAGCTGCAACCCGAGATGACGGCCTTCTTCGGATCGCGGCTGATGTGATAGCGACTGCGCACCAGCGGCACCAGCTCCTTGGCGATGAAGTTGCCGAAGTTCGGGTTGTAGGGCAGCTCGGCGGAGCGATGGGCGATATCGAGATAGCTGACCAGAACCAGGACCATCGGCGGAATGACTCCGTCGGCGATCATGTTGTCGAACAGCGTCGGCACGTACTTCTCCGTATCCTCCTTGTCGAAGATCACTGCGTAAGGATAAGCAGCGCCCGAGCGCCAGTAACCCGCCGGCGTATAGACGGCGACGTCGCGACTGTTACCGAGAAACTTGCTATCGGCTTTGAGTATGTCGATCCGGCCGGGAGTCACGTCGTCCCTGACTGCCAACCAAGGCTCTGCAATGGCACGCGGACCTTCTGCATACGACACCTTGTCCGGCATGTTCACTCGAGCCCGAGGATCGGCAAAGAACTCGTACACGATGCCGCCGAGCGGCTCGCGATACGCTGCCGTCGGGTCTGCTGCTTTTCCTTCCGGTTGCGTCAGCCGGTAAGTGAAGCGTGCCGCGGCATTCATCTTGTAAGTTCGAAACCAGACATCGGTGGAGTCGAGCCGGCTGAGCGGCGAGGTTTTCTCACCGCTCTCGATGAACAGATTGCTGACGCCGACGTTGAGCGCGTCGCGTTTATCCATATCGCGCCACAGGAAAGTGACCCACATCGACGCGCCGTCCTCGGCCACCGGTTCGATCAACGGCGTGCCAGCCGCATCGATTTCCTTCCAGAACGCAGCCAGCGCCGCCTCGGACTCGCCTGCCGCACTCGCCTGGATCGCGGCACGCAATGCGTTCAAGCGCGGACTTTCAATCGCGGTATCTGCGATCGAAATCCCAGGCAGTAAGGCGAACGCTAGCAGCAGAGGAAATAGCCAGGCACGACCACACCGTGCCATTTTTTCAGATGACATACTCAGCCTCTCAAAACAAAGATCGTCACGCGCGGCGCGCGAGACATGTCAGTGGGTGAATGGGGCCCGACGTTGCCGGGCCCAACTCATGGCCTCGTGAGCTACCAGTGGCCTCGCACCGTTAGAACAAAGCTTCTAGGCGAGCCGTACGTGTTCTCGGTGGGGCCGCCCAGCACCTGGTAGTACTTGGTATCGGCAAGGTTGTCGCCATACAGTCCCGCGCTCCAAGTGTCATTGATTCGGTACTGGACCGACGCATTCCAAAGTGCGTAGGGATCCTGGACCGCCCGAAAGGCGACAGGAACCGTACTGCCCGGCGCTTCGCGCGCCGCCGTGGTCGCCGAGGTTTCGGAGTAGGCCCGCACGCCGGCGTTGAACGTCCAGCGCGAGTACTCACCAGGCAATTGCCACGTGGTCCACAGCTTGAACAAGTGCTGCGGTGCTCGCGTCAGCGCATAAGCCACGCCGCTTGGAACCATCTGGCCATTGGGCAACGCGAAGCTCAGCATCTTGTAGTCCGCCGTAGCGTAGGTGTAGCCCGCGAACATCTGCCAGCCCGGCAGCACTGTGCCGCTCGCCTCCACGTCGATACCTTCGACTTTGACGTCCGCTTGCCTCAAGTAGCAGCAACGACTGCCGTCGGCGCCAGACGCAGCGGTATAGAACGGATCGAGCACCGCCTGGCCGTTGCGCGAGACACTGAAGATCGCGAACGAAGTGTTCAAGAAATCCAGAACCTCCCCCTTCACGCCGAGTTCCGAACCCGCGCCGGTGATTGGATCGAGCGGTGTTCCGGGCAACGGTCCCTGCAACCGGCTGGCTTGCACCTCGAAGGTTTCGGCATAACTTGCATAGGCCGACCAATTCGCGGCGAAATCCCACCGCAACGCGACGCTCGGAATGAATTTGCTGTCGTTGTAGCGGGTGCGCGATTTCGCGCCATAGGTGCCATCGGCGGCGACCGGTTGATAGATCTGCAGATAGCGATACTTGCCGTAACGGCCACCGAGACTCAAACGCAGCGGTGCGGCTAGTTCCAGCTCGAGTGCGCCGTACACGCCGTTCTGCCGCTGACCGTTCTCGGGGTAGTAAGCGACCAATGTGGCGTCGGGCTCCGGATACGATGCAGGATCGAAGTTGAATACGTCGACCGGCACATTGTCCGGTGACGGATCGGCCAGTACCAAGTACGGATAGAGCCGATAGTCTTTCTGTCCAGCCGCATCGACCTTGGCGAAGTCGGTGCCGACGGTGTAGCGATGCGAACCACCGAACAGCGAGAACGTACCGCTCGCGGACAGGTCCATCAGGTCCTGCACCGACTGGTAGTCGCTGGCTCCGGAGCTGGCATTGACGCCCGTCAAGGTGATCGGGCTCAGATAGCCGAGTGCCAGAAACGTACGACTCTCGCCCTCCTGATCGAGTCGAGTGAGGTTCAGCCGTAGCACGCCGTCGCTACCGTACTTCTGCTCGAGCCGAGCAAACACTTCCTTGTTTTTCGAGTATCGATGCGCCCAATCAGGATTGAAGGCGGTGCTGCGCGACAGCTTCAGATCGGTGCCGTCGAAGTAACGCGGATGGCCTTGCGTGAAGAACGCATCCTCTTTGCGGCGTTCGTAGCTCGCGCCCGCGATCAACAGCGTCGATGGCGTGATGTCGTACTCCGCAGTACCGAAGAACAGCGTCTTCTCGGAATGGCCGCGATCGTAGAAGTAACCCTTGTCCGAGTACGCGCCGACGATGCGCCCTCGCAGCCGGCCGTCGTCGGTCAGCGGTCCGGTCAGATCCAATTCGCCGCGATACGCTTCCCAACTGCCGGCCGACAGACTCGCACTGACCGCAGGCGTGGCCTTAGCGCGTTTGCGAACCAGATTCACGACGCCGCCGGGCTGACTGGCGCCAGTGAACATACCGTCGACGCCGCGAAGCATCTCGACCCGCTCATAGGCCGCCGTATCCGGCGCAAGAAACGAACCCAACCCACCGGTGTATGCCGGCGCGCCGCCGTCCAACTGCAACGTCTGCACACGGAAACCACGCGAATAGAAGAAGCTGTCTACAGCGGTGGGACTGTGACTGACGACAGTGACGCCCGTCGTCTGTTCGAGCGCCTCTGCCATCGATGTGAGGTTCTGCGCCTCGATGCGTTCGCGAGTCACGATGGTCACCGACTTCGGGGTCTCCCGAAGGGATTGACCCGACTTCGAACCCACGCTCAACTCATTGTCCAGCGTGCCGAAGACATTGACGGTCTCGATGCTGCCAGCGATGTCGGCGGTCGTGGGCACCTCGGGCACGATCGCCACCGAGCCGTCCCGGGTCGCCATGAAGCGCAGCCCCGTTCCAGCTAGCAAGGTACGCAACGCATCCTCCATGGAATGGACACCCTTGACGGCTGCCGCCCGCTTGCCTTCCACCAGATCCGTGGATGCAGACAGCTCGACGTTCGCCTGGGCCGCGAACTGCATCAACGCGCTTTGTAGCGGCTGCGCGGGAATATCGAACGTCACGCGCTGGTTGAAATTGATCTCGGTGCTGGCCGCCGCGCTCACCGTCGACGGCAACACCGACGCACAAGCAGCCACGACCGCGGAAATCGCACCCAGATGTCGTCCGGCACTTCGCACAATGGTCATATCCTCCCCTTGGCCGCACTTCGGCGGCTCATTGAACATACGGGAGCCAAGACGTTCCGGGTGCGATATTCGGCGGTCTGAAATAAAGTGCGTCGAGAGACCGCCGAATCAGCGGCCGTGAACGTCTAAGTCATCGTGGCGGACGAAAATCCCAGCTCAGAGTTGTCAGACGGCGAGCAAAAGCGCGCCGAACTGATCGCGCAGCTGTTTCAGGAGCACAACGATGCGCTGGTGCGCTTTCTGACCACGCGGCTGCAGTCGCCGCAGGAAGCCCGCGAGGTCGCTCAAGAAGCCTACGTACGCATGCTCAGTCTCGATACGCCCGGAGCCGTCAGCTTCCTGCGCGCCTTCCTGTTCCGGACCGCCACGAATATCGCCATCGATCGAATTCGATATCGCAACCGGCGCGGCCCGAGCAGCGATGCCTCTGCGTTCGATGAGCCGCCCGAACTGCGTACTCCCGATGCCTGTGCCGAAGGCGTCGAAGAGATCGCACTCATGGTGAGGTTGCTCGAGCAACTACCGCCGAAGTGCCGACAGGCCTTCCTGCTGCACAAGATCGACGGCCTGAGCACGCGTGAGATTGGTGAGCGAATGTTTCTGTCCGAGCGTCAGGTTAGAGATTACGTGCTACGCGCGCTGCTGCATTGTCGGCTGGGATTGGTACAAGCGGGCGTCCTCAGGGAGGTGAGCCGATGAGTGTCGATGACGATGAGGCTGTCTTGACTCAAGCCGGCGAGTGGCTGCTCGAGCTGCAATCGCCGAACATTTCCGTCGAACGCATCGTGTTGTGGCAACAATGGTTGGCGCGCAGCGAGCGTCATGCCCGCGCGTTCGATGAACTGCATCGAACCTGGAGATTTTCCGACCGTCTGCTGGAGAGCGATCGAGCTGCGTTGCCTTGGCCCACGGCAGCGGAACTCGGTGCGCCAGATGCGCCCCGCCACCGGACACATTGGCGTCGTTTGGCTTTGTCAGCCGCAGCGGCACTCGCAGCGATCGCAATCGGCCTGGGCCTGCTGCTCTATCCTGCGTCGGATAGCCAACAGATCGCGACCACGACTGGTGAGCATCGCGAGCTGACGCTCCCCGATGGCTCGCACATCTCGATTGGCGCCGACTCACAGTTGCTGGTCACCTATCGTACGAAGCGTCGCTCGATCGAACTGACGCGCGGTGAAGCCTACTTCGAAGTGGCAAAGGACGCTGCTCGTCCCTTCAGTGTCAGAGCCGGGACGATGTCTGTCACCGCACTCGGCACCGCATTCAACGTACGCCTCAACGGCGACCGGGTCGTCGTCGGCGTCGCCGAGGGAACTGTCAGGGTAGCGCCGGAACCAACCACGCTACTGGCCCGAATCGGCATCGATGGCGACATCGATCCCGCCCGAGCAACGCGACTCGAGATGGGTCACCGCCTGGTGGCGGAACCCCAAACATCGAGCCTTGCCAAGATCGATCCGATCGCGCCCCCGTCGGTAGCCGGCTGGCGCCGCGGTCGACTGGAATATGTGGGCGACCCGCTGGCGGTGGTGGTCGCTGACCTGAATCGCTATTCCACGCAGCCCATCGTCATCGACGACCCTGCCATCGGCACCCTGCGAGTCACCGCGTCGGTGTCGGAAACGAACATCATGGGCTGGCTGAGGACGTTGCCGTCGTCGTTTCCTCTGGAATTGGTCGCGCATGACGACGGCGCGGTGGCGCTTCGTAAACGCCGTTGAGCTGGCGCCCCGAACAGGAGTCGAACCTGTGACCTCGCCCTTAGGAGGGGCGCGCTCTATCCAACTGAGCTACCGGGGCAACCGCCGGGGATTCTAGCAGCTCGGGGCGAAATCATGAGGCTGCGGGCTCATTCTTCTTGGCGCCGCGCAGGTTCATGAAGAACAGGCCGACCTGCAGCACGATCAAGGCCAGGGCGTCTTCGTGCCAGCCCCAGGCGATCCACAGCAAGTTGCTCAGAATGAAGGTCCAAAAGCCCCAGCTGCGGCGGGTTTTGGACTGCGACGCGACCAGCCAGGCGGCGGTCAGGGTCACGACCATGGCGGGCCATTGCAGCAGCGACAGCGGATCCATGCATAACCTCGAGGTCGACGATTTGACAGTGGCAATGGCGCGCCGAGAGCAATCGACGGCAACCAAACCGAGTTCCGGGTGGGGCCGCGCTCTGTCGGGAAAGCACGCGCTTTGCTAGATTGCGCGTTTTGCCAGCACCGGGCTGTTCCTTGCCGACCTCATGCTCGTAAAACGCATCCGCAAGTGGTACGAGACTACGCAGTTCCTGCGTGAACACAGCTGGCTGGGCTATGCCTTCGCCCTGCTCACCAGCGTCGCCGCCATGTACGTGCGGGTGCTGCTCAGTGGCGTGCTCGAAGGCTTTCCGTTCATCACGTTTTTCGTGGCCATCGTGCTCACCGCCTTTATTTTCGGCTGGCGGGCCGGTGCGCTGGCCGCCGTGCTCGGCGCCATCATTTCCAGTTACTTTCTATTGCCGGCGGATTGGTCGTTGGCCGCCAGCGGCCTGTCGAACTGGATCGGCCTGGGGTTTTACGTCACGTTGGTGAGCGTGATTCTGGTATTGACCGCAGCCATGCATCGCGGCTTTGCCGAGTATGCGCAGGACGATGAGCAGAGGCGCATCGCCAACGACTTGCTCGAGAGTCGCGTAGCCGAGCGCACCGCTGAGCTGCAGGCCGCGAACCAGAAATTGCGCGATGAAGTGCAGTCGCGTGCTACTGCCGAGGCCCAAGTCCGGCAGATGCAAAAGATGGAAGCCGTCGGGCAACTCACCGGCGGCATCGCGCACGACTTCAACAACATGCTGGCCATCATCGTCGGCTCGCTCGACATGGCGAAAAAATACGCCCAGCGCGACCCGGCCAAAGCATCGACAAGCATTGACCACGCGATGGAGGGAGCCAAACGCGCCGCCGAGCTCACTGCTCGATTGCTCGCCTTCTCGCGTCTACAACCGCTCGATCCACGTCCGGTGGATGCGAACAAACTGGTCAGCGGCATGTCCGAGCTGTTGACCAGAGCCCTCGGCGGCAACGTGCGCCTGGAGACTGTGTTGGCCGGCGGCCTGTGGCGCATGTTCGCCGACCCACCGCAGTTGGAAAGCGCCATTCTCAACTTATGCGTGAACGGGCGTCACGCGATGGCAGAAGGCGGCAAGATCACGCTCGAAACCATGAACGCGCATCTCGACGATACTTACGCCGCCAATCACGCCGAAGTACGTCCCGGCCAATACGTGGCCATCGCCGTCACCGACTCCGGCAGCGGCATGAGCGCAGAGGTGATGTCTCGCGCCTTCGATCCTTTCTTCACCACCAAGAAGCCTGGCCAAGGCACCGGCTTGGGCTTGTCGCAGGTCTACGGTTTCGCCAAACAATCCGGCGGCCATGTGAAGCTGTATTCGGAAGTCGGCCAGGGCACGACGGTGAAGCTGTATCTGCCCCGCTATACCGGCGAAGACGAAACCGTAGCGGCGCCCTTGCCTGCCGATCGGCCGCTACGAGGCAACACTTCCGAAGTGATTCTGGTAGTGGAAGATGAAGACCGCGTGCGCCAGATGTCCGTGCAGCTGCTGCAAGACTTGGGCTACACCGTGGTTCAAGCAAGCGACGCGAAACACGCGCTCGCCATGATCGAAGCAAACACTGCATTCGATCTGCTATTCACCGATGTGGTGATGCCGGACATGAACGGCAAGCAACTCGCTGACCGAATCAAGGAGCGACGGCCCGACGTCAAAGTGCTGTACACCACGGGCTACACGCGCAACGCCGTCATTCACAATGGCATGCTGGATCGCGACGTGTCGTTCCTGCCCAAGCCATTCACCATTCAACAACTGGCGACCAAGGTGCGCCAGGTGCTGGATCAAAAATAATCAACCAGGCCCGGGCGCGATCCGATCGATAGCCGCCAGCTCTTCGCTGGTGAAGCTCAACTGTTTGAGCGCGCCGAGATTCTCACGCACCTGTGCTCCGCTGCTCGCGCCGATGATGGTCGACGTCATGCGCGGATCGCGTAACACCCAAGCAATCGCCAACTGCGCGAGCGTCTGACCTCGTGCTTTGGCGATTTCGTTAAGTGCTGTTGCTTTGGCAACGACCTCGGCGGACACGCTCTCCGGCCGCAAGAAACGAGTCCCGCGTCCAGCTCGTGAATCGGCGGGAATACCTTGTAGATAACGATTGGTCAGCAGTCCTTGCGCCAGCGGTGAGAACGCAATCATGCCGGCGCCCGCCTTCACCGCCGCGTCAAACAAGCCCGCTTCGATCTTGCGATTGAAAATGCTGTACGACGGTTGATGGATCAGCAACGGAATGTGCCACTGACGCAGCAGCGCGGCGAACTCGACTGTCTGCGCCGGCGAATACGACGAGATGCCGACATACAACGCCTTGCCTTGCTGAACCGCCGAGGCCAACGCCCACGCGGTTTCTTCCATGGGCGTTTCCGGATCGAAGCGATGCGAATAAAAAATATCGACGTAGTCCAGCCCCAGCCGCTGCAGGCTTTGCTCCAGGCTGGCGAGTAAATATTTGCGTGAGCTGCCGCCCTGCCCGTACGGCCCGGGCCACATGTCCCATCCCGCCTTGGTGGAAATGATCAGCTCGTCGCGATGCGCCTGGAAATCTTCTTTGAGCAGCCGGCCGAAGTTGCTCTCGGCGCTGCCATAGGGAGTGCCGTAGTTGTTGGCCAGATCGAAGTGAGTGATGCCCAGGTCGAACGACGTGCGCAGGATGTCACGCTGCCGCTCCAGCGGCACGTCGTTGCCGAAGTTGTGCCACAACCCCAGCGACAACGGCGGCAATTTCAGCCCGCTGCGTCCCGCCGGGCGATAGGCGAAATGTTGATAGCGGTCGCTAGCCGCGAGATAAGCGGTGGCGGGCTGGGTCATGCCCGCATCCTAACAAAAACGGCCCTCGGGGAAGCACCCCGAGGGCCGTCAGATCGAACGTTAACTCGATTAGAACGAGACGATGACCGCGATACGAACCCGATCCAGCCAGTCGCCGATGGCGTTGCTGCCAGCGTCGAGGGCGTTCTCAGGCTTGTAGTGGTACCAGATGCCCTGCAACTGGGTCTTCGGCATCAACATGTAGTCGAAGGTCAGGCCGTGCAGTTCATAGTTGGTGCCGATGCCGATATTGTCGTGCGAGAACGCACCCAGCACCGAATCGGTCTCGGCCACCGAGTAACCGTAAGTCACCCGCCAATCGCCCGGCTGCGAAGCACGACCGATCGCCAGATCCGCGCCGTAGCCGGTGTCTTGCGAAGTCTCGGCACCGAAGTTCTTCACGTAGTCGCCGACGAAACGCACCGGCCAACGCGAGCCCAAGCCCGACCACGTGGCGCCGACGATGAAGTCGCCCAGGTTGAAGTCCGACAGGTAGTAGCCGTTAGTCCGGCGCAGGTTATTACGGAAGTCGCCGCTGTTCGCAGTGGCCACGCTACCCAACGTGTAGTCGTAGTAGGCCGCGGAAACGTCGAACTTGAAGTTGCCGATTTCAGCGGTGTCGTAGCCCAGCTGAGCGCCGACCATGGTGCTGTCGGCCGCGACTGCAGCTTCATCGATGATGAAGAACAGGCCGCTGGCACGCAGCGCCGAGCCGTCGGCGAGCTTGTGCTTGTACACGCCGCTCAAGCCCTGCGGATTCACGTCGCCGTCCCACACCAGATCGGTGCGCGTGAACGGCTGCGGAATCTTGCCGCCGAACACATTCAGGTCGCCGAAATTGATCTGCGCGTAGGCCAGATCCAGGCTCACCTGAAAATCGTTGTCCCAGTTCGACATCTGCACGTCGACGCTGTTCGGATCGTCGGCATCGCCGGTCACGATACGCGTGCCGAGGGTGATGCGATCGTTCACCGCATAGGTCGCGCCGAGGCGGCCGCGAACCTGGCCACTGCGACGTGACGGCAGATCGTCGTCGCTGTAGTCGCCCTGGAAGCGCAAACGCAAGTCGCCGGTGACGTTCAACTTCGACTTGGCATCGGCAGTAGCGAGCTGGGCTGGTGCAGCCGGTGCAGCGGCTGGTGCAGCCTTCGCCGGAGCATTGGTTGCGCTGACGCTGGATTCGAGCGCACGAATCTTGGCTTCGGTCTGACGCTGCTGTTCGGCGATGCGCGCCTGCTCTGCTCGCAGCGCTTCGATCTGCGCCTTGAGAGCAGCAGCATCGGCACCGTTATTAGCAGTTTGGGCAAAAGCGCTGGGGCTGAGCGCCGCCAGCAAAATCGACACGGCGAGCAAGGACCTGGATCCCCGGTCTTCGAACTTCATGAATTCTCCACTGTAGTGACCAGAAGCGCGACTTACCTCGCGCTCACGGGGCACATGATGCCGAAGCCGTCCTGACGTGAACCTGACACCTTTGTCAGGCAGCACTCCTAAATCTTTTGTTACTTTCCAGTGCTATTCAAC
>NZ_JAEUPY010000837.1 GCF_016790065.1 Steroidobacter sp.
CAGGAAATACGTGGCTATTCTCCGGTCACGCGCATTCCGCAGGCGCCCAGCCATGTGCTCGGCGTGCTGAACCTGCGTGGTTCGATCGTGCCGATCGTGGACCTGCGCATGCGTTTCAACTTGCAGCGTGCCGAATACACCCCGCTCACCGTCATCATCGTGCTGTCGGTGGAATCGGCCGGTGGTCGTCGCGATTTCGGCGTGGTCGTCGATGGCGTCTCGGACGTGATCGATGTGGCCGCCAACGACGTGAAGCCGGCGCCGGAATTCGGCGAGCACGTCAGTACTGAGTTCATCGAAGGTTTGGCTGCGGTGTCGGGGCGCATGGTGATGCTGCTCGACATCGATCAACTGATCGGCGCAGACGTCACGGGAGTGGCGCTGAGTCCTGCTGCCTAACCGATGAAATGTGAGTGACGGCTCGCCCGCGGAGCCGTTGGTCACACTCGAAAAAAGTCCATCATGCCGAATTCAGTGTCAGCTTCCGTTTCGAACTCCGACTCCGCGCATTATGGACCTCAGCTCGGCGACGCCGAGTTCGACTTCATTCGTCACGTGGTCGGCGAGAATGCCGGCATCGTGCTCGGCCCCAACAAGCGTCAGCTGGTGCAGGGGCGGCTGGCACGGCGCCTGCGCGAGCTCGGGCTGCCGAGCTACGAATCGTATTGCAATTACCTGCGCGACGCCGGTCCCGAAGAGCTGGTCGGACTGATCAACGCGATCACCACCAACGTCACGTCGTTCTTTCGCGAGAACCATCACTTCGAGGCGTTGGCCTCGTACATGCTGCCCGAAGCGATGAAGCGCAACAGCGGCTCGCGCCGGGTGCGCATCTGGTCGGCGGGTTGCTCGACTGGTGAAGAGCCGCACTGTATCGCGATGGTGGCCGGCGAAGTGTTGCCGTCCTCGCCGCGCTATGACTTCAAGATTCTGGCCACCGACATCGACAGCGACGTAGTCGCTGCCGCCACCTCGGGCATCTATCCGTTGGACCGCATGTCGAGCGTGTCGCCGGAGCGCCTCAAACGCAGCTTCCAGAAAGGCAGCGGCGAGCATGAAGGCTGCGCCGTCGCTAAGCACGACTTGAAATCCATGATCACGTTCCGCACGCTCAACCTGCTGCATGCGTGGCCGATGAAAGGCCCCTTCGACGTGATCTTCTGTCGCAATGTGATGATTTATTTCGACCAACCGACGCGCGAGAAACTGGTGAACCGTTTCAGTGAAATGCTGGCGCCGGGCGGTTACCTGTGTATCGGCCACTCGGAATCCATTCATGCAGGCAGTGCGCCCTTCAAGCTGGTCGGCAAGACCATCTACCGCCGCAACGGAGGCGCCAATGGTTGAGAAACCAACCTTGGCCAAGGTGTTGCCCGGGTTCGAAAGCATCCGTCGCTACACCAATCCGCAGGGCCAGGTGATTGCCAAGCTGCTGCCGGGCGATTTCTACGTGACCACTCACGACGAAGTGCTCGACACGGTGCTCGGCTCGTGCGTGTCGGCTTGTATCCGCAACTCCAAGCTCGGCATCGGCGGGATGAATCATTTCATGCTGCCGCGTCCGGCCGGCAACGGTCATGACACGTGGGAGACCGGCGCGGCCGGCCGCGCCACCCGTTACGGCAGCGCTTCGATGGAACAGCTCATCAACCGTATTCTCAAGGCTGGCGGCACGCGCGCCGACCTGGAAGTGAAAATTTTCGGCGGCGGTCGCGTGTTGAAAACGTTGACCGATGTCGGCGATCACAACGTGACTTTCGTGCGCGAGTTCTTGAAGCAGGAAGGTTTGCGAGTGACCTCTGAAGACGTGGGTGATACTTGCCCTCGGCACGTGCAGTACTTCCCATTGACGGGTCGAGTACGCGTGCGGCATCTGACGTCGAGCCATACCAGGGACGTGGCTTCGCAAGAACAGCAATTCCTCAAGGGCCTGGAGAAGACGCCAGTGGCCGGCGAGATCGACTTGTTCTGAGTGGGTCCAGTGCCATGACCATCAAACTGCTGATCGTCGACGACTCGGCTCTGGTGCGAAAACTGTTGAGCGAAATGCTCAGCAAGGATCGCGAGATCGAGATCGTCGGCACTGCCACCGATCCGTACGCTGCGCGCGAACGCATCAAGCAGCTCAATCCGGACGTGATTACGCTCGACGTGGAAATGCCGCGTATGGACGGCATTACGTTCCTGGAAAACTTGATGCGCCTGCGGCCGATGCCGGTGGTGATGGTGTCGTCGCTGACTCAGAAGGGCGCCGATGTCACGTTGCGCGCGCTCGAACTCGGTGCCATCGACTTCGTCACCAAGCCGAAAGTCGACGTGGCCGGTTCGTTGGCCGACTACGCCGAAGAGTTGATCGCCAAAGTCAAAATGGCGGCCGGCGCACGCGTGAATGCACGTGTCTCCTCGCCAAAACCGGCGGTAAGCGCGTTGCATCCTGAAAAGCGCCACAGCGCCGATGCCGTGTTGCCGGCGACCAGCGGCAAGCGCGTGTTACGCACTACCGATCGAATCATTGCCATCGGTGCTTCCACCGGCGGCACCGAAGCCATTCGCGAAGTGCTCGAGGCGCTGCCGCCAGATGCGCCGGCGGTGGTGATCTCTCAACACATTCCCGCCGCTTTCAGCAAACCGTTCGCCGAGCGTATGAATCGCTGCTCGCCGATGTCGGTGTGCGAGGCCAGCGACGGTCAATACATTCTGCCCGGTCACGTTTACATCGCGCCCGGCGACCAGCATTTGCTGGTGGAGCGCGACGGTGCGCGCTACCGCTGTCGTCTGAGCAGCGGCCCGCACGTCAATCGCCATCGGCCCAGCGTCGACGTGATGTTCCGTTCCGTAGCTCAGAACGTCGGTCCCAACGCGGTGGGCGTGATTCTTACCGGCATGGGTGACGACGGCGCGCGTGGCTTGAAAGAGATGCTCGAAGCTGGTGCGCCGACCATTGCTCAGGACGAAGCCACCAGCGTGGTCTGGGGCATGCCGGGCGCGGCCTTCAAACTCGGCGCCGCTCAGCACGTGTTGCCATTACATCGCGTGGCCGGCGAAGTGCTGCATCTGACGGCGGATCATCCCAACGGCAAGCTGGCGCACGGTTGATTCGTTGACAGATATTTCTGAGGTGTCGTCCGGAAATGCCAACGGCACCGCAGATTGTCAAATCGGCGTCACGGTAGAGTTTCTACAGACTTCCGTAAGGCTGCCGATACCGCGACCATGAGCACCCCCCATAACGCTTACCAGGCCGCCCAACAGGCTCAGATGAGTGCTGCCTCCGACAACGCCTCTGCCTTTGCTTTCGTGGCCGCGCTGGCCGCCGAAGTTTCCGGCGGCAAGGTCGAATTACCATCCTTTCCGGACGTGGCCGTGCGCGTGCGCAAAGTGCTCGCGGACGAGCACGTCTCCAACGAACAGATCGCTCGCGTGGTCGGCTCGGAGGCGGGGCTGGCGGCTCGTGTGTTCACGCTGGCCAATTCAGCCGCGTTGAATCGCAGCGGCCGCTCGGTGTCGGACTTGAAGACCGCGGTGAATCGCATCGGTCACAACAACGTGCGTACCGCTGCCGTGTCGTTCGCCATCGCGCAGCTGCGCAAGGCCAGCGAGCTGAAACATATTTCCAAGGAGCTCGAAGCGAATTGGCAGGAAGCCACCACGGTGGCGGCCTTGGCCTATGCGGTTGCTTCGCGCACCGGGATGAACGCCGACGAAGCCATGCTCGCCGGTTTGCTCCACAACGTCGGCAAGATCTATATCTTGGCCCGTGCCCAAAAACATCCCTTGTTCCAGGATCCCGAAGCGCTCAGTCATGTGCTGCGTGACTGGCACGCCAACGTCGGCAAGGCCATCGTCGAGAACTGGGGCTTCCCGGAACACATTTCCGAAGCCATCGGCGAACATGAAAACATCGAGCGCGTCAACGATGAGCGTGATGTCACCGACGTACTCACCGTGGCGGTGATGATGTCCGGCTTCTTCGGCCACGAAGCGGATCTCGAACTCAACATGCAAGGCGTGAAATCGTTCTGGCGCCTGGGTCTCGACAACGAGAAGTGCGTGCACGTGATGCGCGGTTGCGCGGAAGAGATCAGCGCGCTGCGTACCGCCCTCGGCGATTGAGCCAAGGCGACTAACTAAACTTTGTTTCATCTTCGGCACGCCCGCTCGTCCCACCGGACGCGCGGGCGTCTTCTTTTGGTGCAGCGGTGCGCGCCCACCCTGGAGCCGAGTCAGGCGAGCCCTGAATCGCAGCCCTAACAGTTCATTACGCGACCTCCCTGTCGATATAGCGCCTGGGAATACTCATCGGTAGCTTCGTATGAACTTTGGGTCTTTAAGTATTCGGACGCGTATCGTCGCGACTTTGCTGGTGCTGGTGACTTCGATGCTGGTGGTCGGCGGCCTGGGCCTGTACGGCATGAACGGCGTGGTCGACGATCTGGACGATATGTACAACCGCCGCGTGGTCGGCGTGGGCAATCTGGGCGAGCTCAAAGCCAAAGAGCTGGATCGCCAGGCATTGATTTCGCTCACCGTGCTGGCCGACGATCCGGCCGCCATTGCCAAGTTCAAGGTGCTGCGCACCGAGACCGCTGCGGCAGCCACCGAGTTGCTGGCGAAGTTCGGCGAAACTCAGGTCACACCGGAAGGCCGCGCGAAGTTCGCCAAAGTCCAGGAGGCGCACCACGGCTTGGAACAGTCGATCAGCCAGATCGACGCGGCCATCGCTGCCAATGACGATGCGCTGGCCGGCAAGTTGATCGTCGAGAAGTTGGATCCGGCCTTCGACGTGTTGAACGACGCGCTCGAGGTCGCCTATTCGCATCAAATGAAGCGCGCCGAAGAGGCGTTGAAAGCGGCGCAGGGCGAATTCAGCACCAGCCGTGCAATCAGCATCGGTGCCATGGTGCTTGCGTTGTTGCTGACCGCAGCCTTCGCGACGTTCCTGATGCGCGCCATCATGTCCGGTCTTGGCACTGCGATGAATGTCGCCGAGAAAATCGCTGACGGTCATCTCGGTCATCAGATCGATGCTTCGCGTCGCGATGAGTTCGGCGTGTTGCTGGGTGCGCTCAAGCGCATGGATGAAAAGCTCCACGAAATCGTCGGCAGCGTGCGTACTGCTTCCGATGCGGTCGGCGGCGCAGCGTCGCAGCTCTCCAAGGGCAACGACGATCTGTCGCAGCGGACTCAGGAACAAGCGTCGGCGCTGGAAGAAACCGCGTCGAGCATGGAAGAGATGACGGCGACGGTGAAACAAAACGCCGATAACGCGCGCCAGGCCAATCAGCTGGCCAGCGGTGCTCGCGGTCAGGCCGAACGTGGCGGCGAAGTGGTGTCGCGTGCCGTGAGTGCGATGGAGGAGATCAACAACTCCAGCCGCAAGATCGCCGACATCATCAGTGTCATCGACGAGATCGCGTTCCAGACCAATCTGTTGGCGTTGAACGCCGCGGTGGAAGCGGCACGGGCCGGCGAACAGGGCCGCGGTTTCGCTGTTGTGGCATCCGAAGTGCGCAGCCTCGCGCAGCGTAGTGCCACCGCCGCCAAAGAGATCAAAGATCTGATCGGCGACTCGGTGGAAAAGGTTCACAGCGGCAGCGCGCTGGTCGACGAGTCCGGCAAGGTGCTCGGCGAAATCATGGAAAGCGTCAAGAAGGTCAGTGACATCGTGGCTGAGATCGCCGCCGCCAGCGAAGAGCAGGCGCAGGGCATCGACCAGGTGAACAATGCCGTGACCCAGATGGACGACACCACCCAGCAGAACGCGGCGTTGGTGGAAGAGGCGGCTTCGGCGGCCAAATCCATGGAGCAGCAGGCTCAGCAGTTGGTGACCGAGATTTCCTTCTTCCGCACGGCAAACAGCTCGGCGCCGGCGGCGTATCCCCGTAGCGTGGCGTCAGTCAAACCGAGCGCCACGGTGCGTTCGTTTGCCAAGCCGGCGCTGAAGCGGCCGGTGGCCAAGCCGGTGGCGCGTCCTGTTGCAGCGGCCAGTTCGGTGCCCTTGGCCAAGGCCAGCGGCGACGATAGTGCGTGGCAAGAGTTCTGATCAGGGATTGCCCTATCCGCGTATGGGAGGAATCGATTAGGAACGCTGTTGTGCAGTGAAACGTACTGATTGCGTTCCCTCACGAGTATCGCCAGCGTGTGGCGGTTATATTTTTCAATGGGTCGTTTCGAACAGGTCGGCCGACGGAATCCGGACGTGGCAAAGGGCGGAAAAATACTGGTCGCGGAAGACGACGCAGAGGCTCGCGAGCTGCTGTTGCTGTCGCTGGCGGATGGCGATTACGACGTGCTGCAAGCCGCGGACGGTATCGAAGCGCTGCACCTGTTGCGTACCGAACATCCGGATCTGTTGATTACTGACATCGTGATGCCGCGCATGGACGGTTATGAACTGGTCCGCAAGCTGCGTCAGGATGAAAGCATGTCGGGCACGCCGGTGATTTTTTGTTCGGCGTCCTATCACGAACGCGAAGTGCGCGAGATGGCCCGCTCGCTCGGCGTGCGTAGCACTTTATCCAAACCTTACGACCTGGAAACCGTCCGGGAAACCGTCAACGCGGCGTTGGCGACCAAGCCGGCGAGCGCCCCGCAAGCATCTGCCGAAACTTATTTTTATGGCCCGGCTCAGGAACGTTTGAGTGCCTTGATCACTTTCAGCCGGCGCTTGTTCGGTCAGACCGATTCGGCCGTGATTCTGGAATCCACTTGCGATGCGGCTCGAGATATTTTGCTGGCACAAGTGGCGCAGTTGGTGATTGCCACTGGCGATGGCTCGCGCCAGAACACTGTTTCCAGCGGCTTGTCGGCCGATGAAATGGAACGTTTGCTGAGCTCGCGCATGTATCGCGATCTGTTGCGGTCGTTGGAAAGCGGCGGCTCGGCGCTGTATCCCATGTCGGCCGACGAATCCAGTGTCGATGCCAGCACGGTCCAGCAGGGCGATTTTGTTTCCATGCTGGGCGTGCCGATTGCTTCGGTCACCAAGACATATGGTTTTCTGTGTGTGTTGAATCGTATCGGGCTGCCCGGCTTTACCGAAGAAGATCTGGCGGTGGCACGCGCCATCGCGGCGCAGGTTGCGGTGGCTTATGAAAACGCGCTTCAACACCAGGCGCTACAGGATGAGATCGATCGGCGCGCCGAAATGGAAAGTGAAATCCGGCGCTTGAATCAGGATTTGGAAAAGCGGGTCGCCGAACGCACGGCCGAACTCGAGATTGCCAATCGTGAGCTGGAAGCGTTTTCTTATTCGGTGGCGCATGACTTGCGTGCGCCGCTGCGTTTGATTCATGCCCACGTACAGATGCTTCGTGAGCACAAGGGTCCGCCGGGCTCGCGCGAGCCGGGCAGTCATATGGAACAGATTCAGCGCGGCGCTCGCGAGATGAGTGCGCTGATCGATGGCTTGCTGGCATTGTCGCGAGTCAGCCATGTGGAGATGCGTCGCGAGCCGTGCACTCTGGATGGCATGGTGAAACATGCAGTCGAGCGGCTCAGTCAGGAAACGCCCGGGCGAGAGATCGAATGGCACTTGAACCCGCTGCCTGCGGTGAGTTGCGATCCCGAGTTGATGCAACAGGTGTTCGCCAATCTGATCGGCAACGCGGTGAAGTATTCCCGGCCCCGGGCCAAGCCCCTCATTGAGGTCGGCACTGGCGTGGTCGCCGTCGGCGACAATGGCACGACGGCTCATCCTGGCGAGCGCTACATTTTCGTGCGGGACAATGGCGTGGGGTTCGACATGCGCTATGCCCGGAAGCTGTTCGGCGTGTTCCAGCGGTTGCACCGGCAGGATGAGTTCGAGGGCACGGGCATTGGGCTTGCCACCGTCAGCCGCATTGTCGAGCGCCATGGCGGCACGATTTGGGCCGAGGCCAGCCCGGGCCGCGGCGCTGAATTTCGGTTTACTTTGCGGGATATGGATTAACCGGGGACCCACCCCCTGGCTAGGGCACGGGCTCTGGTATCCTTCGCGGCTTTCCACAGCCCAGGGCCGTCCAGGCCTCACCCCAACTCATGCAGTCCCAATACGAACCTTCCGCCGTGGAGGCGCAGGCGCAGGCTTTTTGGACCGAGCGCAAGGCCTTTGCCGTCAAGGAAGATCCGAGCCGCCCCAGCTACTACTGCCTGTGCATGTTCCCGTACCCGAGCGGTCGGCTGCACATGGGCCATGTGCGCAACTACACCATCGGTGACGTAATCACCCGCTTCCTGCGCATGCAGGGCCACAACGTGTTGCAGCCCATGGGGTGGGATGCCTTCGGTCTGCCGGCCGAGAACGCGGCCATGAAGAACGGCGTGCCGCCGGCCAAGTGGACCTACGAGAACATCGCCTACATGAAGCGCCAGCTGCAGTCGCTGGGCTTTGCGCTGGATTGGGACCGTGAACTGGCCACCTGCCAGCCCGAGTACTACCGCTGGAATCAGTGGCTGTTCTTGAAGATGCTGGAAAAGGGCATCGCCTATCGCAAGACCGGCGTAGTGAATTGGGATCCCATCGACCAGACCGTGCTCGCCAACGAGCAGGTGATCGATGGCCGCGGCTGGCGCACCGGTGCGCTGGTCGAGAAACGTGAAATCCCGATGTACTACCTGCGCATCACTGACTACGCGCCGGACCTGCTCGATGCACTCAACGACATGCCGGGCTGGCCCGAGCGTGTGCGTGCCATGCAGGCGAACTGGATCGGTCGTAGCGAAGGCGTGCGCCTGAGCTTCCCGTACGAGTTGGAAGGCGAACAGCGTTTGCTCAGCGTGTTCACCACGCGTGCCGACACCATCATGGGTGTGACGTTCGTGGCGGTCGCGGCCGAGCATCCGCTCGCGACCCACGCAGCTCGTAACAATCCCGAGCTCACCAGCTTCATCGAAGAATGCAAACTCGGCACCGAGCAGGAAGCCGAAATCGCGCAGATGGAAAAGAAGGGCATGCCGACCGGCTTGTTCGTCAAGCATCCGATTACCGGCGAACGAGTGCCGGTGTGGGTGGGTAACTATGTGCTCATGACTTACGGCGAAGGCGCCGTGATGGGTGTGCCCGCACACGACGAGCGCGACTTCGCGTTCGCGTTGAAATACAACCTGCCGATCAAACAAGTCATCGGAGTGGCTGGCGCCGAGCCGGCGTTCACCGATAAGGAATGGCAGGCCTGGTACGGCGAGTACGGCACGCTGATTCAGTCCGGCAAGTACGACGGCCTCGACTACAAGCAGGCCATCGACGCCATCGCGGCGGATCTCAAAGGCAAGGGCTACGGCGACAAACATGTGCAGTGGCGCCTGCGCGATTGGGGTATTTCACGCCAGCGTTATTGGGGCTGCCCGATTCCGTTGATTCACTGCCCCAAGTGCGAAGTGGTGCCGGTGCCGGAACAGGATCTGCCGGTGGTGTTGCCCGAAGGCTTGGTGCCGGACGGCAGCGGTAATCCGCTCAACAAGACGCCGTCGTTTCTCGATTGCAAATGCCCCAAGTGCGGCGGCCCGGCGCGGCGCGAGACGGACACGATGGATACGTTCGTCGACTCGTCGTGGTACTTCCTGCGATTCGCTTCGGCGAAGAACGACAACGCCATGGTCGATGAGCGCGCCAACTATTGGTCGCCGGTGAATCAATACATCGGTGGCATCGAGCACGCGATTCTGCATTTGTTGTACGCACGTTTCTGGACGCGCGTGATGCACGACATGGGCTTGGTCAAGGTCAAGGAGCCGTTCCAGAATCTGCTGACCCAGGGCATGGTGCTCAACGATATTTATTCGCGTCGTAGCGGCGAAGGTGCCATCGAATATTTCAATCCGGTGGATGTGACGGTGCAGGTCGACGCCAAGGGCGCGCGCACCGGTTCGATTCTCAACTCGGACGGCAAGCCGGTCGAGTGGGAAGGCATGCGCACCATGTCCAAGTCCAAGAACAATGGTGTCGATCCCACCAAGCTGGTGGAACAGTACGGCGCCGATAGCGTGCGCCTGTTCATGATGTTCAAAGCGCCGCCGGAAGACACGCTCGAGTGGTCGGACGACGGCGTCGAAGGTGCGTCCCGTTTCATGCGTCGTTTGTGGCGCATGGTGAACGAGCATGTGACAGCGGGTTTGGTGAGTTCGAAGGTTGCCGGTGACTTGACCGACGAGCAACGTAACGTGCGTCGTGCCGCGCATAGCACGTTACAAAAGGTGACAGACGACCTGGGTCGTCGCCGTGTGTTCAACACTGCCATCGCGGCGGTGATGGAATTCATGAACACCTTGTCCAAGTTCGAAGATCAGACACCGCAAGGCCGTGCCGTGCGCCAGGAAGCGCTGGAGTTCGTGGTGCAGGTGTTGTCACCCATCGTGCCGCATGCCGGCCACGTGCTGTGGCAGGCGCTCGGCCATACCGATGCTTTGATCGATCATCCGTGGCCGCAGCCGGACCCGACGGCGCTGGTGCGCGACTCGATCGAGGTCGTAATACAAGTAAACGGCAAATTACGTAGTCAGATCACGGTGGAGGCGAACGCCACCGAAGACCGGATCCGCGAGGCGGCGCTGGCCGACGCCATGGTCCAGAAATGGATCGACGGCAAGCCGGTGCGCAAAGTGATCGTGGTCAAAGGCAAGCTGGTCAACGTCGTGGTTTGACCCAAAGGCCGAGCGAGAAGCCGCAGCGACTTGTGCGGCTTGCAGCCGCGGCGGTAGCCTCTGGGCATTCGATTTGATGCCCAGGGGGGCCGGACATGGCAGCTGCAGAGCAAACCGTCGCCGACGTGCGTGAGCAAGTGTCGGCCGAGGAATGGGCGACCCGAGTCGATCTGGCCGCCTGTTATCGTCTGATCGCCCACTTCGGCTGGGACGATCTGGTGTTCACGCACATCTCGGCGCGCGTGCCGGGGACTCACGATTTCCTGATCAATCCGTACGGCTTGATGTTCGAGGAAGTCACTGCGTCCAACCTGGTGCGCGTCGATCTGGCCGGCAATAAAACATTGCCCAGTCCCTACGAAATCAATCCCGCCGGCTACACCATTCACAGCGCGATTCACGAGGTGCGTGACGACGCCGGCTGTGTATTACATCTCCACACCACGGCCGGCATTGCAGTTTCCGCTCAACAGCAGGGCCTGCTGGCGATCTCACAACAATCGACCTTCATCACGCTCAGCCTGTCGTATCACGAGTACGAAGGCATCGCGCTCAATCACGAAGAGAAGGCTCGCTTGCAAGCGCATCTGGGCAACACGCGACACATGATCTTACGTAACCACGGTCTGTTGACCGTCGGCCGCACCATCTCCGATGCCTTCGTGGCGATGTATAGCTTGCAGCGTGCTTGTGAGATCCAAGTGACGGCGCAGGCCGGCGGTACACAATTGCTTACAATTCCCCAAGCGGTGCTCGACACCGTTCCGGAATACATGAAACAGGTACTGCGCGGTGCCGGCACTGGCTTGGTCTGGCCGGCGCTATTACGCAAAATGGATCGACTCGATCCCAGTTATCGGGAGTAACTGTACAAACCGTGGTTGCCTGTCGCACCTGTGAATGATAAAGCAACGCACAGTGCAAATTTTGTACGGTTGTTAAGAGATGCGGATGAAAGCGGGTGTCATGGCAACGCGGCTGTCGGTGCTGACGCGTGCGTTGCCGTCGCGGATTCTGGTCGTCGATGACGACGAGCAAGAGCGCGAGTTGATTACCAGGCGGCTGACGGCCGCAGGGTTTGAAGTCCAGCATGCGTGCAACGGTCAAGACGCGCTGGAGGTGCTCGATCGTCAGTGGTTCCCACTGGTGATTACCGATTGGCACATGCCAGTGATGGATGGCCTGGCGCTGACGCAGACGCTGCGTGCACGCGGCGCCGAAGATACTTACGTCATCATGCTGACCATGCGCGACGCGAGCACTGACTTCGAGCAGGGCTATGTCGCCGGCGTCGACGACTACCTCACCAAGAAAGTCTCCGACCCCGAGCTGTTCGCGCGCATCTATGCCGCCTTCAACACGTTGGCATTGCGGCGCTCGCTGCGTGAAGCGCAGGAAGCGGTGATGGAGCAGTCGGTGAGCATCGATGCTCAGTCGGGCGCGTTCTCACATAATGAATTGCAGAGTCGTTTGCTGTCTGAGATCCGTCGCGGCCAGCGTTATGGACGACAGTTGGCGATCCTCACCGTCGGAGTGCGAGTCGAAGGCGAGCCCGCCAACGACTGCGTGCCCGATGCGATTACGCTCAAGTGCGTGGTTCAAGCCATCGATGCGACAGTGCGCGCCCATGTGGACTGGATCGCGCGCATGGAAACCCCGGCCGGGGCGGTGTTCGCAGTCGTGCTGCCCGAGGCCGGCATCGCTGAAGTGCCGCTGGTCAAGGAGCGGATGCGGGCCTCGCTGACTCGCTATGCCAGTAGCGTGTCCGTACCCCTGGCATTCAGCTACGGCGTGGCAGCGTTGGAGCGCGACGGCAACGACAGCGCACCAGTGGAAGCGGCCGAAATGATCGCGGTCGCCGAGCATTGCCGGAATTGCCCGGGCCACTCTGGCCCTGAGCAGCTGGCCGCCGTTCAGCGCAGTGTCGCCAGCCATGCCGGCATCGTTTGCCGTCACGGTTACGTGGTGGATAGCGAATGCGTGCTGAAAAGCCCGGCGGCGATGCGCGCCACGCAGCCCTTTACGGCGGTCCGCTGACCCTACGACATTGACCCAAGCGGCCGGGCCCGCGAACATTGCGGCCCGTTCGCTCCCCCAAGGGTGCTGTCAGTGACCCGATCCGTTGCTTTTGCCCCGTTGACCCATGCTCGCTGTTTGGGCCGTTGGTTGGTACTGGCCGCTGTGCTGGCCACGTCGCTGAGCGGCTGCGGCTGGCGGCTGCAGGGCTCCACCAAGCTGTCGTCGGTGATGGCCACGACTTATGTCGAAACCGACGATCGCTACACCGACTTCAACCGGGCGTTGCGCGACACCCTGCGGGCTTCCGGAGCGCGTTTGGCCAATAGCCCCGAAGAGGCCACGGCCACGGTGCGCATCATCAAAGACGAGAGCGGCCAGCGAGTGCTGACCGTGTCCGGCCGCAACACGCCCGAGGAATATGAAGTGTTCTATTCCATCGAATACTCGGTGCAAGGGCGCACCGAAGAGCTGATCTCGCCGCAGAAACTCGAACTGACCCGCGACTACAGCTACGACGAAACCGCCGTGCTTGCCAAGCAGAAGGAACAGTCGATCCTGCGCGAAGCGCTGGCACGCGATCTGGCCGGCTTGGTGGTGCGTCGCCTGGCGTCGCTCTGATCGCACGCCGGATCGATGAGTCAGGTATTGAAAGTCACCGAGGTCGGCGCCGGCGTGGTCGCCGATCTGTTGAGCCGCTATGGGCTGCAGACCGTGGCGCTCGGCGCCGATGAAGTCATCCCCGGTTCGTATTGGGGCGATAGCGAAGCCGGCCTGATCGGCTCGAGCCTGTATTGGCGGCCCGACACGCCGCTGCATTCGTTGTTACACGAAGCTGGCCACTTCATTTGTATGAACGACGAGCGTCGCGACCAGTTGAACACCGATGCCGGCGGCGACTACGACGAAGAAAACGGCGTTTGTTATTTACAGATCCTGCTGGCTGGCGAACTGCCCGGCGTGGGTCGAGAGCGCATGTGTCAGGACATGGACGCGTGGGGATACACGTTTCGACTGGGTTCGGCGCGCGCCTGGTTCGAACAAGACGCCACCGATGCGCGAGCCTGGCTGATCGGCCGCGGTCTCATCGATGACGAGACGCGGCCGACCTGGCGCACTCGATAACTAGTCTCGGAAACGATCCGTCGCCGCAATCAGTTGATGGGTATTGCCTGCTTCGAACGCCGAGTGGCCGGCGTCGGCCACTACATGAAAGGCCGCTTCGGGCCAGGCTTCATGCAATTTCCACGCGGTCTGCATCGGGCACACCACGTCATAACGGCCCTGCACGATCACCGCCGGAATGTTTCGGATCTTATCGACGTTGCGGATCAACTGATCCTCGTGTTCCAGAAAGCCGCCGTTGACGAAGTAATGACATTCGATACGCGCCACCGCGACCGCGAAGTCTTCCTCGTTCCACTTGAGCAGATTCTCTTCGTTGACGTGTAGATAACTGGTCGCTGCTTCCCAGATCGACCAGGCACGCGCGGCGGCCACGCGAACCTTGCGATCGTCGCTGGTGAGGCGTTTGTAGAACGCCTTGATCATGTCGCCACGCTCGGCCGGCGGAATGGCGGCCACATAGTTTTTCCAATGATCCGGGAACAGCGCGCTGGCGCCGCCTTCGAAATAAAACCAGCGCAGCTCGAACTGGGACAGCGTGAAAATGCCCCGGAGCACGATTTCGCTGACTCGCTCGGGATGGGTTTGCGAATAGGCCAGGCCCAGGGTGGAGCCCCACGAGCCGCCGAACACCAGCCACTTGTCGATGCTCAGGTGCTTGCGCAGCTTTTCCATGTCCTCGACCAGGTGCCAGGTGGTGTTGTCCTCGAGGCTGGCGTGCGGCTTGCTCCGGCCGCAGCCGCGCTGGTCGAACAGGATGATTCGATAGGCATCGGGATCGAAGAAGCTGCGCGCCCGATTGTCACAACCGGCGCCGGGGCCGCCATGGACGAACACGGCCGGCTTGCCCTTGGGATTGCCGCATTCCTCGTAATAGATCTCGTGTTTGTCCGAGACGCGGAGCATGCCGCTCTTGTACGGCTTGATTGACGGGTACAACGTGCGCAGGCCGCCGACGGCTTTGGCCGGACGCTTGCGTTTGGCCAGTACGGCATGACGCGCGTGGCTGCGTTGTTTGCCAGCGGCGGCAGGGCGGGCGGCTTTGCGACGAGTGGTCTTGCGCTTCTTGGTAGCCATGAATTCCAGCCGATGAACTTGGGAAGGTGCGGATTCTCGACCGAACCGAGCCGATAGGGAAGGGTGGCGGCGTGCGACAATGGCCGGATGCCGGTCGCCACTCATACCCGTTCGACGCTGTTGTTGCTGCTCACCATGCTGGTGTGGGGCAGTACTTTCATGGTGACCAAGGAACTGGTCGCGCTGTGGCCGCCGTTGACAGTGGCTTTCGTACGCGTGGCGCTCGGCACGCTGGTACTGCTGCCGATGGCATGGAAACGTCATCGTCGTGAGGAGCGGTTGCCGTGGGGAACGCTCTGGCTGATGGGCCTGATCGGCGTGGCGCTCTACTACTTCGTGTTCAATGTAGCGATGGTGCACGTCTCGGCGTCGCAGGGTGCGTTGGTCCAATCCTCCATCCCCGCCATGACGGCATTGGTCGCTGTCTTGTGGCTGCGTGAACGAGCTTCCCCGCTGCGCTGGTTAGGTATCGCGATGTCGGTGGGCGGTGTGCTCATCGTGTTCTCCGGCAGTACTGCGGACGGCGGCGAGTCGGCCTGGCTGGGCAACTTCCTGATGTTTGCTTCGGTGGTGTTCTGGGCCGTGTACACCGCGCTGGCGAAACGCGTTGCCGGCTTCGATCCGATAGTCATCAGCGTGGCGGTGACCGGCACGGGTGCGTTGTTGCTATTGCCCATGGCCAGCTACGAAATCGTGATGGCCAGCCTGGCAGGCGAGGGTTTGCCGATGTTGCCGCTGGTGGGCTGGCTGGAGATGCTGTATCTCGGGGTGATCGCGTCGGGCCTGGCTTATGTGTTGTACAACGGGTCGCTGCGTCACTTGGATGCGAGCGAGGTGGGCGTCTATACCAATTTGATTCCCATCGTCGGCGTGCTCACCGGCGTGATCATGCTCGGCGAACCGTTGTCGACGCGCGCCATCGTTGGCGGCGTGGTGGTGATGTTCGGCGTGTGGATTACCAGTCGCTCAGAACGAGAGACTGCCGTGACTGCGTGAGCTTCAGCTCGCGACCCACATTTCCATATCGAGCGGCTGCGCCAGCGACTTGACCAGATCCTGCGCATAGATCGGCAGGTCTCGCAGGCTGCGCACGCAGATCATCAAATTACGCAGCGCCCATTCGTCGCTCAACTCGATCACGTGCAATTGCATGGCTCGCATGGCGCGTGCGGCGGTAGTTTCAGGCACCACGCCGACGCCGACATTGCCTTCGACCATGCGACAAACGGCGTCGAAGCTGCGGAGCTGCACGCGCAGTTTCAAGCGGCGCCCGATGCGCTCGGCTTTCTCGGATAAGAATCGTTGTAGCGAGCTGGCGCGATCCAGGCCGACGAAGTCGCTGTCCAAAGCATCCACGAAAGCAATTTTCTTGGAGCTGGCCAGCGGATGATTCGGCGACGTCACCAGCACGAAACGATCGACGCGGAACGGAAACACTTCCAGCCCGGTCACGTCCTCGGTGCCGGCGACGATGCCGATGTCGGCTTTGCCGTCGGCCACTGCCGCGACGATCTCATCGCTCAAGCGTTCTTCCAGGTCGATGTTCACCTGGGGATGCGATGTCAGAAAATTACTGAGCGGTTCGGGCAGGAACTCGGTCAATGCATTGGTATTGGAAAGCAGCCGCACGTGGCCTTTCAACCCATCGGCGTACTCGCCGAGCTCGGCTCGCATGCGCTCCGCCTGTTGCAGCATCTGGCGGGCATGATGAACCAGCGTGCGACCCGCCGGCGTCGGGTGGACGCCCTGGCGTTCGCGATTCAGCAGCGGCGTGCCCAGCTCGATCTCCATATTGCGGATTCGAGTGCTGGCGGCGGCGACCGCCAGGTGCATGCGTTCCGCGCCGGCGGTAATGCTGCCGGCTTCGACGACGTGCAGGAACAGTTTCAGGTCGGTCAGGTCGAAACGCATCGGCGCAGTTTATACGCTATCGAGGTACCAGTCGTGATCTGTCGCCGGCACCAGTGCGTGGTACTTGTCCCACTCCTGCGTCTTGATCGCCACAAAAGCCTTCAGGAACTGCTCGCCCAGCGCTTCACGCAGGAACGCGGAGGACTCGGCGGCACGGATGGCGCCCAACCAATCTCGGGGCAGTGAGGCGGCGATGCCGCTTTCGTAGCCATTGCCGGTGATGGGCGGGCCGGGATCGAGCTCGGCGGAAATTCCCGCGTGCACGCCGGCGAGCACCGTGGCCGCGACCAGATACGGATTCGCATCGGCACCGCTGACCCGATGCTCCACATGCCGACTTGGCGGAGCGCCGGCCGGCACGCGCAAGCTGACCGAACGATTGTTGATGCCCCAGGTCGGTGCCATCGGTGCATAGCTCTGACGCCGGAAGCGGCGATATGAATTCGCGTTCGGCGCGAAGATCAGCATGCTCTCCGCCATGGATTGCTGGAGTCCGCCAATGGCCTGGCGTAGTAGCGGGCTGCCGGCGGGATCGTCGGCGGCAAACAGATTGTTGCCGTCTCGATCCTGCACGCTGACGTGCACGTGCATGCCACTGCCCGCCTGTTCGGCAAACGGTTTCGCCATGAAGCAGGCGGTGAGTCCATGTTTCAAAGCCGTGGCGCGAATCAGGCGTTTGAACAGGATGGCGTCGTCGATGGCGCGCATCGCGTCGTTGCGATGGAGCAGGGTGATTTCATATTGGCCAGGCGCGTACTCCGACATCAGCGTTCGCAACGGCAAGCCTTGAGCACGCGCGCCGGCGTAGATGTCGTCGAACAACGGCGCCATGTCTTGCAGCTTGGTGAGCCCATATGAGTCGAGTCGTTGCGGCGGCCGTTGCGATAACAGCCCCGGTGCAGGCACGAGTCGTCCTTGCGCGTCTCTCGCCACCAAATAGAA
>NZ_JAEUPY010000857.1 GCF_016790065.1 Steroidobacter sp.
TCGTCGAACAACATGCCGAAGTCGGGCTGATCGACGCCGAGCTGTTTTTGCACGGCCTGTGACGTGAGACCGATTTTCGCTCCGACGATGCGACGGCCGGCCGCCAACGCCTCGGCAGTGCTGCGGGCCTGCACTTCATAAGCACCGGCGATGCCGAGCGACTCGATGAGCGGCCGAACCGGATCGCAAGGCGTCCGCGTCTTGGCCGCTTTGCTCAATGCCGCGTGAGCGGCAACGACAGCTTCAGAGTTTGACGCAGACATTGCGCAGCTCCGAGTAGAACTCCAAACCGTGAACACCACCTTCGCGACCGATGCCCGACTGCTTGGCACCGCCGAATGCAGTGCGCAGATCGCGAAGGAACCACGAGTTGATCCACAAGATACCCACTTCGATCTGGCCCGCAACCCGGTGTGCCCGCGACAGATCGCGTGTGAACACCGAGCCCGCCAGACCGTACGGCGTGTCATTGGCCAGCGCAACCGCTTCGTCTTCGCTATCGAACGGCGAGATGTGACAGCAAGGTCCGAAAATTTCCTCGCGCAACACCGGATGCGACTCGGGCAGGCCGGTCCAGATGGTCGGCTGAATCCATGAACCTTCAGCAAACGCGCCCGGCAGCTCGGGAACGCCGCCACCGGTGATGACCGTCGCGCCGGAGGCCTTGGCGCGCTCGTAATAGCTCAGCACTTTACGCCGATGCTCCTGACTGATCAGCGGACCGAGCGTAGTGGTCTTGTCGAAGGGATCGCCACTACGCTGCAGCTCAGCCGCTGCTTTCAACCGAGTCACGAACTGATCGAAGATGGGTCGCTGCACATAGATGCGCTCGGTGCCCAAACATACTTGGCCGCAATTCAAGAACGTGGCGCGTGTGCTGGCTTCGATGGCGACATCCAGATCAGCATCGGCAAACACGATGGAAGCATTCTTGCCGCCAAGCTCGAGCGACACCGGCCGCACGCCTTCAGCCGCCGACTTCATGATCGCTGTGCCAGTGCGCGTCTCGCCGGTGAACGTGATGCCATCCACACCGGGATGATTCACCAAGTGCGCGCCGGCGCTGTCCGGGCCGAAGCCGTGCACGACGTTATAAACACCGGGCGGCACGCCGGCCTCGTTCATGACCTGGCCGAGCAGGGTCGCGGTCGTCGGCGTTTCTTCCGACGGCTTGACGACGACCGTGTTGCCACTCGCTAACGCAGGCGCGACTTTCCAGGTCATCAACAACAACGGCAGATTCCACGGACACACGACGGCGATCACGCCACGCGGTACGCGAATCGAATAATTCAATGCGCCCTTGCCGTCCGGCGTCGGGCTGCGAAACAGTTCGGTGCCATGCGCCAGCATCTGATCGGCGAACGCCGTGAAGTTGGCGGCGCCGCGCGGAATATCCAAATGACTCACGTCGCGATACGGCTTACCGGTATCGAGCATCTCCGCTTTGACGAATTCATCGAAACGTCGCGTGATGCCTTCGGCGACTTTGCGCATGATGGCTGCACGCTCGGCATCGGTCATTTTGCCCCACGGCCCTTTGAGCGCTTTGCGCGCAGCCTGTACGGCGCGATCGACCACAGCCGCATCGGCTTCAGCAACGGTGCTGACCAATTGATTGGTGGCTGGATTGCGATTCTCGAATTGCCGGCCGCCGCTCACGGCGACCCCGTCGATGAAATGCGCCAGGCTCGAAATCGAGGCTGCCATGGGTACTCGGGTTTGAGGAAGTTGCCAGGATTGTGACGGTAGAATTTCGATATTTCAACGACTGAATGCGGGCATTGACTTCCGAAACCACCCCTGGCAGGGTCCGAATATCGAATTTTTACCGACCTAGCCCGCCCGGGCGGGTCATTCGCATACATATAAGTGACCGCAGGGGAGACTACGGGTGAATGCCGCTGTCCAGACCACCGAGCCCGGCGCCCATACCGGCCGCCCGGTCGACGTTACCGCCGTCATCGATGCCGCACCGTTGGGCCCGGCCCAGATCGGCAGCATCGTGTTATGCGGCCTGGTCGCCATGCTCGACGGCTTCGATACTCAATCGATTGCTTTCGTAGCGCCAGTACTGGCCAATGCCTGGCAAGTCGCGCCCAGCAGTTTCGGCCCCATCTTCGTCGCCGGTCTGGTTGGCATTCTGTGCGGCCAATTCATTGCCGGCCCGCTCGCGGACAAGATCGGTCGTCGCAAAGTCATTCTCGGCTGCACCTTGCTGTTCGCGATTCTGACCCTCGCGACCGCCAAGGCCACCAGTCTGAACATGCTGTTGACGCTTCGTTTCCTCACCGGCATCGGCCTGGGCGGAGCGACGCCAAACATCATCGCGCTCACCGCTGAATTCTCGCCGGCGCGACTGCGAGCCACCGCGATCACGGTAATGTTCGCCGGCTTCCCTCTCGGCGCAGCCATCGGTGCGTTGCTCAGCACCGTGCTCATTCCGGCTTTCGGCTGGCAGTCGGTGTTCATTCTCGGCGGCGTGATACCGCTGATCTTGTTGGTCGTGCTGGCCGTGCGCTTGCCCGAGTCGGTGCAGTTCATGGTCGCTGCCGGCCGGCCGCAACAGCAGATCGGTGCATTGCTGGATCGAATCGCGCCAGAGCGAGCCCGCGTCGCCGGCGAGCGCTTTGTGTTGCCGGAGCAACCGGAGAAGGGCTTCAGCATGCTGCTGCTGTTCCGCGATGGCCGCGCCATGAAGACGTTGTTGTTATGGGTGACGTTCTTCATGAGCCTGCTGATGATTTATTTCCTGATGAGCTGGCTGCCACTGGCGCTCCAGCAAGCCGGCTCCAGCATCACGTCGGCACTCACCGCGTCGGTGTTCTTGAATTTGGGCGGCGCCATTGGCGGCATCGTGCTCGGCCGGCTGATCGATCGGTTGGATGCGGCCGCGGTGCTATGTGTCGGTTATGTGGTCGCTGGCGTCAGCACTGCGCTGATCGGACAAGTCGATTCGCAAGTCGTGGTGTTGATGTCGTGCGTGTTCGTTGCCGGCTTCTGCACGATTGGCGGTCAGACGGCGATGAATGCGCTGACAGCGAGCATCTATCCCACGCAGGCGCGTGCGACTGGCCTGGGAACGGCACTTGCCGTCGGACGCATCGGGTCGATAGTCGGACCGCTGGTCGGAGGCTTACTGATGGCGGCCATGGTCTCGACCGAGAAGTTGTTTCTATTGAGCGCGCTGCCCGCGGTGCTCGCTTGCGCGGCGCTGCTGGTGTTGCGCGTCTTGTTACGTCGCTGAGTTGCTCGAGTGCCTGTCCGAGCGTACACGCGAACTGCGCAGCTACTGCATTGGTCGATGGCGGCGATCATCATCGCCGTCTGGATCGTCGGCTATATCGGCAGCGAGACGCCCGGCGGGCCGGACTCACCCAAGCGACTGCTGATCAATATTCACAAGTCGGTGGCCATTGCCGTGCTGGCTTTGGTTGTCGTGCGGCTTGTCTGGCGGGCGTTGCATGCGCCGCCGCCGCTTAGTTCAGGTAGTGCTTTGGTTCGCTTTATCGCCGGCGCTGGGCACTGGCTGCTGTATCTGTTGATGATCGCGATGCCGCTCACCGGCTGGGCCTGGGCGTCTTCCGGCGGCCGCCCGGTTGAATTCCTCGGCCTGTTCGAACTACCTCGCCTGCTCGCCCCGAACGAGGCGGCGAAATCATTTCTCGGCGAGACACACCGTACTCTGGCCTGGGTCACTGCGGTCGTCATCGTCGGTCACGTGTTGGCCGCGATCAAACATTGGTTGATCGATAAAGACGATGTACTGCAGTCGATGCTGAGCCGGCGCCGCTAGCGCCGGCCACGCAGATCAGGGTTGCGGCTTGTTAGCCCGGCGCCCGCTGCCGCCACGCTTCTTGGATTTGCTCAGCAATTCCTCGTCCCGGCGCTCCAGCGCGGTGCGGACGACTTCGGTGGTGCGCTGTAGATGTAATTCAGTGAGCCGGCAGGCGCGCAGCGTCTTGCGGCCGAGCACAGCTTCGACGATGGCTTCATGCTCATCGTGCACGTCACGCTCGATGCTGGCCTCGGCCAGCGAAATCATCCGATAACGCTCCGAGTGATAGTGCAGCATGCTCCGCAGCCGGATCAGCCATTTGGAGCCGCACGCCGACACCAGCGCTTCGTGGAACCGGCGATTTGCGCTTTCCCAACGAGCGAAAGTAGCCGCGTCGCCTTCCTTGAGATGATCCTCGAGCGAGGACAGCTCCTCGTACGCTTGATTGACCGAGCGCTCCCAGTCCGGGCCGCCCTTTTCCATGGCCAATGACAGCGCCTGGGTCTCGATCAGCAGGCGCGTGTTCATCGTGTCCTGCAGCTCGTCCAACGAGATCTGCGACACCCAGAAGCCGCGCTGACCCTCGGCCACCGCCAAAGCGTCGCCAGTCAACTTCACCAACGCCTCACGCAGCGGGCTCAAGCCCACGTCGTAACGCTTGGTCAGCATTTCCATCGCCAGCTTGGTCCCCGGCGGCAATACGCCGGAAATAATATCCCGGCGAATATGCTGGTAGGTCTGGTCGGCGATGGTCTTGGCGACCGTGGTGTTATCGTTGTCCGCTTCGCTCTTCATTCGCTCCTCGAATTGGCCCGCCGCGCTCAGAAACTCTTGGTCAGAGTCAAAGCCACGGCCCGGCCACTGATGATGGCGTTGGCCGCATCATAAGACTCCGGCGCATTGCCCGTCACGATTCTGCCGGTGTCGATGAACGGCGGCTCCTCGTTGGTGGCATTCAGCACGCTCAGGCCGACGCCGGCGCCGCTCAACAAGCCCTCGCCCTCGAAGCGGTAATTGAACTGCAGATCCAGGGTGATCCATTCGTCGATCTTGATCGGCGTGGTGTTCAGCACCGGTGCGCCGGAGGCGTTCGGCACGTAACAACCGCTGACGCACTGGTAGCTGTCGGTGTAGTTCACCGTGGCGATGGCGCTGAACGGGCCGCGCTTATAGGACAGGCCCTGCTTGCTCTTGAGCTTCACCGGATTGCCGGTGCTCTCGTACTTGCCCAGCTTGTCCTGGTAAGCGGCGCCCGGCGTGCCTTGGATGTCATAGGACAGCAACAACGTGCCGTTGGCGAACACTTCGAAGTCGCCGATGCCGGTGTCGAACTCATAGCTGGCCCCCAGATCCACGCCGTCCATCTTCAGGCTGGCAAGGTTGGTCTGAGTCGCATAGATGATGGCCGCGATTTCGCTCGGCTGGCGGGTCGTACCCGGGCCGGACAAGCCGATGAAGCGCGGATCGGCGAACAGCGACGCCACCAACGCATCGTCCGGATTGAACACCAGATTGCTCAGGTACGGGCTGGTGCCGGTAGCGAAATAGTTCGCCAGGATGCCGGCCAACGTGCCCGACGTGATGCGCACCAGGCGATTGTCGATCTGCATGTTGAAGTAGTTGGCACTCAACAGCAGGCCCGGCACGCTCTCCGGCTTGAACTCGAGGCCGGCGGTCCAGGTGTCCGCCTCTTCCGGCTTCAACGTGGGACCGGCACCGCCGGACACCACCATGCCGGTGAACGTACAAGCACCCGACGCGTTCGGCACAGTGCTGTTGAGCTGAACCAACGTGGTGTTACACGGCGCGGTGTAGAACGAGTTAGCGTAGAAAATCGCATTGCCGCCCGGCACCGGCTGCGCGCCGTTGTAAGCAAAGCGCATCGGCGGCGCATGGAAGCTGGTGCCGTAACTGCCACGCAAGGTCAGGCTATCGATGGGCTTGTAACGCAAGCCGAACTTGGGATCGGTGGACGTGAAATCGCCGAGGCCCTGCGAATCTTCGTGACGCACGGCCAGCGACAGATCGAGCGCTCGCAGCCCGGGCAAGGAATTGCGATCGCCGAAAATGGGGATGGCGAATTCAGCGTAGGCGGATTTCACATCGCGCTCGGTGGCGCCGTAAGGCAGGTTCACCGGATTGATGCTGCGATAATTGAAGTCCAATTCGCCGTCGATGTATTCCTTGCGATAGTCGACGCCGACCGCCAATTTCAGCGGGCCGCCGGGCAGATCGACCACCGTGCCGTCGACCTTGACCGTGCCCTGCTTCACCCACGAGTTGAATTCCAGATTCTCATAGCCGATCAGCTGGCTGAGCACCTGCTGTGACAACGGCTCGGTGGAATAAGGATTGTAGGTGGCGTAGTTCAAGCCGGCGCAAAACGTTTGGGCTGCGGTCGGCGAAGCAATCGCGCCGATGTTGCTGGAGTTCAGGCCCATCAACGAACAGGTCACCGAGTTGGGCGCGGCAATGAGGCCGCCGCCGGCGCCGGTAATGAAGTCGTCGATGTTCGCATCGCGCTCCAACATCGACTTGCGGCCCTGTTTCTCACGGCTGTACGAACCCGTGACATCGAGCTGCCAGTCGCCGCCGATATCGAACGTCACGCCCAGGTCGGCACCGTAGCTATCGACCTGCACATCACGCTGGGTGAGCACGTCGTCGACCAGCACACTGAATGCGTTGGTCGTGCCGGCGATGTAGTTCGGGTTCGTGGTCGGGACCGCGCTGTAAATATCGACGTAGCCGGTGTGATAGTTACCTTCGCGCCGCGTGTAACGTGCGCTACCGTGCGTGCTGATGCCGTCGGTGATGTCTTGATCGAACGTCACGAACAGGCTGTGACGCTGCATCTCCGGCAGGATGTCCCAACCGGCCCATGGATTGGAGGAGTTGCCAAAGCCACCGGTGGTCGGAGTGAGCTGACCCACGGTCAAACCAGTGCCCGCACCTTGCGGCACCGTGTAGGCAACGTTGCCGTTAAAGGCCGCGCTGGCCGCAGTGAAAATGTTTGCAGCGGTGCCGACGCGCGTGGTGTAACGCGGCCAGTTGACGCCACCGCGCGAAGAAAGATCGCCGGTCAGATCGCGATCGGCTGCGCTGACGCGCCCACGATCGTTGAATTCATAACCGAGCGTGACGCGACCGCTGTCCCAAGCATGGCCCCACACGGCACTGGCCTGGAACTCATCGCCGCCACCTTCGGTGAGCGTGCCGAAGCGCGCCAGTGTTTGCAGACCTTCGACGTTGCGCTTCAGGATGAAGTTGACCACGCCGCCGACGGCGTCGGAGCCGTACACGGCCGAGGCACCATCCTGCAGGATTTCGATGCGCTCGATGGCCGCCGCCGGAATGTTTGCTACGTCGACGAAGTCACCGAACTGACCCGAGGTCGCCACACGGCGGCCATCGACCAGCACTAGAGTGGACAGCGCGCCCAAGCCGCGCAAATTCACACCCGAGCCGCCAGTGAGATTCGAGCCGGCCGACGAGGTGTCCTGACCGCCGCGATTGTTGTCTGCTTGCGCCACACCGCCAGCGAAGTTCACCGGCAGTTCGCGGAGCAGTTCAGCCACGGTGGCCTTGCCGCTCTCGGCAATTTCTTCGGCGCCGACGGTTTGAATGGCGTTACCGATGGGGACGGCACCGCGAATGTTTGTTCCGGTGACGACGATTTCCTCGAGCGATTCGGGGCTCGCGTCCTGAGCCAGCACCGGCGCGGCCAGCAGAGCAGTGAAGGAAACGGCGGCGGCTCGCGACAGCGGGCCAAATTTGGCATGTCTCAACATGACGCTCCCCAATCTCTTTGTGTCTGCCGCTTGCGCGGCTCATGGCACTGAAGACTAGGCGCGCGGCCCGGGGCTCGTCAATGGATTTTCGAAATAATTAGACTTGGGCGGGGAACTTTAGCGATATGGCTTGCAGGTAAGGCTATGAACGCCGCCAATACGCTCGGGGCGGTCGCACTATCGCCGCCCGTATTTCGAAATAGTCGCTCCAAACTTGCGCAGGACGACCGGCGGACCGGCCGCGCAGCCTACGGCTTGGAGCGTAAAAATTGAAGCGCCGTCAGCACCTGCGCGCGCACGCCGATGGCGAGCACTCGCTCATCGATATCGAAGCGCGGCGAATGATTCGCCGGGGTCGAAGCTTTGTCCTTGAAGTCCCGCGTCGAGCCGATGATGTAGTACACCCCGGGGATCTCACGTTCGAAGAACGAGAAATCTTCCGCCGCGCCTCGCAATGGCGCCGACGTATCGACACCCGCAGCGCCCGCCGCCTCTTTTAGCGCCGGCATGATGGACTCGAGCGTCTTCGGGTCGCTACCTGTGACGTACGCCTGCTGCCTGAAATTGACGGCCGCCGTGGCTCCGTAAGTTTT
>NZ_JAEUPY010000905.1 GCF_016790065.1 Steroidobacter sp.
GTTGCACCTGGCCGTTGCTACCGCCCAGGCTCAGTAGGCTCGCAGCGGCGAGATTTCCCGAGATCGAACCCGCCGCGAGCGGTACGCCACCGGGCGTAGTAATCACGTCGAAGGGAATGCTGTCGCCGCTGACCGGGTTCACCAGGCCGGCACTTTTCGAGTCCACCGATAGGAAGATGTATTGACTGGACAGCAAACCGAGTATGCCGCTGCACGTCAGTCCGCTACTGCCCGAGCCCGCGCCGGCTTGCGCGGTAGCTGCTTCGAACGAAGTCTTGCTGCCCAGGTCGATCAAGGTAGTGCTGATCGTCGTGCATGCGGCAGCCTCATCCGGCCAGGTCGCGGCACAGGCAACCATCGACAGGATGCGCAACCAGGCGAGGCGCTTGCCGGCGAAGCTCATCGCACGTCCTCGCATGTCACGTGACCCAGTTGCGCGAGAGCAGGTGCAGGTTGTGACAGAACGGCGTCGGCACGGCAGCGGCTGCCGTCTGGCCGCTGCACCTCGATCTCAGCCTGAGGGGGCAGATCCTCGAAGTACACCAGGCCGTCGTAGCCCACCGTGCCGACTTGGCCGGAATGTTCCTCCAGCGCCTGGCTACCGACCGGCAGGACTAGACCTGCGGGGTCCACCAGCTTGATCAGCGCGGCAGTCAAACGTCGCGTATCGAAATTCAACAGCGCGCCGCTGCGCCGCTTCACCACGAGACGCTGCTCCGTATCGGCGACTGCAACATCCAGCGGCAAATCGACGGGATCGATGCTGAACTTCGCGGCGTAATGCGAAGTGACCCAAGGAACCAGCAGCCGGCCGCGCCGATTGGTGTAGCCGACCAATTGGTTCTCGTAGCGAACCGGCACGCCGCCGATCCCATCCGTGGAAACGACGACGAAAGCATCGCTGACCTGGCGCGCAGCAAATACTTCGTTGCCCATCATCAGCAACGAGCCTCGCAAGTCCGCCCAGCGAGTGTCCTGTTCGCCGAAGGAGACGATGCCGCTCTCGGCACGCGCATACGGACCGCTCCACGCCAGGCTTGCATCGGTGAACGAGTGATCGTCGGCACCGCTCGCATGACCGAAATTCCAACCCATGCCTCCCTGTGACGGCACGCTGCGAGAGTATTGGACGTATTCGCTCGACGAAGCGTCCTGCTGCGTGCCGACCGTGAGGTTCCCGCCCCGACCGAAGGAGGCAAACAACTGCGCGGTAACTGCTCCCTCGCGACGCTGCAAATCGCGGCTCGCACCGATTCGCAGGCTGAGCGCGCCTGACAGAGTATTCACATAGGAAACATTCAACAGCCGTGCCGGCGTGCCCCCCATCGGCTGCACTCGTATGAAGCTGATGGCCGCACTGCCGATGCGAGCCAGCGACGAGCCGACCGTGATGATGTCGATATTCACGGCGCCGGATAGATTGCCACCAACATCAGCATTCGCCAGCGTCGAGAAATGGCGCGTGCTGCGCGTTCCTTGGTAGCCGACATTGAAGCCGCGATTCGCGTACCGATAGCCGAAGGAATACTGCCACCCCTGGGCGCCGTAGTTGGCGCTGCGGCTCAACGAGCCATTCACCAATCCCAGCGTACCGACAGTCATCACGGTGCCGAGGCCTAGCAAGCCGAAGTTGCCGACGGCCGTGGTCGCGATTTCGGCCTGGCTCTCGAGCGTCAGCGCGTCAGTCAGGCCATACCGTAGCGAACCGGCGCCGGCGAAACGCTCATAGGAAAAATTCTCAAACCCGTAATCACGCCGCATCGTTCCCAGGCTGAGCGAGTAGTCGGCCAGCCCTTGCCGTAGCAATTCGCTGCTCGCATAAAAAGGCAGCGTCGCGGTCACTTGCTTGCCGAGGGCATCGGTCGTAACCAGCGTTGCTTCTCCCGCGCCGGTGACCAGTGGCACGCTGCTGATCGTGTATGGACCCGGGCGCAGCTGTTCGGAGCGCGCCCGCTGACCGTTGATGAACAAGTCGAGCGTGGATGGAATTGCGGCCTGGCCTGAGAATTGCGGCAACGGATAGGTGATCAAGTCAGGCCGGAGACGGAAGTCGCGCGACAGCTTGATACCGGCGATGCGTGCCGGTGCACTCCAGGTCTGCGCCGAGGTGACCAGATCGCCGACTGTCCAGCTATGCAGCTGCTGCTCGTTGGAACTGGACCAGGCTGTGTCGAAGCGAACATAGCCGCGCTGGCGGGCGCCAAGCTGCGACCAAGCCTCACTGCCACCCGCATCGGCGTGGCGATGCAAGCCCGTGTTGGTGAACACCCCAGCAGCACCGAACATCCGCTGCTCGGTCCAGAGCGAGGCGATGGTAGGTTGGTCTTCGCCCTCGATGACGTGGACGGCATAGTTCAGTGCGAGCCCGGTACTGCTGCTCGCGTGATGCGTGCTACGCGACGTTTCGTCCAAGTGCTGCGCGGCCAGCCATTCAGGTGGCACCGTGAGTTCCAACAACAGCGCATTGGGATCGTAGCGGTGGCGGATGCCGGATGCCGGATCGAGCGGCAACCAGGGCGCATTCGCGCCCGCCAGCATCGAAACATTCACACCGGCTGCGCGCAGGTCGTCGCTGCGCACACGCAGTTCTTCGCCACTCTGCTGGACCGGGACGACGGAGCCCAGCGGTACGCCGTTGACACTGAGATCGAGATACAAAGTGGCTTGCATGACCGAGGCTGTATCGCCGGGGTGGGCCATGGGCAGCGGCGGCATGTCGGCGAGCGCTGCCTGGCATAGGAACAGCCAACTTCCACTCCACCGACAGATCCTTG
>NZ_JAEUPY010000024.1 GCF_016790065.1 Steroidobacter sp.
ACCTCTCCAAGCTGATCTACGCGATTTTGTTCCAGGGCGTCGAAGGCCACATGGAGGAGATCGAGCGCGCGCTGAATTTCGTGATCGCCGAGGCGCGCACCATCGAGAATCGCTTGTCGACTTCTTCCTGGCTGGTCGGCGAGGCGTTTTCCGCCGCCGATATCGTCATTTTTCCCGGCATTCAGCAGCTGCTGCGAGTGTTGGAGCGTCGCGAGGCCGAAGACTTGCGCGCGCGGCTGTTGCCGCTGGACACGAATTTTCCCGCCATCGCCGCCTGGATCAAGCGCGTCGAAGCGTTGCCGGGCTACGACAAAACCTATCCGCCGCACTGGAAAGAATAAAAAAACTGCGCGCCGGCACTTGAAAGTGCGTCAGCACGACGCACTTTTCGCCGTCGATTTTCATTACGGTCGACGCGGCGGCAAAAGTCAGTAAACTTCGCGCCGTCGCCGAAGCGAGCTTTTTCGCAAAGAGGTTCGACGTTCCAAACTTGGGTTTGTTCGTGTTCGTAAGTGAGTGTGCTATGTCCCAGTATCCCGTGCATTTCAAGTTCCCCGGCCGTCTGGTGATGGTTGGTTTCGGCAGCATCGGACAGGGAGTTTTGCCACTTATCTTGCGTCACACCGCGCTCCCCGCGGAGCGCATCACGATCGTGACCGCGGAGGAGTTGGGCCAGCAGGAAGCCGCTGAGTACGGCGTCAAGTTCATCGTCAAGCCGCTGACTCAGGAAAATTATCGCCAGGTGCTGGAGCCGCTGCTGCAACAGGGCGATTTCCTGCTGAATCTGTCGGTGGATGTTTCCAGCCTGGCGCTGGTCAAGCTGGCGCACGAAAAAGGCGCACTGTATCTGGACACGTGCATCGAGCCGTGGCCCGGCGGCTATACCGATCCGAATGTGCCGCCGTCGCTGCGCTCGAATTACGCGCTGCGCGAGCAGGCGCTGGCGTTGCGCGACTCGTTGAAGGGCGGGCCGACCGCTGTGCTCACGCACGGTGCAAATCCTGGCCTCGTGTCGCACTTCGTAAAGCAGGCGTTGCTCAACATCGCGGCGGACACGTCGGTCGATGCCGGCAATCCCAAGTCGCGCGAAGAGTGGGCGGCGCTCGCGGCCAAGCTGAATGTGAAAGTCATCCACATCGCCGAGCGCGATACGCAGGTGGCCAACACGCCGAAGAAGCTCAACGAATTCGTCAACACCTGGTCGGTGGACGGCTTCGTCAGCGAAGGCTGCCAGCCGGCGGAATTGGGCTGGGGCACGCACGAGAAAGAGTTGCCGCCGCAGGGCCGTCGTCACGAGTTCGGCCGGCAGAGCGCGGTGTATCTGTTGCAGCCGGGCGCCGGCACGCGCGTGCGCACCTGGACGCCGAAGGCTGGGCACTTCCACGGCTTCTTGATCACTCACGGCGAATCGATCTCGATTCCGGATTATCTGTCGCATCGTGAAGGCGACAAGGTCGTGTACCGCCCGACGGTGCATTACGCCTATCACCCTTGCGATGACGCAGTGATGTCGGTGCACGAGTTCGCTGGCCGCAATTGGCGCTTCCAGGATCACAAGCGCATCCTCAACCAGGAAATCCTGCCGGGCGGTATCGACGAGCTCGGTGTGCTGCTCGCGGGTCACACCAAGAACGCGTACTGGTACGGCTCGCAGCTGTCCATCGATGAGGCGCGCAAGCTGTGCCCGCATAACACGGCGACCAGCTTGCAGGTCTGTGTGGCGGTGCTGTCGGGCATGATCTGGGCGATGGAAAATCCGAATCGCGGCATGATCGAGCCTGACGAAATGGATTTCCGTCGCAACCTCGAGATCTGTATGCCGTACCTCGGCCCCGTGGTCGGTGCGTACAGCGACTGGACGCCGCTGTTCGACCGCAATCGCATGTTCGAGGAGTCGCTCGACAAGAGCGATCCGTGGCAGTTCAAGAACGTGCTGGTCTAAGGCAGTTCCGGCTGGCCCGGTGACGTTTCACCGGGCCAGCCCCCTACCAAATTTATATTCCGGGAAAATCTTGTCCCGGGCGCGGTGAGATGCGATGCGAGATTGCTCGCAGGCCTATGTAGCCACTGAGCAGTTGTGGCAGCGACAATCCACGTGCGATTGAGTCGTGGCGAAAGAAACATTCCGCTGGTGGTTTCATCGACAGAGAGTCACGTGATCGCGACTTGGTCCACCGCCAGTGCCGTGGATGTGAGTCAACGCATGGTGGAATTTCTCAACAAGCATTTACGTCAATGAGGACTGCGTCACATACCGGGTGATCGGGCGCGGTTGGGGCGAGAGCAGGTCGTTACACTGGTGGCAGTGGACGGCATGACATAACTCTCGTAGGGAAACTCCGCGCCGATGCCTTTTCGCGTCAGCTTCGAACTTGGCGATGCCGATCTACAGCACCTTGCGCAAGTCGCACAGGAGCGGCAGTCGGCGGCGCGCGCGCAGCCGGTTGATAGCGTCGTCGCCATCGCTCGCGAGGTTTATTCCAAAGGCGCGCAGGCGCATCTCGCCGACTTCGTGAAGGAACGTTACTCCCGGCTGGGCGCCATGCTGGAAATGGTCGACGACGCGGAGTGGCGCCTGAGTCAGGAAGATTCGCAGCGGCTGGTGAACGCGCTGGCCTGTTTCAGCGAGCCGGCATTGGGCGCATCCTCGGCGCTGCTCGACCAAGCCATCATGATCGAGCTGGTCAGTCGTGACCTGCATCACGATCTGGAGTCGTATCGCGACTTCTGTAAATTTCGCACGGCCCAGCAGACCAAACGTCATACACCGCCCGGCGCGGATCGTGAGCAATGGTTGAGCCAGAGGCGGGAGACGTTACAGAAACGCATGCATACGCGGCGTAAACGCGATCTGGACGCGGCAGCGGGCCCCGTGCAGCGTTTGTTCTCACTGTTCGGGCTGTAGCCGTAGGCCTCAGCTGGCGGTTTCGTAACGCACGTCAGTGATGACATAAGTCTTGGTGCCGCCCGGCACTTCGACTTTCACTTCGTCATCCAGGCCTTTGCGAAACAACGCGCGGCCCAGCGGCGAATCCATGCTGATGAAGCCTTTGGTGGCATCGAACTCGTCCGGCCCGACGATCCGATATTCGCTTTCGGCGCCGTTGTCGTCTTCGAGCGTCACCCAGGCGCCAAAAAATACTCGCGATGAATCCGATGGCGGCTGGTTCACGATCACCATGCCATCGAGGCGCTGCCGCAGAAAACGGACGCGCCGATCGATCTCACGCAGTTGGCGTTTGCCATAGATGTATTCGGCGTTCTCGGAGCGGTCGCCCTGCGCGGCTGCCTCTTGTACGGCTTGGGTGACTTGCGGGCGTAACACGCGCCACAAATGGTCCAATTCGTCCTTGAGTCGTTGCGCGCCGACAGGAGTGATGAACTTTGAACCCTTTTGTCTGGACGGGTGTTGAGGCGGTCGGTAACGGGACATGTGAGCCGGTTTGCCAAGTGTTCGTAAGGCCGTCGCTGATAACGTCAAACGGCCGAAATTCTGTGGAATCCTTCACGGTAGCCGGCTCGGACGCTCTTTACTCTGCCGTCCCATGAGCATCAAGTACTACACGCACTTTCTTCTCCAGGAACGCGCCCCAAAGGGCATGAGCGAGTTCCGCGGCGTGGTCGAAGTCAACCGCAGCTTGCTGCGTGGCGACCTCAAGGAAGCCGCTACGGTACTGGCTAAGAACTTCGAGTGCGACACCAAGGATATCAAGGTTCTGCAGTGGTCCCGCTTGCATTGATCTAGTTCGCGCTGTTTCCGCATCCCCTAGCGGGCTTTACTTCCCTTCAGAAAGTCCGCTTCTCTGCCCCGAGCCACAAGCTCGGGGTTTTTTTTGCCTGTGTGTTTTGCCGGGCGGGACGTTCTGGGCCGTCATAGTATCCTGGCCGCATGCCGATCTATTCCGCGCACACTTACCGTTCGCGCGACGGGTTGAAGCTTTACTACCGCGACTATCCGGGCGACGTGAAAAAGATGCCGGTACTTTGCCTGCACGGCCTCACGCGCAATTGCCGGGACTTCGAAGCGCTGGCTCTCCGGATCACACCGGGGCGACGAGTCATCACGCCGGACTTCCGCGGGCGAGGGCGGTCGCAGTACGACTCGATGTGGATGAACTATCACCCGATGACCTATGTCGACGACATGTGGTCTTTGCTCCGGGAGATCGGTGTCGATCGAGTGATTGCAGTTGGCACCTCACTAGGCGGGCTGGTCGCAATGCTGATGGCCGCGGTTAGAGCGCAAACATTCGCTGGTGTGGTGCTCAATGACATCGGGCCGGAAGTAGATCCAGTCGGCGCGGCACGCATTCGGAGTTATGCGGGACGGTTCCCGCCGCCGAGAAGTTGGGACGACGCCATCGAGCAAATGAAAATGGCCTTCGCAGCGGCGCTGCCTGACTTCACGGAACAGCAATGGCGTGAGTTCGTGCGTCTCTCGTACAGTGAAGACAGCACCGGCTCACCGCGACTCGATGCTGATCTAAACATCGGCGAGGCAGTCCGTATGATTCAGCCGCCGCCAGGGGCGGCACAGGGAATGTGGCTGGCATTCCACGCGTTGCGTGAGACGCCGACGTTGGCGATACGAGGTGCGCTGTCCGATGTGCTATCGGTCGACGTCTTCGAGCGCATGCAACGGGAGAATCCCAACCTCCAGCGCGCGACCATCAAGAACCGCGGTCATGTGCCACAACTCGATGAGCCGCAGAGTCGCGCGGCGCTCGAGCAATTCCTGGCAGAGTTGCCATGAGCTGACGGCTGGTTCAGCTAGTGAGTCGAGCGAGACTCAGTTAAGCGAGTCAGGCTCCGCGAATTGTCGCACCGCGGTTTATGATCGCGGCATGACTGCCAAACCTGTGCTCGCTGTCCTGAGTTGTACGCTGGTCCTCGCTGCTTGCTCGAGTCCGCCGGCGACGGCGCCAACGCCATCAGCGCCTGCGACCTTTCCGCTGCGTTCAGGTGTCTACGGCCAGAATCTCGACAAGAACGTCCGCCCGCAAGACGACTTCTATCGTTTTGTGAACGGCCAGTGGCTGGCCAGCACCTCGATTCCGCCGGATCGTTCGAATTTCGGCGCGTTCGCTCTGCTGGAAGATGGCGCCGAGCACGATCTCAAAGCCATTCTGGATGAAGCCGCGGCGGCGAATGCGCCGGCCGGCTCGGATGCGCAGAAGGTCGGCGACTTGTATGCAAGTTATTTGGATGAAGCGACCATCGAGTCGCGCGGGCTGACGCCGCTGGCCGGCGAGTTGAAACGCATCGATGAACTGAAGACCAAGCAGGATGTGGCGCGCTACATCGGTTACAGCCAGCGCATCTCGCTGAGACACCCGTTCGCGTACTACGTCTCCGTTGACCGCAAGAATTCCAGTCAGTACACCGGCATCATCGCGCAGTCCGGTCTGGGCATGCCGGATCGTGACTACTATCTCTCCGATGACCTGCGCTTGAAAGGGATCCGCGAGCAGTACCAAGTCTATGTGAAGGAGCTGCTGGCCGCGGCCGGTACGCCGAAAGCCGAGAGTGTCGCGACCAAGATTTTTGGCATCGAGGCGCAGCTCGCCAAGTCGCATTGGACTCGCGTGCAAAACCGCGACGCTCAGAAAACCTACAACCGCTACGAAGTCGCGACGCTGCCAAAGCTCATGCCGGGCTTCGATTGGGAGGCGTTCTTTGCAGGCGCGCAGATACCCGCCGCCAAAACCCAAGCGCTGGTGGTCGTGCAACCGAGTTACTTCGAAGCGCTTGGCAAGGTCATCGCGACCACCTCGGTGTCCGACTGGCGCGGCTATTTTCGATATAAGTTGCTCAATGCTTATGCGCCCGATTTGCCGGCGAAGTTCACGGAACTGCATTTCGGCTTCAATCAGCGCGCGGTGTCCGGCATCGAAGCAGTGAAGCCGCGGTGGAAGCGCGCGGTCGATACGGTCGATGGCGCGGTCGGCGATCTGATCGGCAAGATGTATGTCGAGCGGCATTTCAGTCCGGACGCGAGGCGACGCATGGATGAGTTGGTCGCCAATCTGATGAGAGCGTACGCCCAAGGCATCGACTCGCTCGAATGGATGACGCCAGCTACCAAACAAAAGGCGCACGCCAAGCTGGCGCTGTTCACGACCAAGATCGGTTATCCAACCCAGTGGCGCGATTGGTCGCAGCTGGAAATTCGTCGCGACGATTTGGTTGGCAATGAGATGCGCGCGTCGGTGATCGCATTCGAGCGCAACCTAGGCAAGCTCGGCGGGCCCATCGATCGCACCGAATGGTTCATGACGCCGCAGACCGTGAATGCTTATTACAACCCGCCGACCAACGAGATCGTGTTCCCCGCCGCGATCTTGCAGCCGCCGTTCTTCAACGTGGCGGCCGATGATGCCCTCAACTATGGCGCCATCGGCGCGGTGATCGGTCACGAGATCAGTCATGGCTTCGACGATCAAGGGCGTCGCTACGACGGCACCGGCAATCTCAACGACTGGTGGGCACCCGAAGACAACGCGGAGTTCACACGTCGCGCCAAGCAACTCGGTGCGCAGTACAGCGCGCTCAGTCCGCTGCCCGGCTTGAACGTCAAAGGCGATCTCACCATGGGCGAGAACATCGCTGACCTGGCGGGCCTGGCGATGGCGTATCGCGCCTGGCAATTGTCGCTGCGAGGTCAGTCCTCGCCAGTGATCGATGGCTACACCGGCGAGCAACGTTTCTTTATCGGCTGGGCCCAAGGTTGGGCGCGCAAGTATCGCGACGATGAATTGCGGCGCCGCTTACTGACCGATCCGCACAGCCCGAGCGAATATCGCACCAATACCGTGGTGTCCAACCTGCCTGAATTCCACGCGGCTTTCGGCGTGCAGCCCGGCGACAAGATGTACAAAGCCCCGGCGGAGCGCGTCAAGCTGTGGTGATGTCACCGGTGCCGGCGCGGCATTCGCCGGCACTGTCTTGAAACTCCGACCCGATTCCCTCAATTTAACCGTTGCTGTCAGCGGAACTCTCACCAAGGTCGGGAGGTTTGGCTGACGGGACCGGCGTGGGCGAAGCCCGGCGCCGGCATAGTCGGCCATAATTATTCATGATTATTAAGAAGGGCACCGTCATGCATGTTCTGCGCATTGGTCTGCTGGTCTTGCTCGGCGCCTTGCTGTCCGGCTGCGGTTACAACCGCTTGCAACAGCAAGACGAGCAGGTGACTGCGGCTTGGTCCGAGGTGCTGAACCAATATCAGCGCCGCGCCGACCTGGTGCCGAATCTGGTGAACACGGTGAAAGGAGCGGTCACCGCCGAGAAGGACATTCTCGAAAGCGTGGTCGAGGCCCGGGCCCGCGCCACTTCGATCCAAGCCACGCCGGAGCTGATCAACAATCCTCAGGCCTTCCAACAGTGGCAGGCGGCACAGGGCGAGTTGAGCTCGGCGCTGTCGAGACTGATGGTGGTGGTGGAGCGTTATCCGGAATTGAAGTCGATCTCCGGCTTCGACGATCTGCGGGCTCAATTGGAGGGCACCGAGAATCGGATCGCCGTGGCACGCAAACGTTACATCGATGCGGTGCAAACTTATAACGTCACGGTGCGTTCGTTCCCGACCAATCTCACCGCGAAAGTGTTCGGGCATGATCCGAAGCAGAATTTCTCAGTGGAAAACGAGCGCGAAATTGCACGGCCGCCGGAAGTGGATTTCGGCCGCACCGAGTCGGGCCCGACGCAGCAACAGACACCGCCGCAACCTCAGCCGCAGGTTGAGAAGCCTGGCTGAAGCGTGCTTACCGGAGCTGCCCGAATAATCTGATGGCCGCCTTCGTAAATCTCGCTCGCGGTTGCCTGACGGCGCCGCGGGCTGCGTTCACCTGGCTCCTCTCGCTGGCGTTGCTGCTGTTGGCGTTTACAGCGCTGGCGCAAGACGCGCCGGTCGCCGTGCCGCCGTTGCGTTCGCCGGTCACGGATCTCACGCAAACGCTGAGCACCGAGCAAAAGGCTGCGTTGGAAAGCCGGCTGCGCGACTTCGAAGCGCAGAAGGGTAGTCAGATCGCGGTGCTGATCGTGCCAACGACTCAGCCCGAAGCCATCGAGCAATATTCCATTCGCGTGGCCGAGGCTTGGAAGATCGGGCGCGACAAGCCCGAGGATGGCGTCATCTTGTTGGTGGCGAAGAACGATCGCGCGGTCCGCATCGAAGTCGGCACGGGATTGGAAGGCGCGCTGCCCGACGTCATCGCCAGTCGCATCATCTCGCAAGTCATCGTACCGCACTTTCGCGAAGGCGATTTCGCGGGCGGCATCAACGCTGCTGTTACACGAATCATCGCGGTGATCGAAGGCGAGCCGTTGCCTGAACCCGAACGACGTGCGAGTCAGCCCGAAGGTTTGGGCGGCATCGGTAACGCGCTGCCGATCTTGCTGATGTTTGTATTCGTCGGCGGCGGAATATTGCGCGGGATGCTTGGCAGAGTCGGCGGCGCCGGCGCGACGGCTGGTATCGCCGGCATTCTGATGTGGGTGCTGACCAGCGTGCTCGCAATTTCTGTCGGTGCCGCGGTGCTGGCGTTTTTGTTCACGCTGTTCAGCGGCGGCGGATTCGGTGGTGGTGGCGGTGGTTGGAGCAATCGTAGCCGGCGCGGTGGCGGCTGGGGCGGAGGCTTTGGTGGCGGCGGCGGATTTGGCGGTGGAGGCGGTGGCGGTTGGAGCGGCGGTGGTGGTGGCTTCAGTGGCGGCGGCGCTTCGGGTCGATGGTGAACGAGTCATGAACTTCGCCCGACTCACCCGACACATCTTCATGCCCAAGCGCAGTCTGCGTCGTGCTTTCGACGACGCAGCATTGTCAGCCATCGAGCAGGCAATCACCGACACCGAGCGCACCCACGGCGGCGAAATTCGTGTCGCGCTCGAAGCCAGTCTCGACCCCGGCGAGCTGTTCAGCGACCTGTCGCCGCGTCAGCGCGCGCTCCAGGCGTTTACGCAGCTGGGCGTGTGGGACACCGAACTAAACAACGGTGTGCTGATCTATGTGCTGTGGGCCGATCGAGACGTCGAGATCGTCGCCGATCGCGGTTTCAACGGCCGGGTCAGCAGTCAGCAATGGGCCGAGGTTTGTCAGCGCATGGAACAGTTGTTCAGTCAGGGCCAGGCGGCGCCCGCGGTGGTCTCCGGCATCAAGGCGGCTGGAGGGCTGATTTCCCGGCATTTCCCGGCGGTGGACCGCAATGAGCTGCCGGATCGGCCGGTGTTGTTGTGACGCTAAACGGGCACGGAAATGGCCAAGCAAGACCCAAAAATGGTAAGAAGTGCCCCATGAATCTGTCGATCCGTCCCGTGCTTGGCCGCCTGGTGATGCTGGCAGCGGCCCTGGCCGCCGCCGGTTGCCAAGTCACCCGTCCGGTTGAAGAACCACCGCCACCGCCGCCGGCTCCGCCGCCCATCGAGGCGCCGCTGGCCACGCATAAATTCCGCTTCGATCCCGCGACCGATGAAGTGGTCGGCGAAGTTCAGATCACGCACGTGCAGGGCGAGGACACGCTCTCCGACATCGCACGGCGCTTCAATGTCGGCTACGAGGAAATCTTGCGCGCCAATCCTGGCGTCGATCCGTGGCTGCCGGGTGTCGATCGGGCCATCGTGGTGCCCACTCAGTACATCCTGCCGGAGGGGCCGCGCGAAGGCTTGGTTGTAAATCTTGCTCAGCTGCGCGTGTTCTATTACCCCAAGCCCGCCAAGCTGAAGAAGGGCGAAGTCGACGATGGGCTGCGCACCGTCATCACTCATCCCATCGGCATCGGCAAGATCGGCTGGCAGACGCCGGAAGGCTCCACCAAGGTCACCAGCAAACAAAAGAATCCGACCTGGACGCCGCCGGTGTCGGTGCGCAAGGAGCACAAAGAGAATGGCGACCCGCTGCCGGCTCGCGTGCCGCCGGGCCCGGACAATCCGCTCGGTGCTTACAAGATGACGCTCGGCTGGCCGAGCTATCTGATCCACGGCACCAACAAACCGTATGGCGTGGGCATGCGCTCCAGTCACGGTTGTATTCGTTTCTATCCCGAGGACATCGCCGAGCTGTACGACCAGATTCCGGTCGGCACCAAGGTCACGGTGGTGAATCAGCCGTTCCTGTTCGGCTGGCATCGGGATGCGATGTATGTGCAGGCATTCCCGATCCTGGAAGACGACGATCGTGAGCATCCCAAGGCGGCGGACACGCTGCTCAACGCCGGCATCAAAGATGAGATGTGGCAGAAGCTCAAGCAACACAATGTTGCCGTCGACCTGGATCTGGTGAACCAGATGGTGGCGCAGCCGCGTGGCATCGCCATGCCGGTGTCACGCCGGAACACGACCGTCGAGAGTTATCTCGCCGCTGCTCGTCACGTCGAAAATCGCGTGCCGCAAGGCGCGACCTGGAATTACACCGAGGAAGGTCTGTTCCTCGCCGAAGAATTCGAAGCGGTTCGCAACGGCTTGCCGTTGCCCAAAAAGAAAACACCGCCGAAAACCAAAAAGTCGACCGCGAAACCTGCTGGCGCTGCCAGCGGCTCCTGAGTTCCCGCGTTACTGCGACTGGACGCCCGCTTGAAGCGGTGGGCGTTCGGCCGCATATCGTCCGCAGGTTCCGTGTTTGATTTGTCGCACCGATTCTTCGCTCCACAGGCACTGACCTAGAGTCACACCCATGAAACGCATATTCCTGTTCATCGCCACCAACCTGGCCATCATGCTGGTCTTGAGCGTCACGCTGCGGCTGCTGGGCGTGGATCGCATTCTGAACCAGCAAGGCACCGGCCTGGATTTCACCAATCTGCTGGTGTTCTCGGCCATCGTCGGCTTTGCCGGCTCGCTGATTTCGCTGGCCATGTCCAAGTTCATTGCCAAGCGCAGCATGGGCGTGCGCGTGATCGAACAGCCGAGCAATGCCACCGAAGCCTGGTTGGTCGAAACCGTGCGTAAGCAAGCCGAAGCCGCTGGCATCGGCATGCCCGAAGTCGGCATCTTCGATGCGCCCGATATGAACGCCTTCGCCACCGGCGCGAATCGCAACAACGCACTCGTCGCAGTCAGCAGCGGGTTGCTGCGTGGGATGTCACAGCGCGAAGCCGAAGCCGTGATGGCGCATGAGATCAGTCACGTCGCCAACGGCGACATGGTCACGTTGACGCTGGTTCAGGGTGTTGTGAATACGTTCGTCGTGTTCCTGTCGCGCGTCATCGGTTACACCGTCGACAAGGTCGTGTTCAAGACCGAGCGTGGCCACGGCCCGGCGTTCATGATCACCGTCATCATTGCGCAACTGGTGTTGGGTATTCTGGCCAGCATGATCGTCATGTGGTTCTCGCGTTATCGCGAATTCCGCGCTGACGCTGGCGGTGCGCACTTGGCCGGCAAGGAAAACATGATCGGCGCGTTGGAACGCTTGCGTCATGCTCATGCCACGCCGCTGCCCGATTCGATGCAGGCCTTCGGTATCAGCACCGACAAGGTGCCCAGTGGGCTGAAGCGGTTGTTCATGACCCACCCGCCGTTGGAAGAGCGCATCGCCGCGCTTCGCCAGGCGGCCTGACGGTCAAGTTTGTTTCTCTACGACGGCGGCCCGGATGGCCGCCGTTTTTTTTTGCGCTTCATAAAACCGCAACCTAAACGCAATACGCTGCCGCCCGTCCTCACCAGAGAGCCCGGCATGCGCATCTTGATGATCTCGGATGTTTATTTTCCGCGCATCAACGGCGTCTCCACCTCGATCCAAACCTTCCGTCGGGGGTTGCATGCCGCTGGGCATGAAACCGTGTTGATCGCTCCCGAATATCCCGTGCAGTATTCCGACGCGGGGCAGGAACCGATCACTCGCGTGCCCTCCCGCTATCTGCCTCGCGATCCGGAAGATCGGATCATGAAGCAAGGCGCGCTGCGCTCATTGCGGCCCGCGCTCAAGCGGGGCGGCTTCGATCTCGTGCACATCCAGACCCCTTTCCTCGCTCACTACTACGGCGTCAGCGTGGCGAGAGAGCTTGGTGTGCCGGCGATCGAGACTTATCACACTTACTTCGAAGAGTATCTGCATCACTACGTGCCACTGGTCCCGCGACCGGTGATGCGCTTCGTCGCTCGTCGGTTCACGGTCTCGCAATGCTCGGCGCTGGATGCGTTGGTCGTGCCGTCGAAGGCCATGGAGAAGGCGCTCGAGGATTATGGTGTCCGCTGCCCGATGCACATCATTCCGACCGGCATGGAAATGGAACGCTTCTCGAACGGCGACGGTGCGCGGTTTCGCGAGCGTCTCGGCATCGCACCGGATCAACCGACGCTGGTGCATGTCGGTCGTATCGCTCACGAAAAAAACATCGACTTCTTGTTACGCATGTTCGTCCGTGTGGTGAAGCGCAAACCCGAGACTATGTTGGTGGTTGCAGGCGAAGGGCCGGCACTCGAACACTGCAAGTCGTACGTCGAGTCGCTGAAGCTCTCTGCCAACGTGCGCTTCGTCGGTTATCTGTCTCGGGATCGCGAACTGCCTGACTGTTACAGCGCCGGCGATCTGTTCGTGTTCTCGTCCAAAACTGAAACCCAGGGCTTGGTGCTGCTCGAAGCCATGGCGTGCGGCACGCCGGTTGTGTCCACCGCATACATGGGCACAGCGGACATCGTGAAGCCCGAGCGTGGCGCTCGGGTTGCGCCGGATGACGAAGAAGGCTTCTCCAAGCTGGTCGTCGATCTGCTCAACGATCCAGCACGTCGGCGGGCGATGTCGGCCGAAGCTCGCGGGTACGCCGCCACCTGGTCGGCGGGAGCCATGGCAGGCCGCATGGCCGATCTCTATTCCTCGCTGGCGGCCGACGGCGCCGGGAAGCGCTTGGACGCGGCGGCCTGACCGCGAAAAAATCGCCCTGCCGGAACACTTCGGCTCCCAGTCCGTATAACCTCTACCGACTAACTCGGCGGGGTGACGTCATGCGTTGGCAAGGTCGGCAAGGCAGCTCGAACATCGAGGATCGGCGTGGCGTCCGTTATGGACGGGCCGGAGGCATTGGCATCGGCACCATTCTGCTGGCGCTGGTCGCCATGTACTTCGGCCAGGATCCTTCGGTGGTCCTGCAAGGGGTGCAGCCCTCGTCGCCCACCGCCCAAGAAGGTCCGTATCAGGAAAGCGCCGAGGAAGCGCAGCTGCGCGAGTTCATCGGCGTGGTGCTGGCGGACACCGAAGAAACATGGGGTGAGATTTTCCGCCAGGCCGGCGGCACCTACGAGCAACCGAAGCTGGTGCTGTTCTCCGGTGCAGTGGAGTCGGCCTGCGGTTTCGCTCAGGCCGCGGTCGGGCCGTTCTATTGTCCCGGCGATCGCAAGGTCTATATCGACTTGTCGTTCTATCAGGAATTGCAAAGCCGTTTCGGCGCCCCCGGCGACTTTGCGCAGGCCTATGTGGTCGCGCATGAGATCGGTCATCACGTGCAAACCTTGATGGGCATTTCCGAACGCAACATGGCGGCCCGGCAGCGAGCCAGCGAAGTGGAAGCGAATGCGCTATCGGTTCGGCAAGAACTGCAGGCCGATTGTTTCGCCGGCATCTGGGCGCACAACGCCGATCGTTCTCGGCAGCTACTGGAGCAGGGCGACATCGAAGAAGGCTTGAATGCCGCCAGCGCCATCGGCGACGACCGCTTACAGAAGCAAGGTCGTGGCTATGTCTCACCCGAATCGTTCACTCATGGCAGCTCGGAACAGCGAGTGCGATGGTTCAAGCGCGGTTTCGAGAACGGTTCGGTGCAGGCTTGCGATACTTTCGCTGCGAATTCGCTTTAACCTGTCAATACCTATGTTAACTTACGCTCCGCACACACCTGGGGAGGTACGGTGCCGGAGCCAACGCTCGCAGGTATCCAGTTCGCGGCGACGACGAGTGCGGAACAGCCGATTGCGCGTACCAACGCGCAACTGACCGCCTTTGTCGGTCGCACTCTTCGCGGTCCCCTTCATCACCCCATCATCGTCCGCAGCTTCGCGGACTTTCAGCAGCACTTCGGCGGGCTGTGGCAGCCGAGTCCGCTGTCCTATGCCATCGAACATTTTTTCGAGCAGGGCGGTCGCCAGGCGGTGATCGTGCGCGTCGCCAATGGCGCGCTGCCCGCGACTCTGTCGCTCAAGTGCGGTCGGGAAACGCTTCGATTGGAGGCGCGTGCGCCCGGCACCCGGGAGTTCTTGCGGGCTTCGGTCGATTACGACCACGTGGCCAACGGCGATGAGCAATCCTTCAATCTGGTGCTGCAGCGAGTGCGTTCGCCGGGTTCGGAGCGGATCGAAGAGCAGGAAACATTCCGCGGTTTGTCGGTCGACCCGCAGTCGCCGCGCTTCGTGGCGTCGGTGCTGATGCAATCGGACTTGATGCGCGTGCGTGGCAATGTGCCGATGCTTCGGCCAGATATCACGCTGATGGCAGGCACCAATTTGCCGGTGGGCTATATCAGTTCCAATCCGGACGGCGACGACGGCAAGCCCATCACCGACTATGACGTCATCGGCTCTTCGGCTCGCGCCACCGGTTTGTTTGCGTTGGAAGGCGTCGATGAGCTGGCGTTCGTTTATATCCCGCCGTTGGCTCGGGTCATCGACGTGGGCATCAGTGCGCTGCTGGTGGCTGCTCGGTTTTGTCGCGAGCAGCGGGCGATGCTGATCGTCGATCCGCCGTCCTCCTGGGAAAGCGCGCCGGAAGCGATTCGTTCGCTCAAGGTGCTGGATTTTCGCAGCGACAATGCGCTGATGTTCTACCCGAGGATTTCGGCGATGGATCGCTTGCGCGGCCGGGTCGAGACGTTCGGTAACGGTGGCGCGGTGGCGGGTTTGTTATCGAGATCGGGTGAGGTGCTGTCGGCCGTCCTGTCGGAGCGCGAGCCCGAACCGATGCTGCGTTCCTCCGCCAAACTGATCAAAGACGTGAGTAACTCGGACCGTTGGTTGCTGGCGGCTCACGGCGTCAACGTTCTGCAATCGGTGCGCAACCCCGAGCGCGAATGGCCGGCATTGCGCACGCTGGCCTGCGGAGCCAGTGCGTCTTCGGATTGGTCGTACCTGGCGCAGCGGCGCTTTTCCTTGTTCGTCATCAACGCCATCGAGCGGGGTACGCGGTGGTGTGCCGGGTTGCCGAACACGGCCGCGACATGGACGCGCATCACCGGTCAGATTGGTACTTTCTTGGGCGAGCTACGGCACGCCGGTGCATTTTCTTCGGTGGCTGCGGACCAGGCGTTCTTGGTGATTTGCGACGAGCGGATCAACGATGACGCCGATGGTGTCCACATCCTGGTGCAATTTGCCGCGACTCACGCCGGGGAGTATCACAGCTTCATGCTCACCCAGCGGCCGGGTGGCGCCACTGTGAAACCGGTGATGGTCAACCGCTTCGAAGCGACGCTGGTCGTGTCGCGCGAGCTGGAGCAGGAAATCACGCTCCGGCTCACGCCCAAGGACGATTACATCAGCGTGTTGGTTTTGAACTGACCGGCACGGTCTTTTTCCACAACACTTCTTGCCCGCTCTCGTGTCGCGCCAACACCCGCGCGACCACGAACAGCAGATCCGACAGGCGATTCAAATAACGCGTCACTTCCGGCGCAATCTCTTCTTCCTGCGACGCCGACCACGAACACCGCTCCGCCCGGCGCGTAATCGCTCGTGCCAAGTGGCACGCCGACGCGGCCGGCCCGCCGCCCGGCAGAATGAATTCCTTCAACGGCGGCAACGGCTCGTTGAACTTATCCAGCGTCTCCTCGAGCTGCTCGATATGCGTCGCCGTGATGACCCGATACCCCGGCACCGCCAACTCTCCGCCCAGATCGAACAACTCATGCTGAATCTGGGTCAACGCCGTCGCCACCTCCGCCGGCAAATTAGGCACCGCCAGAATCATCCCGATAGCGCTGTTGGCCTCATCCACCGTGCCATAAGCCTCGATCCTGGCATGCGTTTTCGGCACCCGTGAGCCATCGCCCAAGCCGGTCGTGCCGTCATCCCCGGTGCGTGTGTAGATTTTCGAGAGGCGGTGGCCCATGGCAGTTCGCTCAACAGTTGATCCAAGTCCTAACCTTGCCCGGATTGCAGCGGATTGTCGAATCTTCGGCGGCCCGGGTCCGCGCTAAGGATTGTCCAATAATTTCGATAAATGTGTGGCCTTACATTTTAATGAAATTTTAATGAAAACAATGTTTTAACGAAATTTTTAACTGCTTCGTTCTTTATTCTTGAATTGAGAATATTGACTGCGGTGGCCGGGCTGGTACCGTTTCGGCATTCTCAATTCAAGAATCAAGAATATGGCGCGCCGTAGTACCCAGCAGGTGGCACTGAAACCGCAGGACCTTTACATCCTGCTAGCCCTACTTACCAACGCGGAACAGCAACTCACCTACGCGAAGCTTGCGAAGCGCACGGGTATGGCTGCATCAGCCGTACACGCCTCGTTGAAGCGGGCCGTCCTAGCAGGTTTGGCGGCGATTAGGGATGGAAATGCATCGGTATTGAAGCCGCAATTGAGGGAATTCGTGCTCGGCGGCGCCAAGTATGCTTTTCCCGCGGTACTGGGAAGAATCAGTCGAGGAGTTCCCACCGCCTATGCAGCCGAGCCGTTGAAGAGCGTCATCGCACCCTCTTCGGATCCTGTGCCTGTGTGGTCCCACAAGACTGGAAAAACGCGTGGTGTGAGTTTGGCGCCTTTGTATCCAACCGTTCCGGAAGCGGCTTCGCGCGACGCGAGTTTGTACGCTGTGCTGGCGCTGTTCGACGCCTATCGCTCGGGCCAGGCCCGCGAACGGGCGGCAGCTCAGAAGCTATTGGAGAAATACTTCAGTGCAGGGGCGTGATCCCAACATTGCCAAGTTGGAATTGGTTGCTCATGCGCTCGGGCCGTTGCGTGAGCAAGTTGTGTTTGTCGGAGGTTGTGCTGTTGGCTTGTTGATTACTGATGAGGCTGCGGCGCCGGTACGAACGACCTTGGATGTAGACCTGGTGACGCCAGTCGCTGCGCTGTCCGACTATCATGGTTTGGAAAAAGAATTGTCGAAGCTTGGTTTCAAACGCGACATGGCCGCCGCGGCGCCGATTTGCCGATGGCGCTATCGGGGCTTGGAAGTCGATGTGATGCCCACCGATTCGAAAATTCTAGGATTCTCGAACCGGTGGTATCCGCTGGCCGTGGCTTCTGCACAAATGTTTGCATTGCCGAGCGGTGCGCACATTCGCCTAATCGCTGCGCCGGTGTTCGTGGCAACGAAGTTTGAAGCGCACGCTGACCGTGGTGCAGGCGACTTGCTGTCCAGTCACGATCTGGAAGACATCATCAATGTCATCGACGGTCGAACCAGTTTGCTGGATGAGATTCTCGGCAGTCCGCAAGAATTGCGTGAGTACCTCGCGGAGCGCTCTGGCGAGTTGTTAGCTGTAGAACATTTCCAGGACTACCTGCCCGGAATGATTGCGCCTGGCGAAGATCAGGCAGAGCGAGCTCAAATCGTTGACGAGAGATTGCGCGCTATCTCAGTGCTGGCCCATTAGGTCCAATACGCTGTGCGATCGCCGCGATCCTTTCGATATCGAGAGAGCGTTCCAAACGCGAGGCGACCGCATCGAGCGAGCGTTCGACGCGGAGGGAGTAGTCCTCGTGGTTGGAGTGCGCGCCGAGCTGGGTGAGGAAGGCGGAGCGGAAGGCGGGAGAGTGGAACAGGCCGTGGATGTGGCAGCCGAGGATACGGCCGTCGGGGGAGAGGGCGCCGTCGGTGATGCCGTTGGCGAAGCGGATTAGAGGGCGTGAGGTGGCTGGGCCGGTGGAGATGCCGAGGTGCATTTCGTAGCCGTCGATGGCGGTGCCGGTGAGTAGCTCGGTGCCGGTGATGGCGCGGAGTTGTTTTTCGCCGGTCATGGTCGTGGTGATGTCGAGCAGGCCGAGGCCGCGAGCGGATTCTTGCTGGCCCTCGATACGCTGCGGATCGAGCACGACGTTGCCGAGCATTTGGTAACCGGCGCAGATGCCCAGCACGCGACCGCCGCGGCGAGTGTAGGCAAGCAGATCGATATCCCAACCTTGAGCGCGAAGGAATTCGAGATCGGCGATGGTGGCCTTGCTGCCGGGAAGAATGATGAGCGAGGCATCCAGCGGCAACGGCTGACCGGGCGGCACAAACACCAGCTCCACCTGCGGCTCCATCCGCAGAGCATCGAAGTCGTCGAAGTTTGCGATGTGAGGCAAGCGCGGGATCGCGATACGAATGCGACCATCGACGCGCTGGCCCGATTGATGGGCGATGGATTGATCCAGTTGCACGGCATCTTCTGCCGGCAGCGCGCCGGCCTCGTGTAACCAGGGCACGACACCAAGCCGTTGCCAGCCTGTGCGGCTTTCAATCGTTCGCATGCCGTCATCGAATAGCCCGGCGTCGCCACGAAACTTATTGATGATGAAACCGCGAATGCGGGCGCGATCCGCTTCGTCCAGCACGGCATGGGCACCGACCAGCGAGGCAATCACATGGCCGCGGTCGATGTCTCCGATCAACACGACAGGCACATCGGCAGCGTGCGCGAAGCCCATGTTGGCGATGTCATTCGCGCGCAAATTTGTTTCTGCTGGACTGCCGGCGCCTTCGACGACGACCAGGTCCGCTTCCTGCTGTAAACGATGGAAGCTTTCCACAGCGATTTGCAGAAGCTCACGCTTGTCACGGCCATGAGCGCTCGCTTGCATCACTCCTTGCC
>NZ_JAEUPY010000036.1 GCF_016790065.1 Steroidobacter sp.
AACTTGGCCTCGCGCAGCCGGGGGCCAGCGAGATCGGGATCCGCGAACAGACGAGCGACGGTCAAGGATTCGGCGGACACGGGCAGTCCTGGTAGGTAGGTCAAACAAGTCGCAAGGATGGCGAACAGGTGGGTTGTATACCGCATGAGAGTTGCGCCGGGAATGGGAGGGCGACGTTACACTAAGCAGGTTCAGGGATGAATCCATCGTCAGTGTCGCAAGCGAGAGGCTATGAAAAAGCAACTCTATTGGTCGATTCCGTTGTTGTTGCTATTGGGCTCCTGTGGCCTCGCGCCGGCCCAGAAAGCTGCACCGCTAACTGTGTCCGTGAGTAAAGACGTGTCCGCCAAGGCGCCGCCGCAAGCCACCGCAGTGGCGTATCCCAATAGCCAGCGCATCGAGCATTTCGATACTTACCACGGCACTCGCGTCGCCGATCCGTATCGCTGGCTGGAGGATGCCGACAGCCTGCAGACCAAGGGCTGGATCCAGGCGCAGAACGCATTGGCGCAGCCGTATCTGGAAGCCATTCCGGAGCGCGAGCGCATCAAGCAACGCATGACGCAGTTATGGAATTACGAGCGCTACGACATTCCAGTGAAGCGCGGTAACCGATATTTCTATTTACGCAACGACGGTTTGCAGAATCAGAGCGTGCTGTATGTCACCGAGCGTCTGGACGCCGAACCGCGCGTGCTGCTCGATCCCAACAAACTCAGCAAGGATGCGACCGTCGCGCTGAGCGAGTTCGTGCCGAGTCCCGATGGCCGCCTGGTTGCATACAGTCTGTCCGATGGCGGCACCGACTGGCGCACTTGGCATTTCCGCGACGTGCAGACCGGCAAGGATCTGCCCGACATCCTGCGCTTCATCAAGTTCGTGCCGGTGGCCTGGACGGCCGATTCCAAAGCCCTTTATTACGCGCGCTTTCCGCTGAAGGCGGACGGCACGGGCGACGACAGCAAACAACGCGAAGTGTTCTGGCACAAGCTCGGCAGCGACGTGACTCGCGATCCGTTGATCTTCAAGGTCACCGATCATCCGACGCGCAATCCGTATGTGCAGATCTCGGATGATGGCCGCTACGCGATCTTCTGGTTGTACGACGGTTCGCAATCCACCGGCATCTATTATCGAAAGATCGCCCGCGACGGCGCGCCCTCGGGCGAGACCGTGCGGCTGATCGACAGCTTCGATGCGAACTATCAGTTCATCGCGGCCATCGACGATGTGTTCTATGTCCGCAGCAACAAAGGCAAGCCGAACACGGAAGTGATCGCGATGCCGGCGACATCGTCGGCTGAGAAGGATCGCCGCGTCGTGATCCCCGAGGCGCGCTTCTCGGCGGATGAAGTGTCCATCGTCGGTCGCAAGATCATCGTGCAGTACTTGCAGGACGCTTACTCGCTGGTGCGCGTGTTCGATCTCAACGGCCAGGTTCAGTACGACGTGAAGCTGCCCGGGCTGGGCACCACGCTGGGCTTCACCGGCGACGTGCAGGACACCGAGACCTTTTTCGCTTACACCGATTTTCTGACGCCGACCCGCGTGTCGCGCTTGGATCTGGCGACCGGCGACAGCCAATTGTTTCGAGCGCCGAAGTTTGCCGCAGACACCCGCCAGTTCGTGGTCAAGCAGGTGTTCTACAAGAGCAAGGACGGCACGCCCGTGCCCATGTTCATCGCTCACAAACAAGGGCTGGTGCTGAATGGTCAGGCGCCGGTGCAGTTGTACGGTTACGGCGGTTTCAATCTGGCGCAGCAGCCGGCCTTCAGTGTGCCGGTGCTGGTGTGGCTGGAGATGGGCGGCGTCTATGCGATGGCCAACCTGCGGGGCGGCTCGGAATATGGCGAGGCCTGGCACGAGGCCGGTACCAAGTTACACAAGCAGAACGTGTTCGACGATTTCATCGCCGCCGCTCAGTACTTGATCGACGAGCGTTATACCGCGCCGGCCAAGATTGCGATTCGAGGTCGTAGCAACGGTGGCTTGCTGGTCGGCGCAGTGCTGACGCAGCGTCCGGATTTGTTTGGCGCGGCGCTGCCGGCGGTGGGCGTGCTGGACATGCTTCGCTATCACACGCCCAGCGCCAACGCGCGCCAGTGGTCCAGCGATTACGGGCTCAGCGAGAACGAGGACGAGTTTCGCGCGCAGCTGGCTTATTCGCCGCTGCATAACGTGCACAAGGTTTGTTATCCGCCGACGCTGGTGACCACAGCCGAGCGTGACGATCGCGTGGTCCCGTGGCACAGCTACAAGTTCACCGCGACGCTGCAGGAGGCACAGGCCTGCGCCAACCCAGTGATGCTACGAGTCGAGACTCGCGCCGGTCATGGCGCCGGTAAGCCGATCTGGATGCAGATCGAGGACTACGCCGACCAGTGGGCGTTCCTGGTCAAGTCGTTGCACATGGAGGGCGGAGAGCCGCTGTTGCGGCGGGCGACTGCGGACTGAGTCAGCGGGCAGGCGACTATTCGTCGTCGCCCTCGCGGCCACGTTGGAGGCCGTCGTCGGTTTCGGCCACTTCGCCGGGAATGGCGTGCTTTTCGGCAGCCCAGGCGCCGAGGTCGATGAGTTTGCAGCGCTCGCTGCAGAACGGGCGCCAAGGGAAAGCCTCCGTCCACTCCACGGGGCGGTCGCAAGTCGGGCAGCGAACCACAGTCATGAGGGTCTCAGGTGCAGACAGTGAGCTGGAACTGCACGTCCTCTGTGGTCTGCACCGGCCGCACGCTCGCATCGGCCCACAGCAGAAAGCGCACGCTGCAGCGATGGTGGCTGCCGCTGATCTCGGGGAACAGCTGCGTACCCGCCGGCAACGCGATGCGGAGCAATTGGCAGGGATTTTCGCGCTCAAAAGCGATCTGGAAGACGCCGCCGGTCGCCACTTCAGGGCGCGGGCGCGCAGCGCCACGAGTGAGCCACAACAACTCGGTGACGGCATCGCACAGCGGACGGATGGTGGCCATCCAGTCGCTGAACGCTTTGGTGCGAGTCGCGAACGGCTGATCCAGCCAATGCCGATAGTCCGGCAGGTCGAATTCGCAGGTGCCGCCCGGGATGGTGCTGCGATGCTTGATCGAGTTCAGGAATTCCGAATCGCGCAACCGTTGCATGAACAGCGCGCCCACCGAATTCAGTTCGGTGCGCAGTCCGGTCAGATTGGTCAACACCGCCTTGAGCCGTGAGGTATCGACGCCGGGGCGGGTGGTGTAGTCGTGCATCACCGTCATCTGCCGCTCCAGATCCTTGAGCACTTCGCTGCGAATGTCGCCGCGTGCGGTGATGGCCAGAATTTCCAGCAGCGCGCTCATCGCGGCGCGCGTCGACCACGCGTCCTCGCGCTCTTCATGGAACAGCGCTTGCTGATAAAGAAAGTCCAGTCGCAGAAAAGTACGCATCCGCTCATTGAGCGGCTGCTCATAGACGGGACCTGCGGCTTGGCGTGAACTATCGGGCGAGGTCATCCTGCGGATTGTGAAGCACTGGCCGGCAGTTGAAAAACCCTTTTTCATTCGGGGCGGATCGACCGGCAGATGCAGTCGTATTACTAGTGCTGGCGGCGTGCAGAGCAGCTGGTTATTTAGCCAGTGGTCGAGCCGGCGGCGCCGCACATTTGCGCAGCAGTTCGTCGCCCGACAGCGACTGCGTGGCGACCGGAACTTACACAATGGTTGGAAGCGTTGAAAGAATCTGCTTCCATATCGCGCCCGATATTTCCCCACCGGTTTGGCGGGGGCCGGGCGCGATTCGTTTTATGGAGTGTTCTTGATGCGAAGATGGTTATTTGCGGCCACCCTGTTGGCCGCCACCGTGCCGGCACATGCCGACTGGAGCGGTAAGGGCGAGGCGGGCCTGGTGGTCGCCAGCGGTAATACCAACACCGAGACTGCCAACGCCAAGCTGCAGGTGGTCAACGAGACCGATAACTGGAAGAACACGCTGGGCGCCGCCGCGCTGTATTCCTCCGATGAAGACGGCAAGATCGCCAATCGCTGGGAAACCTTCGGCCAGGCCGATTGGAAGTTCAGTGAGCGCAACTTCCTGTTCGCCGCCGGCCGCTACGAAGAAGACGAATTCAGCGGCTTCGAGTACCAGACCACGGCGTCGCTCGGTGTCGGCCGCCGCTTCATCGAGAACGACCGCACCAAACTGGTCGGCACGGTCGGCGCCGGTTACAAGTTCTACGAGACGCGCGATGCGTTCGACGACGAGACCGGCGTGTTGATCGAGGAAGGCGTCAGCCAGGATGAAGTCGTGTTCCGCGGCACCATCGACTTCGATCACAAGTTCACGGCCACCACCAGCTTGCTCAACAAGTTCATCGTCGAGTCGGGGGCGGACAATACGTTCGTACAAAACGATTTGTCGCTGCAGGTGAAGATGACGGATGTGTTGGCGTTGGCGGTGGGCTATTCGGTTCGGCACAACACCGACCCGCCGGCGGACTTCAAGCGCACCGACAAGTTGACCACGATCAATTTGGTCTACGAGATCAAATAGGCTCAGGTCCTGCCTGCGGCAGGACCTCGCCCTTGGGGTTTATTTTTGTGGCCCCTGCGGGGGCCACGGCCTGCGAGAGCGGCGTGTTTGCCGCCGGCCTACTTGGCGGCGACGTCGACCAGCTCGCGCGTGATGCGGAGCATGTCCGGGTAGTCTTTGCCTAGGGCTCGGTATTTGCCGGCGACGGTGAGCGTCGGCACGCCGTTGACCTTGTAGTCGCGGGACAGTTGTTCGGCTCGCAACGCCTTGGTGGTCACTTCCGGCGAGTTGAACTGCGAGCGGAATTTATTGGCGTCGACGCCGTTCTGGGCGGCCCAGGCGGCGAGTGCGTCGACGTCGAACAGCGGCTTGCCTTCCTTGTGGATGGCATCGAACAGCGCATCGTCCAGCCGTGCCAGATCGCCGCTGGCTTGTAGCGCGTAATAGGCCCGCACCAGCTGGCCCCACTCGCGACGCCCCAAAGACACGGGCACTTTGATCAGCACCGCATTCGCCGGCAGCTGCGCCTTCTTCCAGTCGTTCAACAACGGTTGCAGGTGATAGCAGTGCGGACAACCGTAGGAGAAGAACTCGATCACCTCGACTTTGCCGGCCTCAGTTTGTGGCTGGGCCGGTGTGATCAGCGAGTAATCGGTCCCTTGCGTCGGCGACGCAAGGGACAGTGAGCAGGCAATCGACAGAAACAGCGCGAACGCAATTCGAGCCGCAGTCACAGTGCTTCTCCCCGGTGGCAAGCCTGGCCCCGATTATTGACGACTCTGGTCGATTATTGGGCAGCGGCCGGCGCTTCGATGGCCAGCAGCTCGACGTCGAAGATCAAGGTCGCGCCCGGGCCGATATCCGGCGGAGCGCCGCGCTCGCCGTAGGCGATGTTGGCGGGGCACACCAGCCGGCTCTTGCCGCCGACCTTGATCTGCTGCACGCCTTCGGTCCAGCACGGAATTACGCCGTTGAGCGGGAAGGTGGCGGGCTCGCCGCGATCCACCGAGCTATCGAACACTTTGCCGTTGGGCAGAGTGCCGTGATAGTGCACCTTGACCGTGTCGGTGGCCTTGGGCGTCGGGCCGGTGCCTTCGGTGACGGTGGAAATGATCAGGCCCGATTCCAAGCGCTTGGCGCCCGGCTCGGCGGCGGCCTTGTCGAGGGCGGCCGTGGCGACGGCGGCAATGCGCGTCTGCTGCATCTCACGCAGGCGGGGAATGTAGGTCTGCACGTCGACCTGCGGCTTCTTGCCCAGCGCGCCGTCGGTGAAGCCCTGCTTCACCTTGTCCAGCTCGGCGGCGGTAAATTCGAACGAAGCGATGTTCTGGGACACGGCCACGCCCAGTGCGTACAGCGCCTTGTCGTCTTCGCTCCCTGCGAGCGTGGCGGTGGTCGCCGCGCCGGCTGCCGCGTCCTTGGTTTTCGGATCGGTGACGAACAGCTTGACCGCCACGACGAAAATCACGAACCCGACCGTCGCTATCAAAAACGCGCGCATGGGAGTCCTTAATGCGGTGTAAAAAAGGGCGGCCAGCATACAGCATCGGCCGCCCTTGCATGATTACCGCCGCTGTCTGAGGGCGGCGACGCGTTCAGCGAGCGGCCGCCTCGGTGCCGCCGCTCAAACCCCGGGCTTCCAGCAGCGGGCCGATGTCCGGCTGCTTGCCGTAGAAATCCCGGAAGATGGTCAGCGCATCCGCACTGAAGCCCTTGGACAGCACCTTGGCGCGCAGCAGGTCGCCGTTCTCGCGCTTCAAGCCGCCATGGGTCTTGAACCAGTGTTCGGTATCCCGCGCCAGCACTTCGCTCCAGATGTACGCGTAGTAGCCGGCCGAATAGCCGATGGGGCTGGAGAAGATGTGCAGGAAGTAGCTGGAGCGGTAACGCGGCGGCACCGGCG
>NZ_JAEUPY010000900.1 GCF_016790065.1 Steroidobacter sp.
GCGCGACATTCCATATCCTGACGCCGTATCCTGGGACGCCGTTCTTCCGACAGCTCGATGCGGAAGGGCGGATCCTGCATCGGGATTGGGACCAATACGATACGGCGCATGTGGTGTTTGCACCAAAGCACATGAGTGCCGACGAACTCGACCGCGGCTATGCCTGGTGTTACGACCGCTTGTTTTCGCACACCTCGATCTGGCGCCGGCGGCCAACGGACTGGCGAGCCGTGCTGCCTTATCTTGCGATGAGCTACTTGTACAAACGCTCGAATCGCTTTTGGCATCTATTGATCAAACATCGCTTGACCGGCGCCGTCTGGCGGCCGCTCATCGAACTCTCCCGGCAGCGTCACTTGAAATTTCGGGCGCGAATGGCTCGCAGGGAAGCGGTGAAGGGTGCCGTCTCGGTCCCGCAGCGCGCGAGCCAGTATGTGAGTCCAGGCGTTTGACCGAGCCATCGTCGGGCTGTTCGCGCCCGGCTACGATCCATGAGAGGATCGGGGCATGCATCGGCATGCAACCAGCAGGGCAAATCGCGCGTTCAGTGACCGGCCAAAGCTCCCGGGGATGGACTCGTGAAAGGCGTAATCAAAGCATGGCTTGCGGCACTGGTCCTGCTGCTGTCGGCGAGTGCCGTTGCGCGGCCTGTGGTGGTGGAGTTGTTCACGTCGCAGGGCTGCAGTTCGTGCCCGCCGGCGGATGTGTTGCTCGGCGAGCTGGCTCGCAAGCCTGACATCATTGCACTGGCATACCACGTCGACTATTGGGACGAAGAAGGCTTCAAGGATCGGTTCTCGATGCCGGAGGCCACCGAACGTCAGCGAGGCTATGTGCGGCGCTTGTCCCGATCCGGCGCCTTCACACCACAGATCGTGGTGAGCGGCGATACCAGTGTGTTGGGTTCCAATCGCACCGAAGTGCGTAAAGCTATCGCCGGCGACCGAGATGCGCTCGCGATCGAGCTATCGAAGGCGGGCGGCAATCTGCAGATTCAGTTTCTCGAAGCGTGGCGCGAGTCCATGGATGTGTATCTGGTCAGTTACCTGGCGGAGGCGACCGACAAGATCAGCAGCGGCGAGAACGCTCGGCGCACGCTTAAACATTTCAATGTGGTGCGCTCAATCAAGCGGCTGGGCACCTGGAACGGCAAGCCACAACAGATGGTCGCGAAGCTCGCCACGCTACCGAACGATGCGACGTCGGTGGCCGTGATTCTGCAACGAAAGAATCACGGCGCCATTGCCGGTGCGGCCACGCTCGCGTTGCGCTGACCGCTCGTTATCAGTGGACGAACGGATCGAGCGTCTTGATGGTGCCGTCCGCGTTGTAGAACAACTCGGTGACCTTCACGTTACGCAGGCGCGTTTGTCCTGACAGCTGTGAGTCGGCGTAGAACAACCACGAACGACCATCCCATTCGACGATGGAGTGATGGGTGGTCCAGCCTTCCACCGGTTCCAGAATGCGTCCGGTGTAAGTGAACGGGCCGTACGGCGAATCGCCAATCGCATAGACGATGTAGTGCGTGTTGCCGGTGGAGTAGCTGAAGTAGTACTTGTCGCCGTGCTTGTGCATCCACGAGGCTTCGAAGAAGCGTCGATCGTGGTCGCCGCCGAGCAAGGGCTTGCCGGCTTCATCCAACACCACCACGTCTCTCGGCTTCTCCGAGAACTCGAGCATGTCGTCGCTCAAGCGCGCGATCTTGGCTGTCAGCGCAGGCTGATCATTCGCGTTCAGATCCGTCTTGGAGCCATTGGGATCATGCGTCCCCGTGGTGAACTGTTGTAGCTGTCCGCCCCAGATACCGCCGAAGTACATGTAGGTGTGTCCGTCGGTATCGGTGAACACGGCGGGGTCGATGGAGAAACTGCCTTTGATCGGTTGCGGCCGCGGCTCGAACGGACCGGTGGGCGACTTGGACGTGGCAACGCCGATACGGAACGCACCCTGTTTGTCCTTGGCAGGGAAATATAGGAAATATGTGTCGCCCTTCTTGGCTGCATCGGGCGCCCACATTTGTTTGTCGGCCCACGGCACCTGGCTCACATCCAGCGCGACGGGATGTAACGTAACCGGCTCGCCGATCCGATCCATGCTGATCACCCGATAGTCGCGCATCTCGAAGTGCGCGCCCATGTCGTCTTCAGGCGTGGAGCCCTCGATGTCGTGGCTGGGATAGACATAGATCTTGCCGTCCCACACATGCGCCGATGGATCGGCCGTGTAGATCTCGGACACCAGCGGCTGCGACAAGTAGCCACGTTCCTGCTTGGCAGGCGCTTGTTGATCCGCGCCAGGGCTGGCTGCGGGCGGGGCTTCTTTGGCAGAGCAGGCGGCGAGGGTGGCAATGACGGTAAGCGCAAGCAAGCGCAACGACGGGCGGTGCATAGACTCCCCTGAAGATCCTGATAGCTGTTCGGCGGCGTAAAGCTAGCATCAATTCGGTCGCGTTGGTAGCGGTATCAGTGGCGGCAATCGGCGCGGATTCAGTCAGAATTGCGGGCCTGTTCCCTATCGCGCGTGCCAAGAAATGAAACTTCGCCCCGTGCTGTGTTCTGTGCTGTTGGCAATGGTGTGTACGACTGCGCGAGCTCAAGTCGCTGCGGACGAAGCCCTGACGCTTCAAGCAACGTTGCCTTCGCCTTGGGGCAAGCCGTTGAGTCCACCCATGGCGGCGGGCACGAAGCTGCGCTTCGCACCTGGCGTGATGAAGGGACCGGCGCCTTTGAACTGCCCCGGCGCCACGCACACGTTCTTGCGAGCGCCGGCGGACGGCCTGTTCGAAGGTAATTTGCCAGCGCCGGCTGAGCAAAGTGCCAAGGCGTTCGGGATGCCCAGTGGTCTGGTCACTCAGCGTATCGGTTGTAGTAACGCGAGCTTCGATGTGCATCGAGCCGCCGACGGTCGCGCTTGGATTGGACTCGACAACGCGGTGCTTAGCTGGTCTCGCGTGAGCATTGCTAGTTCTCCGGAAGCGACGGTGCAGACGTTGTTGGTCCAGCACTTCGCGGCGGATCTGGATTTCTCGCCAGCCACGGTGGCGGCGCAGGCGGCCTTGCTCACCGAAGCGCTGTCGAAACAGATGAAGAGTTGGTTCGAGCGCACTAAGGGCAGCGAGGAACCGCCGGAGTTGAATGGCGATCCGTACACGGATAGCCAGGAGTATCCCAACAGCTTTCAGTTGGGGAAGGCTCGTATCACAGGCAATCGCGCCGAAGTGACAGTGATGTATCAGGGCGAAGGACGCCCTGCTTATCCCGTGCACGTGGAGTTGGTTCGTGTGAACGACGCGTGGCGCGTGAGTGATCTGCGTTATCGCGATGGTCAGAAGCTTTCGCAGCTGCTGAATCGCTGAGAGTCACCGGCGTCGCTCAATGCGTGCTAACAGGGCTTTGTGATCGCTGATCCCCTCGAGCACTTGGCATTCCAAGACGTCATAGTGCTCGGTCGAGAAAATCGTATCGACGGCGAGCTGCAAGTCGGCGACTTTGTGAAACTGCGGATCGAGCGTGGACGTCACGCTCGCCGGTAAATGATCGGTCAGCGGCAGCTCAGCGACGAAGCGGCTGAACATCTCCCGGCCACGCGGCGCGTTGAAATCGCCGCACAACACGTAATCCGAATAGCTCGATAGCACCTGCTTGAGGCGAGGAAAGTCCGCCTTCTGCAACTCGTTGATGTGCCCGTCCGCGGTCCAGGTGAAGTGGGTGGTGGCGATTCGATACGCCAGCCCCTGATGTTCCAGCTCCGTCACGATCAAGGCGCGCCGTGGATCGTTTGGGTCTCGCAAGATTCGAATGCGCGAATCTTCAGAGTAGTAGCGAATGGTTTGTTCACGCACCGGCACGCGCGTCAACACTGCCACACCCCAAGCGCGTTCCAGGCCAGGCTCTCTGGTCTGCAGCCCGCTCAGCGCATATTTCACTGCATACCCGCCACTCGACGCCAAGTATGCACAGCTCTCTTGCAATGCTTCTTGCAAACAAACGACGTCCGGCAGGTGCTTGGCAATGACGGCCTGCACGCGCGCGAGATGACGGTCGTTCTCGACGTTCAAGGTCAGCAACTTGATAGCCATTTCGTTCCACTGGCGGCATCCAATGTCCGCGCTCGTCACGATACACAGTTGGTGATGACGTCGTTGCTCCGGCCCGCGGTAGTCGACTTTGAATGTCCAGCGCCAGCCATGAATAGCAGGTCAGCCAATTCTGCAGTCAAGGCCGCCTGGCGGGCGGCGCTGCGCAGGGCCGTAATATTTTTTGTCGAGCGATAGACATGGCTCGAAGGACTGGACTATAGTCATTAGTGAAAAACATTTTATTCCTGCTGTTGGCCCATTCGGGCGGTAGCAGGTGACTTGGGGGAACGGGCAACGAGCGCCTGCATAGACGCGGCGTTCTGCTTGGCAGTCCCTCCGGTCCGGCACGAAGGTCAGACAATGGGGGATACGTTGTTATGGCTGAGAGGAATTCTGTCTCGACAGCATCGGCACTCGCGGTGCTCACGGCGCTATCGGCAACTCCGAGCTACGCTCAGAACGTTGCGAGCTCGTCCGGACTCGAGGAAGTCGTCGTCACCGGCATACGGCAGCAATTACAAACATCCCAAGCCCGTAAAGCCGATGCCGAAGAAATACTGGACTCCATTACCGCGGAGGACATCGGCGCATTGCCGGATCGCAGCGTCACCGAAGTTCTACAGCGCATTCCAGGTGTGGCCATCGGTCGCGTGCCAGAAGCCCGCGATGCCGACCGCATTGCTGTGGAAGGTGCCGGTGCGACGGTGCGCGGGCTCACTTGGGTTCGCAGCGAGCTCAACGGACGCTCGGCGTTCTCCGCCAAGAAAAGCCGAACCTTGGGGTTCGAAGACATTCCGCCCGAACTGATGGCGGCGGTCGATGTTTATAAGAACCCTTCGGCGGCGATGATCGAAGGCGGCCTGTCGGGCGTGGTGGATCTGCGCACTCGGATGCCGTTCGACAGTCCCGATCAAGTGCTCGGTGTGTCGGCCGAGTACGCGGTCGGCGATCTGGCCAAGAAAGAGCGTCCCTCCGGTTCGTTCCTGTATAGCAATCGGTGGACCACTGGTATCGGCGAGCTGGGTTTCTTGGTCTCCAGCAGCGCTTCGCAACTGACTAGCCAAACGCACACGTTGCACATCGACAAGTACTACGCACGCACCGATTTGCCGGGCTACGAAGGCCAGACGGTGTTTGCGCCGGGCGGCATCGGTTGGCGCGAACTCACCGTGGATCGCAAGCGTGTCGGTGGATCGTTGGCGCTGCAGTGGAAGCCCAACGATGCGGTTGACGTGTCGTTGCAATACTTCATGTCGGATGCAAACTTCGAACAGAACGAGAATGCGCTGTGGACCGAGCAAGGGGGCGGTCTCACCGGCACCAACCTGCAAGTCTCGAATGGTTATCTGGTGGGCGGCGATATCACCAACAGTTACTTCAATGCGTCCGCGCGCTACAACGAGCGGCAGAGCGTAAATCATGACGCTGCCTTACATCTGACCTGGCACGCCTCCGACCGCTGGCGTTTCGACGTTGATGTGCAACGCGCGTTTGCCGATACGGATGCGGCAGATCTAACGTTGGGTTCGCCCACGCAGGGGCAGGGTGCCGGCACGTTGGACTTCGATCTGCGACTGAACGGCAGCGGTCGGCCAACCATTGCGCTGGGTCCCAACAGTGTGATGACCGATCCGGACCAGTACTACTACGGCTGGGCCATGGATCATTACGAAAAGAACGACGCCGACGCTTGGGCTTACCGCGCCGACGGCGAATTCACGTTCGACAACAGCGATTGGTTGGATCGAATTCGTTTCGGCATTCGCCAAGAAGACTACAGCTCGACCACACGCGAAACCGGTTATCGCTGGGGCGCGGTGGCGCAAAGCTGGGGTGGCGGCATCACCACGTTCGGCGATGCTAGCGTCCCCTACACGCGGCAGGCCTTCTCGAACTGGTTCCATGGCGGGCGGGCGCCGAGTGTTTACTTGTTCCCGCGTGCCTCGGCGTTCAATAGTCGCCGTGCGTTTGAGAGTACCGTGCACAGCGTCGAGACCGGCGGCACCAACTGCTGCGATTGGACGCCCTGGAATGGCGACTTCTCCGACACGACTCCGGGCAACGATGGCTTGGGGATCAACACTCAAGACCAGAGAACGTTGGCGGGCTATGTGGCCGCGCATTTCGGTCGCGACAAATTCGACGGCAATCTGGGCGTGCGCTTGGTTCGCACTGAGAATTCAGGCACCGGGTTGTTGACCTTCAGCGGCATCAACGTGGTGGGCGCTCCTAATGAGTTGGCATTCGCGAACGGTGCGTCGTACGAGTCGACCGACGACAACAGCTACACCGACGTGTTGCCCAGTTTGAACCTGAGATACAAGGTGCGCGACGACGTCTTCCTGCGACTGGCCGTCGCTCGTTCGCTGTCTCGACCAGACTTCCCGTTGCTGTTGCCAGCGATCAACATCACTGCGGATCTGGGCTTGATGGTGAATGGCACCTGCCAGGAATTGCCGGAAGGAGCGCAAGTGGGCACCTGTGTGTATGCCTACAACGGCTACTCGGGCAATCCTGATCTGGAGCCGATGCGGTCCTGGCAGTACGACCTGTCGGCTGAGTGGTACATCAATGCCACCAACTCCATCACCGGGGCGATTTTCTACAAGCAGCTCGAAGGCTTCATGGAAACGTCGTTGAACTCGTCGGTGGATTACACCAACAACGGCCAGACGCGCACGGTGCGTGTGTTGCGGCCGGAGAATCAAGGCGACGGCTACGTGAAAGGAGTCGAAGTCGCATACAACGGCTTCTTCGATTTCCTGCCGGGCTTTGGCAAAAACTTCGGTGCCCGCGCGGCGTTCACTTATGTGGAAAGCGCCGGTACGCGCAACATCGCGGCGAATCCTTACGACGCCAAACAGCGGGACAACTCAGCGCTGGATAACTATCCGCTCGAAGGCTTGAGCAAGACCAGTTACAACGCCGAGCTTTACTACAGTACGCAGCGTTTCGAAGCGCGGCTCGCGTACAACTGGCGCGAGCGTTACGTGCTCACGATGGCGGCGGCTAACTTGGATATTCCGGCGTGGGCCGATGACTATGGCCAGCTGGACGGCTCGATCCACTTCAATGTACTGCCGAACCTCAAGGTGGGCTTTCAAGCGGTCAACATTACGGACGCGCCGTATCGAGTGCTGGTCGACAACTTCGTGCAAAGAACCGGGCTCACGTATCACAACTGGGTGAGCGCGGACCGCCGTTACAACGTGTTCGTTCGCGCCAGCTTCTGATATGCGCTTCATCATCGTGGGCGGCGGCTCCTCGGGTTGGATGACCGCCGCCGCGTTGGCGCATGCGCTGAAGGGCGCGCATTCGGTGACGCTGGTCGAGTCGGACGAAATCGGCACGGTCGGCGTCGGCGAGGCGACCATTCCGCCGCTGCAGTTCTTCAATCAGGTGCTCGGCATCAATGAGCGCGAGTTTGTTCGCGCCACACAGGCGACGTTCAAGCTCGGCATTCAATTCCGCAACTGGGGCTGGGCCGGGCATCGCTATTTCCATCAGTTCGGCGAGTTCGGCGCCAACATCGATGGCATCTCGTTTCATCAGTTCTGGTTGCGGCTGGTGGCCAACGGTCATGCGTATCCGTTGAGTGATTACTCGCCGGCGGCTATCGCGGCCGATCAAGGCCGCTTCCTGCCGCCGTTCCCGACCATGCCCAAGGACATGCCTCAGCTCGCGTATGCCTATCACTTCGATGCCGGGTTGTACGCGCGCTTCCTGCGAGGCTATGCGGAACAGCGGGGCGTCGTTCGTGTTGAAGGGCGTATCGTGCAGGTGGATCGCGACGGCGAGAGCGGAATGATTCAGGCCGTGCGACTGCAGGACGGCCGCATCGTTGCTGGTGATTTCTTTCTCGACTGTTCCGGATTTCTGGGCCTGCTGATCGAGCGCACGCTGCACACCGGCTTTGAAGATTGGACTCATTGGCTGCCGTGCGATCGCGCGCTGGCGGTGCCTTGTGAGCGAAACGCAGCGGACTTCGTTCCGTACACGCGGTCGACGGCCCATTGGGCCGGCTGGCAATGGCGCATCCCGTTGCAACACCGGACTGGCAACGGTCACGTCTATTGTTCTAACTACATCGACGATGACGAAGCAGCCAGCGTGCTGCTGCAGAATCTGGATGGCAAAGCGCTGGCGGAGCCGCGGTTGTTGCGATTCACCACCGGACGGCGCAAGAAATTCTGGAACGGCAACTGCGTGGCGCTAGGGTTGGCAGGCGGTTTCATGGAACCGCTCGAATCCACCAGCCTGCACTTGGTGCAGGCCGCGGTGTTTCGTTTCCTGTCGTTGGTGCCGTTGTCTGGGCTGCCGGATCCGGCGGCGGAAGCAGAGTTCAATCGCCTCAGCATCGTGGAGTACGAGCAGATCCGCGACTTCATCATCCTGCATTACGTGGCCAATCGTCGCGATGAGCCGTTCTGGCGCGATTGTCAGCACATGTCGATCCCCGACAGTCTCGCGCAGCGACTGGAGCTGTTTCGCTCACGAGGCAAAGTGGCGCGCCATGACGGCCAGCTGTTCGCGGATTCGAGCTGGGTCGCGGTCTTGTTGGGGCAAGGCGTTCAACCGCAACGCTGGGATCCATTGGCCGACATCATGCCGCTGGCTGAGCTGGAACAGAGGGCGGCGGGATTACGGCACAAACTGCACGAGGCCATCACGCGCATGCCCAGCCATTTGCAGTTCATCGAAAGCAATTGCAAAGCGGCGTGATGTTTCACCCGCGAATGCCGACTTTGAACCTGGCGGTAGAGAAGGAACACATGTCCAAGTTGAGAGCGCTCAGGTCGAGTTGGGCGCGTGGGGCCAAGCTCGTGCTGATTCTGCTGTGCTGGGGCGGCGCAGTCGCGGAGGCTGAGCCGCTGGGGCTGCTCGATCGCAACGGCAGCTTCGTCAGTATCGAGCCTTACGCTCCCAACATCGTGCGCGTGACTTTGAGTCTGGAGAAAGAGCGAGTGAGTGCGCCCGCCGGGCCAGGGTTCGTCGCGAGTCTGGATACGAACGGGTGGAGGCACGAGGTCGCCGCGTCGGGAGATAAATACATCTCGCCGTCGCTATCAGTCGAAGTGAAGGCGCAACCCGCGCCGGGTCCGCCGAATCAAATGCAGCGTTACTTCGCTCCATCGCTGCCGCCAGTGTCGGTGACGGTACGTAAGCCCGGCGGCGAGACCCTGGTGGAAATGAGCGGCTGGGAACTGGCGCCGCACACGGTCAACGGCGAGCAAACATTTCGGGTGGGCGCAAGTTTCGTGGCGCCACCGGATGAGCACTATTACGGCTTGGGCCAGAATCAGGAAGGCATTCTGGATCATCGCGGCCGCACTCTGGACTGCAAGCACAACTACGATGCGCCCGCTGGTGAAACTGTCTGCGTGCCGTTCCTGGTGACCAACAAAGGCTACGGCATTCTTTGGGACAATCCGTCGAGCACCACCGTCTCAGCGGGGTTGCAAGGGCGCACTACCTGGCAGTCGAAAGTGGGCGAGCGCG
>NZ_JAEUPY010000080.1 GCF_016790065.1 Steroidobacter sp.
TACTGCACGCCTTGAGTCAAATACGTCGTATGCGCACCGGGGTACTGAATCTTGTCGTCGTAAACGATATCGAAGTAAGTCAGTGCGATCGACAGGTTGTCGACCAACGGCACTGCGAAGTCGACGCCGGCGGTCCACACCTCGGCGGTTTCTTCTTTGATGTCATCTCTCGCGCCGCTGAGCACCAACACTTGCGACATCCCGTTGGTGGCTTGTGACATCGGATCGACGACGCTGCGCACTTGAGCAAACGAAGTCTGGAACTGGCTGTCGGCCAGATGGAACGGCGGCGCGCGGAACGAGGTGCCCCACGTGCCACGAAACTTCAACGCCTGCAGCGGCCGCCAGCCCAAACCGAACTTGGGATCGAACGTCGACCCCACGTCCTGGTAGTCCTCATAGCGTCCGGCCAACGACAGTTCGAGTTGCGATTCCGAGCTGCGAGCATTGCGAGGCCCGAGCAAAGGCACGGCGAACTCGGTGAACACCGCAGAAACATCTCGCCCCACGTTCCGAGCAACGTTGAAAGCCGGATTCACGTGAGTCAAATGCTCGCGTCGAAAATCGGCACCGAGCGCCCCTCGCACCAATCCGCCCGGCCCTTTGAACAAGGGTCCGTCGACGATGACATTGGCCGACGTGGTGGTCCATTCACTTTGCTCGAAGCTACTGGAGCGCAGTGCCGCCAGCGTTGCCGGATTGGTGTTCGAACCATCGCCGAACACATTCAAGGCGACGGCAGGGTTGCTGCTAGCCAGGAACTGAGTGAGCGCGGTGCCATTGATCCCGTTGGCGATCCGCGAAGCATTTCTTTCCTTGGCATAGCCGCCGGTCAGTTTGATCTGCCAATCGTTGCTCAACGCGCCCGCCACGCCTGCGGCAGAGGCAACGGTCTCGGTGCGACCGGAGAGTGTGTAGACGCCCAGATCATCGGCGAAGTCATAGGCGACACGCACAGTGCTGCCGATCCGGTTGAAGGCGTTGCTCGCCGGCACCGTGACATTGCGTCGAGAATTGGCCAAGTGCAGTTCGAACTCTCGCGAGCTGTAACGACTATCGGCGAAGGCTTCCCAGTTGTCGGTGAGGGCGAACGAGCCGTGCATGAAAGCAGTGTGCTGTTTCTGTTCCGGCAACACCCAATAACGACTCGACAAGTCCGCATAGTTGACTACGCCCGGAATCAATTGGGCGGCAGTCAGATTGGTGCCGTCCTGGCCCGCAGGAATGGCGGCGATGGGCTGCAGCTGAGCATTCAGAATGGTGCCGGGGTTACTGCCGAGCACTCGATAATCGCTGCCACCGAAGGCACGCAAGTCATCGTTCGCTGCTGAATAGCTGCGCGCCGACGCACGCAGCGGATCGCGCTCGTTGTATTGATAGCCGATCAACACATTGCCGCGGCTCCATGTCTTGCCCCACAACTGCGCGAACTGCGTTTCGTCCGCCTCGCCGCCAGCCGTAGCTCCGCGCACGCTCGTTTCCAAGCCGTCGAAGTCCTTACGCAAGATCACATTGATCACGCCGCCGATGGCATCGGAGCCGTACAGCGCCGATGCGCCTTCGGGAAGAATCTCGACTCGCTCGATGGCGGAGGTGGCGATGCTGGAAATATCCACCATCGAGCCGCGTTGCCCGCCGCTGGCTTGCCGCTGACCGTTCACCAGCGTCAACGTGGTGCCAGGCCCCAAGCCACGCAATTGAATCTCAGCACCGCGATTGAAGTTATAAACGCCGGTCGGCTGGGTATACGCCTCACTGACGCCGTGGAAATTCTGGCTCAGCGTGGTCAGCGCATCTGGCAGCCGCCCCTGACCGCTCGACTCGATGGCGTCGCGGCCTATCATCAGCAGCTTGGAGCCGGCGGCGCGCGCTCCGCGAATGTGACTGCCGGTGACGAGCACGTTCTCAACGTCGTCATGCGCAGGTGCGCTCGCGACGTAGCTCAGCGGCGAGAATTTTTTTGCAGGCATCGGTGCCTGCACGGCGCGCTTCGCCGGCGCAGGTTTCGATGTAATCGAAATGGTATTGCTGTTGACGCGAGCAAAGGTGAGATCGCTATCCGCGAGCAGCTTCTGCAACGCCGCTTCCGCAGTGAACTCGCCACGCAGCGGACCGACCGGCTTACTGGCTTCGCCGTGATCGGTGGCAAACATGGCGACGATCTGCAGCCCGGTCTGTTCAGACAACTCGCGCAACACGCGCGCGAGCGGCTGACGCTCGATGCGTAATGAGTACTCATCGGCAGCCTGGACTGCGAGCGGCGCCAACACGCCGCTCAAAATCGCCACCAGCCAGTTATTTCGCTTTGGCGGCCTTCTTGGGCACATACAGGTCTGTCAGCGTGCCTTCGAAAGCCTCAGCCGAGAACATGATGGTTTCCGACAGGGTCGGATGCGGATGAATGGTCATACCGAGATCGCCGGCATCGCTATTCATTTCGATGGCCAGGGCCAACTCGGAAATCAGATCGCCCGCATTCGGACCGACGATGCCGCCGCCGATCACACGATGAGTCGCGGGATCGAACAACACCTTGGTCAAACCGTCGTCGCGCCCCAACGTGAGCGAGCGAGCATTCGCCGACCAAGGGAAGCTGCCCTTCTCGAACGCAATGCCCTTGGCTTTGGCTTCGGTTTCAGTAAGGCCGACCCACGCGATCTCGGGATCGGTGTAGGCGACCGACGGGATCACGCGAGCGTCGAAATAACGCTTCTCGCCGTGCGCAATCTCAGCTGCGAGCTTGCCCTCATGCGACGCCTTGTGAGCCAGCATGGGCTGACCGACGATGTCGCCGATAGCAAAGATGTGCGCGACATTGGTCCGCATCTGCTTGTCGACCGGAATGAAGCCGCGCTCGTTGACGGTCACACCGGCAGCTTCAGCGCCGATCTTCTTGCCGTTCGGGCTACGGCCGACGGCAACCAGCACCTTGTCGTACAGCTGCGGCTCGGGAGCCTGCTCGCCTTCGAACGTCACGCGAATGCCTTCTTTCAGGGCTTCGAGCTTGCTGACCTTGGTCTTGACCATGATCTTTTCGTAACGCTTGCCGATGCGCTTTTCCAGCGGCCGCACCAGATCGCGATCGCAGCCGGGAATCAGACCGTCGGTGAGCTCGACGACACTGACCTTGGTGCCGAGCGCGTCATACACGCACGCCATTTCCAAACCGATGATACCGCCGCCGATGACCAGCATGCGCTTGGGCAGATCGAGTTCGAGCGCACCGGTCGAGTCGATGATGCGGGGATCGTCCGGCAGACCAGGCAACCGAACCGATTCGGAGCCGGCGGCGATGACGCAGTGTTTGAACGAAATCTTACGAGCGCCTTCGCCAGGCGCATTCTCGCCCTTCGACAGCACGGTGGTCTGCGGAGTGATGTCGGTGTTGGCGATGGACAGCTCGTGCGGTGACACGAACTTGCCGATGCCGCGAATCACTTCGACCTTGCGTTGCTTGGCCAGCACGCCCAGACCGCCAGTGAGTTTACCGACGACTTTTTCCTTCCAACCGCGCAGCTTGGCCGCGTCGATCTGGGGCTTGCCGAAAGTGACGCCGAAGCTTTCCATCTCGTGCGCTTCTTCGATCACCTTCGCGGCATGCAGCAGCGCCTTCGAAGGAATGCAACCGACGTTCAAGCAAACGCCGCCGAGTTGCGGCCAGCGCTCGACCAGCGCGACTTTCATGCCCAGATCGGCTGCACGAAACGCCGCGGTGTAACCGCCAGGGCCAGCACCGAGCACGACCACATCGAAATCGTACGTGCCACCCGATTCGTCCTTCGCCGGCGTCGGTGCAGTCGCTTGCGCGGCCGCAGCCTTGGCTTTCTCACGAACGATGGTGTCGGTGAACGGAACGTCTTCTTCTTGAGCCGGCGCTGCAGCTTTGACCGCTTTCGGCGCAGGCGTTTCTTTGGCAGCAGCCGGCGCCGGCGCAGCAGCACCGGCAGCGTCGATCTCGATGATCAAGCTGCCCTTGGAAACGCGGTCACCCTTCTTCAGCGCGACCGACTTGACCACGCCCGCTGCGGACGACGGCACATCCAGAGTCGCTTTCTCAGTCTCAAGCGTGACCAGCGGTGTTTCCACCGCGACCTGATCGCCCGGTTTGACGAGCACATCGATGACTTCCACATTCTTGAAGTCGCCGATGTCGGGGACGATAACTTGGGTCACGGCACAGCCTCGATGAGTCCACGAACGTCAGCCAGCTTCTCCGCCAGGAAGGTGGTGAAGCGCACGCCGGCAGCGCCATCGATCACGCGATGGTCATATGCCAGAGTGAACGGCAGGATCAGACGCGGCACGAACTGACCGTCTTTATAAACAGGTTTGATGCTCGACTTGGCAACCCCGAGGATGGCCACTTCCGGCGCATTGATGATGGGCGTGAAGCCCACGCCACCGATGCCGCCGAGGCTCGACACAGTAAACGTCGCGCCCTGCATCTCAGCGATGTTCAGCTTGCCGAGGCGAGCTTTCTCGGAAAGCACTGCGAGTTCGCGCGCGATCTCGTAGATGTCTTTCTTGTCGGCATCCTTGATCACCGGCACCACCAGACCACCCGGCGTATCCGCCGCGAAGCCGAGGTTGATGAACTTCTTGAGAATGAGGTTCTTGCCCGAAGACTCCAGCGAACTGTTGACGTTCGGGAATTGCTTCAGCGCCTGTGCGCAAGCACGCAACACGAAAGCGAGCGGCGTGAGCTTGATGCCCTGCTTCTCCGCTTCCGACTTCAACTTCTTGCGAATGTCTTCCAGCTCGGTGATGTCCGCTTCGTCCATCTGCCAGACGTGCGGAATGTTCAGCCAGCTGGTCTGTAGATGCGGACCGGAAATCTTTTGAATCCGGCTGAGCGGCTTGACTTCGATTTCGCCGAACTTGGAGAAATCGATTTCCGGAACCTTGGGCAACGCGCCGCCACCGCCAGCTGCACCCGCTGCGGCAGACCCGCCCGAGGCGAGCGCTTGCTTGACGAACGCTTTCACGTCGTCCGGAGTGATGCGAGCCTTCGGCCCCGTGCCCTTGATACGACCCAAGTCGACGCCCAGTTCGCGAGCGAACTTACGAATCGACGGGCTCGCATAGGCGCGAGCAAAACCAGCTTCGTCGATAGGCGGCAAACCTGCCGACGACTTAGCCGCAGGCGCGGATTGAGCAGCTGGCGCCGCCGGAGCAGCCGGAGCGCTCTTTGCAGGAGCAGGCGCTGCAGCTTTCGGTTCGGCCGTCTCGGCTTGGCTCTGCGCTGGCGCTGCAGCAGCGCCGCCGGCGCCACCTTCGAGCAGTCCGATCAACGCGCCTTTGGAAACGCGATCGCCCTTCTTCAACGACAACGACTTGACCACGCCGGCCGCAGTGGACGGCACATCGATCGTGGCCTTCTCAGTCTCGAGCGTCAGCAACGGTGTGTCGACGTCGACGCGATCGCCCGGCTTCACCAGCACGTCGATGACTTCGACGTCTTTGAAGTCACCGAGATCGGGAACGCGAACCTCGCCGCCGCCGGCAGCAGCGCCGCCGTTCGACGCAGGCTTGCTCGGCGCCGACTTGCTCGACGAGGCTTGCTTGGCCGCGCCAGCATTGCGATCCGATTGCTCTTTGCTGATCGACGGCGTCGACGCAGGCGCTTCCGCGGCACCGCTCGATTTCGCAGCGGCAGCCGGAGCAGCCGCGCCACCCTGGGCTTCGATCTGCAGGATCAAACTGCCCTTGGAAACGCGGTCGCCTTTCTTAACGGCGAGCGAGCTGACCACGCCGGCGGCCGAAGACGGCACATCCAGCGTGGCTTTCTCGGTTTCCAAGGTCAGCAGCGGCGTATCGACGTCGATCTGATCGCCCGGCTTGACCAGCACGTCGATGATCTCGACGTCCTTGAAGTCACCCAGGTCCGGGACTTTGATATCTGTTGGCATGCTTTAGATGACCGGCTTACTGCGTGACCGGATTCGGCTTGTCCGGGTCGATGTTGAATTTCTTGAGCGCGCCCTTGACGGTCGCCATGTCCAGCTTGCCTTCATCCGCCAGCGAACGCAGCGAAGCCACCACGATGTGCGCGGCATCCACTTCGAAATGCCGACGGAGTTCGGCACGCGAGTCGCTGCGACCGTAACCGTCGGTGCCGAGCACGACGAAACGACCAGGGACCCACTGACGTATTTGATCGGCCACGATGCGCATGTTGTCCGTCGCTGCGATGAACGGGCCGTTGCGCTCGCCGAGCACCTGCCGCACATACGGCACGGCCTGCGGCGCATCGGGATGCAGCATGTTGCTACGCTCGATGTCGAGCGCTTGACGACGCAGCTCCGAGAAGCTGGTGGCACTGAACACGTCAGCCGGCACGCCGTAATCCTTCTCGAGAATGTCGGCCGCCTTGATGACTTCGCGCAGGATCGTGCCCGAGCCCATCAGGTTCACGCGCACTTTGCCCTTGCCGCCGGACTGCAGCAGGTACATGCCTTTGAGGATGCCCTCTTCAGCGCCCTTCGGCATGGCCGGGTGCTCGTAGTTCTCGTTCATCACCGAGAGGTAATAGAACACGTCCTGTTGCTCGACGAACATGCGACGCATGCCATCGTGAATGATGACAGTGAGTTCGTACGCAAACGTCGGATCGTAGGCAATACAGTTCGGAATGGTGCTCGCCGCCAAGTGGCTGTGGCCGTCCTGGTGCTGCAAGCCTTCGCCCGCGAGCGTGGTGCGGCCCGAAGTGCCGCCCAACAAGAAACCGCGTGCCTGGCTGTCGCCCGCCGCCCAAATGAAATCGCCGACGCGCTGGAAGCCGAACATCGAGTAGTAGATGTAGAACGGCACCATGTTCACGTTGTGGTTGGCATACGCGGTACCGGCCGCGATGAACGAGGCGAGCGCGCCGCCTTCGTTGATGCCTTCCTCCAGAATCTGTCCCTTCTTGTCTTCCTTGTAGAACATCAGCTGATCCGCATCTTGCGGCGTGTACAGCTGACCGGCCGACGAGTAGATGCCGACCTGACGGAACATGCCTTCCATACCGAAGGTGCGTGCCTCGTCGGGCACGATCGGCACGATGTTCTTGCCGATGTTCTTGTCCTTCACCAGCGTCTGCAGGATGCGCACGAACGCCATCGTGGTGGAGAACTCACGCTCGCCCGAGGACTGCAGCAGCGAGTCGAACGTTTCCAGCGGCGGAATCACCAGCGACGGCGCATTGGCACGACGCTGCGGCAACGAACCGCCGAGCCGCTCGCGACGCTCGCGCAGGTACTTCATCTCTTGGCTGTCTTCCGGCAAGCGCTGGAACGGCGACTTCGCCAGTTGCTCGTCCGGAATATCGATGTGCACGCGCTTCCGGAATTCCTTCAGCGCTTCGTCATCCAATTTCTTCTGCTGGTGGGTGATGTTCTGGCTCTCGCCCCACTTGCCCATCATGAAGCCCTTGACGGTCTTGCACAGGATGACCGTGGGCGCGCCCTTGTGATTTACGGCAGCGTTATAAGCATTCCAGACTTTCTTGTAGTCGTGGCCGCCGCGGTTCAGGCGCCAGATGTCGTCGTCCGACATGTTGGCGACCATCTCTTTCAGCTCGGGATACTTGCCGAAGAAGTTTTCGCGCGTGTACGCGCCGCCCTTGGCTTTGAAGTTCTGGTACTCGCCGTCGACGCACTCTTCCATCACCCGGCGCAGCAAGCCGGTGGTGTCCTTGGCGAGCAGCGGATCCCAGCGAGAACCCCAGATGACCTTGACGACGTTCCAGCCCGCGCCGAGGAAAGCAGCTTCGAGCTCTTGAATGATCTTGCCGTTACCGCGCACCGGACCGTCCAGGCGCTGCAAGTTACAGTTGATGACGAACACCAGGTTGTCGAGCTTCTCGCGCACCGGCATGGTGATCGCGCCCATCGACTCGGGCTCGTCCATTTCGCCGTCGCCGAGGAACGCCCACACCTTGCGGTCCGTCTCCGGCACGATGCCGCGATTTTCCAGATAGCGCTGAAAGCGCGCCTGGTAGATGGCCATCATCGGGCCGAGGCCCATCGACACGGTCGGGAACTGCCAGAAATCCGGCATCAGCCAGGGATGCGGATACGAGCTCAGGCCTTTTTCCGGGCTGGCCACTTCCTGGCGGAAGTAACGCAGGTTCTCTTCGGTCAAGCGGCCTTCGAGGTATGCGCGCGCGTAAATGCCCGGCGCCACGTGGCCCTGAATGTAGACCATGTCGCCAGGATGCTTTTCCGAGGGCGCGCGCCAGAAGTGGTTGAAGCCCACTTCGTACATGGTCGCCGAGGAGGCGTAGCTCGCGATGTGGCCGCCGTACTCGGAGCTCTGCCGATTGGTGTGCACCACCATGGCCAGCGCGTTCCAGCGAATAAAAGCTTCGATACGCCGCTCGATGCTGCGATCGCCGGGGTACTCCTGCTCCTGCCCGGATGAAATCGTATTCACATAAGCCGTGTTGGGCTTGAACGGCAGGTACGCGCCGCTCCGGCGCGTGAAGTCGATCAGCCTTTCCAGCAGGAAGTGCGCTCGGCCGGCGCCCTGCGCCTTGATGACCGAGTCAATCGATTCGAGCCATTCCCGCGTTTCTTCGGGATCGAGATCGTCAAAGCGGGAGGGTTCGGACATGTCGGGTGTGCTGCAAAAGTAGGCCGCGTATCATCGGAGTTTGAGATTTTTCGGTCAAGGAAACTGCTGTGGTGGAATTGCTTCCCGCAGAGCGCGACATACGTATTTTTCAGCGCCGCGCTCCATTGAGCGAGGGCTCACTGCAAAAACACGATGCCTGCATCGTCATTTGTCAGCGCGAGCCCGCCGACAAGCTGCTGACAAAGCTCCCTTTCGGTGCGCTCTGGACGCGGCTGTACCGCGAAGCCAAGGCCCGCGGACCTGTATCTATCCTCAGTGCTCGAATCGGCGCGGACGCTCAACCAATGGTGGTGGCGCTGGCAAAAGCTTCAAGTTCGGCCTTCGAGCGCCTGTCGCTCGCGGCACGCATCTGGAAGGAGCTTGCGCCGCCGCCCGGCGCGAAAGTGCTCGCTTCGACGGTCGGTATCGAGACCACCGAGAGCGGCGCTTTGCTGGAAGCGCTGACCGCAGCGGCTCTGGCGGCAACTGCGCCGATGCCTGTCATCAAATCCAAGCCGCCGAAGGCTGTGGAGCCGCCGCAGCTCACGCTGAACGGCGATGGCCCGGACATCGATGCGGAGCTGTCGATTGCCATTGATCGCGGCAATCACCTGGCGCGCTGGCTCACTACCTTGCCGCCGAATGTGCTGCATACGGCCAGTTATCGAAAAGCATTGCGCGATTTAGCGAAACGGGAAGGCTGGACGTTCTCGTTCATGGACGAGCGCGCGCTGAAGAAGCTCAATGCTGGCGCCTTCCTGGCCGTCACACGCGCCAACGAGCATCGCGACGCTGGCATCGTTCGGCTGCGCTATCGCGCGCCTGCAGCTGAAGCCCCTCGCAAAAAACTCGCGCTGGTTGGCAAAGGCATCTGCTTCGACACCGGCGGCATCAACTTGAAGCCGCACAAAAGCATGTACCAGATGCACGAGGACATGCAGGGCAGCGCCGTCGCAGTCGGCACGCTGCTCGCGCTGAGTCGACTCAAAGTGCCGTACGACATCGACTGCTGGCTGGCCATCACCGAAAACCAAATCGGGCCGAACGCGTTTCGTCCGCAGGAAGTCGTGCGAGCTTCCAACGGTGTCACCATTCAGGTTGCCCACAGCGACGCCGAAGGTCGCATGGTGCTCGCCGACACACTCGCCCTCGCCTCACGCGAAAAGCCTGACTTGATCGTCGACTTCGCCACGCTCACCGGCGCGTGCGTCGTCGCACTCACCGAGCGCTACTGTGGCGCGTTCACCAACCGCTCTCAGTTTCACTCCGCCATCGAAACCGCCGGCCGCGACAGCGGCGAACGCGTGTGGCCCTTTCCCATGGACGAGGACTACGACTCCGATCTCGAATCTCCCATCGCCGACATCCTCCACTGCACGCTCGACAGCAAAGGCGATCACATCCTCGCTGCTCGCTTCTTGAATCGCTTCGTGCCCGCCGAGATTCCTTGGATCCATCTCGACCTGTCGCCCAGCAATCGCTCCGGCGGCCTTGCTCACATTCCCACGGACTTCACGGGGTTTGGTGTGAGATTTATGGCGCAGTTGTTGTTGGAGCAGGATTTGTTGACGGGTGGGCGGAGCAAGCGGGCGAAGTAACTTGTGAGTTATTCCTTCGGCAACATCTGCGGATTCCAAGCGACTTCCCACAGATGTTTGTCTGGGTCTTGGAAGTAGCCGGCGTAGCCGCCGTAGAAAGTATCGTGAGCGGCTTTCACTAGAGTGGCGCCGGCGTTACTGGCTTGATCCATCACGGTGTCGACTTCGGCTTTGGAACTCACGTTGTGAGCGAGGCAGAAGTCGGTTGGACTCGGCGCGCTCACTGGCAGACCGCAGTCATGGGACAAGCTTTTGCGTGGCCAAAGTGCGAGACGCAAGCCGCCTTCGAGTTCGAAGAATGCGACGGCGCCGTGTTCGAATTCAGTGCCGACGATGCCGTCGGATTTGAGACCGAGGCCGTGACGGTAGAACGTGAGCGCGCGCTCCAGATCGTCGACGCCGAGTGTGATCAAAGAAATGCGTGGTTTCATGATTTCATCCTCCAGCGTCGGCCAGTATCTCGAAGCGAGCATCTTGCGCGCATTCACGCGACGACGCCGGGCCTAAGGGCTCATACTCGCGGCATGACAACCTCTGCGACCCGGCTAAGCATAGAAGTCAAAAGCGGCCTACGTGTGTCAGCTTTACTGCAGCTGCCCACAAATGCACGTGCGTGTTACGTGTTCGGGCATGGTGCAGGCGCCGGCATGGCGCATGCTTTCATGACTGATCTCGCGAACGCGCTCGAAGCAAGAGGCATCGGCACGTTGCGTTACCAATTCCCTTACATGGAGAGTGGTTCCAAGCGGCCGGATCCGCCGGCGCTGTGTCATGCGACGATTCGCGCGGCCGTCGAGGAAGCGAAGAAACAGGCGCCAGGTGTGAAGCTGATTGCGGGCGGGAAGTCATTCGGAGGGCGAATGACGTCGCAGGCGCAGGCGGCGAAAGCGTTACCTGATGTAAGAGGACTCGCGTTCGTCGGCTTCCCGCTGCATCCGGCGAAGAAACCGTCAACGGAGCGAGCGACGCATCTGAGCGACGTGAAGATTCCGATGCTGTTCCTGCAAGGAACGCGAGATGACCTCGCCGACCTCACGTTGCTCGAGCCCATCGTCGAGAAGCTGGGCACGAGCGCAACGCTGAATCACATCGAAGCTGCGGATCATTCGTTCCACGTGCTGGCCCGCTCCGGCCGCAACGACAAAGAAGTGATGGAAGAACTCGCGGACGCGATCGCGAACTGGGCCGCAACGATTTAGCCCAACGCCACCTTCATCGAATTACAAATCTTGCAGAACAACTCCGCGGTCTTCTGCGCATCGTAGGCCGCTGAGTGCGCGGCGCCGGCATCCCACTCGATGCCAGCCGCTTGCAGCGCCTTGCCAAGCACAGTCTGTCCGTAAGCAACGCCCGCCAAAGTCGCGGTGTCGAAGCTCGAAAACGGGTGAAACGGATTCCGTTTGATATCCGTCCGCGCAATGGCCGCGTTGATGAAGTTCAAATCGAAGTACGCGTTGTGCCCAACCAGAATGGCTCGGGTGCAATCGTTATCTTTCATCGCCCGCCGAATCTCCTTGAACAAGCGCGTCAGCGCTTCTTTCTCAGGAATATGCGGGCGCAGAGGATGAAACGGATCGATACCGGTCACGGCAAGTGACGCAGGCTCAAGATTCGCGCCGGGGAAAGGTTGCACGTGATAGCGCCAGCTCTCACCAGGCAGCAAGCTGCCGTCGCCCTGGATCTCCAACAACACCGCGGCAATTTCCAGCAGCGCGTCCGTGTTGGGATTGAATCCACCGCACTCGACGTCGACCACCACCGGCAAGAAGCCGCGAAAGCGGCGCGCCATGGGCAGTTTGTCTTCGGCGTCGTTCCTCGATGATTCACTCAAGACGGAATTTCCTCAGCCAGCTGCCAGGCAATGCTCTCGCCGGCACGGAACGGCGTCAGCTCATCATTACCGAAACGATACACCGCGGGCGGTGCCCACTCGGTGCGATTCAATGTGATCTTGGTCGTGTTGCGCGGCAGCCCGTAGAAATCGGGACCGCGCTCCGAAGCGAACGCCTGCAATCGATCCAAACGCCCAGCCGCTTCAAAGGCCTCGGCATACAACTCGATGGCCGCGTGCGCGGAGAAAACACCGGCACAACCGCAAGAATTTTCTTTGGTATGGCGCGCATGCGGCGCACTGTCCGTTCCCAAGAAAAATCGCGGATCGTCGCTGGTCGCAGCGTCAACCAAAGCCTGACGATCATGCTCGCGCTTCAACACCGGCAAGCAGTAGTTGTGAGGCCGAATGCCACCTTGGAAGATCGCATTCCGATTCAACAACAAATGTTGCGGCGTGATGGTCGCACCGACGCCGGCGCGCGCGCCTTGAACGAACTGCACGCCCTCGCGCGTCGTGACATGCTCGAACACCACACGCAGCTTCGGAAACTTTTCAACGAGGCGCGACAGGATGCGATCGATGAACACTTTCTCGCGATCGAACACATCGACGCTGTGCTCAGTCACTTCGCCATGCACCTGGAACACCAGATCGGCTTCTTGCATGGCTTCGAGCGCCGGAAAAATCTTCTCGATGACAGTCACGCCGGCATCGGAGTTGGTAGTCGCGCCCGAAGGATAAAGTTTCGCGCCGACGACAAAGCCGCTGGCCTTGGCCGCGTGAATTTCCTTCGGCGACGTCGTATCGGTGAGATACAGCGTCATCAACGGCTCGAAGCTCACGCCCTTGGGCACAGCGGCCAGAATGCGCTCGCGATAACCCGCCGCCGCAGCGACCGTGGTCACGGGCGGTTTGAGATTCGGCATGATGATCGCGCGGGCGAATTGCCTGGCGGTGAAAGGAACGACGCTCGCCAGATGGGCGCCGTCGCGCACGTGCAAGTGCCAGTCGTCGGGACGAAGCAGAGTCAGCTGAGTCATGAGGACAGTCTAAGGGACGACGGCTCGGGAAAGCTCGTCCGGCACACGCCCCGCCGCACCATCACGTACGGCCAGGGCGTGCAACGCTAGTCGCGGAACCAGAGGTTGGATCAACCGGCGGCCTGAGCCGCTTCGCCGATCACTTTGCCCAGCTCGCCGCTCTTGTACATCTCCAGAATGATGTCGGAACCGCCGATCAGCTCGCCATTGACGTACAGCTGCGGATAGGTCGGCCAGTTGGAGTACTGCTTGAGCGCCTCGCGCAGCTCCGGATCCTCGAAAATATTGACGTGCTGGAACTCCGCGCCGACTGCGCCGAGCGCACGCACAGCCGCTGCCGAGAACCCGCACTGGGGAAAGTCGGGCGTGCCCTTCATGTACAGCACCACCGGACTGGAGGACAGCTGCGACTTGATGCGTTCGATGACGTCCATACAAACCTCGCGATGAAACCAAAATTCTAGGAAGCGGCGGCCTGGCGCCGCTGGCGGGCCCGGTCGCAAACCAGGCGCTGCTGCTCCTCCGTCAACCGCGACCATTGCCCGATCTCATCGAGGGTGCGGCCGCAACCGACGCAAACCTGCTGTGCATCGAGCACACAGACCTTGATACAGGGGGACGCGGGTGGAGCAGGCGGCGGCGGGGATGTCATGACGGCAGGGGCTGACAATTGAATTATGGGGATGGCTACCCTATTCTTCAAACGCTTTTTGCTGACAAAGTTCACTTAGAACAACGAACAAACCGGGTTTAGCGAGGCATACGGTCATGCATCCACTGACTACCGTGCGCGGGGCCATTATTTCGGCCTTCGTGCTGGCCATCGTCCTGTCCGTGATCATCACCGCCACCGTGGTCGGGGCTGACGGGCTGGGCTTCCACCATGCCCGGATCGACCGCTGGCTGCACATCGTCTCCGGCGTGATGTGGATCGGCCTGCTGTACTACTTCAACGTCGTTCAGGTGCCAGCGCTGGGCGATGCCGCCGCCGATAAAGGCGGTCCCGGCGGCGCCGGCATCACCAAGTATGTCGCCCCCAGGGCGCTGTGGTGGTTCCGTTGGGCAGCGGTGTTCACCTGGGTCACCGGCGCGTACTTCCTGCTGTTCGGCTATGGCAGCCCGGTAGCCATGCACAAGGCCTTCATGCTCCAGGAAGGCTTCGTGACCATCGGCGTCGGCGCCTGGCTCGGCACCATCATGCTGCTCAACGTCTGGGGCCTGATCTGGCCGAACCAGAAAAAGGTGTTGGGAATCAAGCCGGCCACCGATGAAGAAAAGGCCACAGCGCGCAAAGTGGCGCTGTACGCCTCCCGCGTGAATTTCATCCTGTCGGTGCCCATGCTGATGTGCATGGGCGGCCAAAGCCACGGCCTGCCATTTTAATAACGAGGGATCGGGCATCCTGCCACGACCCTCGTGCGAGTACGCAAAAAGGCGTGACTTTTTGCTACTCGCCGCCGCCCCTGGCGCGGGGTACATCCATGTACCCAAATTCAGCGTATCGTTCGCGTCCTCTCCGATGAGGACGCCTCATGTCGATTGCCCTGCCCAGCGCTGAATATATCGCTCGTTCCGTCGCCGCCGCGCTGGCGGAAGACGTCGGGACGGGCGATTTGACGGCGCAACTCATCCCCGCCGACCGCACTTCCAGAGCAACGGTTATCACGCGCGAGGACGCCACTCTGTGTGGGCGCGCCTGGGTGGACGAAGTATTTCGTCAAGTCGATAGCAAGGTGCGCATCGAGTGGAAGGTCGCGGACGG
>NZ_JAEUPY010000082.1 GCF_016790065.1 Steroidobacter sp.
TTGCCATCATGAGCTCATGTTACGGGCAGCCATGCTTCGGGCTCACTATTCCATAGCAGGTTTCCGGCTCGGCAAACAGAGGATTACGCGAAGTCACCGGCACGTCACGATACGACCGCCTGGTACCGCCCGAAGGCCTCCCAAGCGTTTGTTTTGATGCTGGTACTATGTCTGCTGTTGTTAGTGTTAGTGGTGTTTCGCGGAGTGCAGGGCTATGTCTCGCGCGAGGAGCTAAGTCAGAATCGAGCTAAGAGATTTCGAAGGGACCGTGCGCGCGTTGGAACAGAACGGGCAGCACGACCTGGCGCAGGCGATGAAAAAGGTAACGAGCTGACGCGACTGACCCGCGCAGCTCGACTAGAGCCGCAACTCAGCTCCGTGCCCGAGGCCCTCGCGCCAGCGGAATCTGGTACAGCTTGATCTTGCGATAAAGCGAGTTCCGGCTCATGCCCAGCTGCCGTGCGGCGTTGGTCATGTTCCAACGATTATCTTCAATCGCTCGCACGACCACATCCCGCTCAGCTTCTTCCAAAGAGCCGGACTTCTTGGCATCTCCATCCACCGTGACCGGTTTAGAAACAGCCGCGGTCCGCCCCGCTGCAACGGATCGATGAATCTCCGCCGGCAAGTCCTGCAGCCGAATCACACCGTCCTCACACAACGCCAGCGCCGTGCGAATCACATTTCGCAACTCACGAACGTTGCCAGGCCAAGAATAGGCAACCAACACTCGCAGCGCCTCAGTCTCGATAGCTGCAGGTCGGTTCGAACGGTTCTCCGCCGCGAGCACACGCTGAATCACGTGTGCGCAATCATCGCGGTCCGCCAGTGCGGGCAGCTCGATGGTCATGCCGTTCAAGCGATAGAACAGATCCTCGCGAAACAAGTTACGAGCGATCAGATCGCGCAAGTTCCGGTGGGATGCGGCGACGACGTGCAGCTCGACATCCAAAGACAGCTCACTGCCCAGCGGCTCGACCTTTCGCTCTTCCAACACGCGCAGCAGGCGCGTCTGCATGGCTAACGGCATATCGCCGATTTCATCGAGGAACAGCGTGCCGCGGGAAGACTGCAGGATCTTGCCCTTCATGCCTTCCTTGCGCGCACCGGTAAATGCACCGGAGCGATAACCGAACAACTCACTCTCGATCAGCGTCTCGGGAATGGCGGCACAGTTCACCGCAATGAAAGGTTGATCCGCACGACGGCTCGCTGCATGCAGCGCTCGCGCGAAAACTTCTTTGCCCGAGCCAGTCGGCCCATGAATCACCACGGGAATGCCCGAGTCGACGATGCGCTGCGACTGACGAACTTGACGCAGCAATTGCGGATCCTCGCCCGCCAAATCGTCCAGCGACAGCGCACTCACTCGCGGCATGGACGCAATGTGAACGATGGGCGAAGCCGACCGTGCATTCCGCACTTCGAACTGTGTCGAGCGCGACTGCATCGGCTTGTGCAAGCTCAGCACATAGCGACGACCATGCGTCAGCTCACGCGCCGACCACATCAGCGACTGCGACGCCGAAGCAGCGCTCAGCACATCCTGAAGCTTCATGTCGAACAACTGCTCGATGGGACGACCGCGCACTTCGTGCCGACCTTTCAGTCCGAGCAGCGTCACAGCGGTACGATCCGCCGCGACGATGGTGCCATCCTCCGACACCGCCAGCGCGCCATCCTGATTTAGATTCACCAGCTCGGGTCGGTAGTGGAAGCGCAAGATGGCGTGATGCCGATGCCGACGCAGAAACAAACATTTCTCGATCGCATAGGCGGACATCTTGACCAGCGCCATGGTGTGCATCTGGCTCACGCGCGTGTCGTGAGAACCGACGCACGATGCGTCGAGCACACCGATGATCTCGTCGGACGGATCTCGGATCGGCGCGCCCGAACAACTCAACTGCACATGATCGCAATGGAAATGTTCGTCCCGGTGCACGATCACCGAACGACCTTCGGCGATACACGTGCCGATGCCGTTGGTACCTTCGACCTGTTCGCTCCAATCGGCGCCGGCCAACAAGCCGGAGCGACGGAAACCATCGCGCAGCGTTGGATCGACACGTTCGCGAAGAATCACGCCACGCGCATCGGTGAGCAACAACGCATAACCGGAGCCGCTGATTTGATCGTAGAGCAGATTCATTTCTGCGCCGGCGATCATGATCAGCTCTTCGTTTTGAGCACGCCGTTCGCGTAGCTCGTTGGCGGTGAGCACCGTGGGCGAATAAGTGCGGGCCGGATCGAGCCGGTAATCCCGGGCGCATCGCGACCATGAAGTGGAAATGCCGTGCGCCACACTGGTTTCAGTGGCGGCCGCAAGCCCGGAAACACTGCGCAGCACCTCATCGAGGTGACGAGCGCTATTGGCGTCTGTCACATATCCCCCCGAACCGATGACAGTTTGTAACCTAAGGCGGTGACGTACTGTCGCACCGAAACCTGATCCAAGTAAACCGCCGCTGGCACGTCAGACCGGACCATACCCTGCCCGCCGCGCTTTTGCCGAGAAATATAGCGCTGGCCCGTTCCTTGCTCCAGTAGCTCCGCGTGGCACGGCTAAGCCAGCCTGCCGACATACCTATGACAAAGCAACGCCGACCACGCGGTCGGCGATACCGGAGAAAGTGATGAATACGACGAGCGAGCTGGTCGCACTGACCGCGGGGGTGAAGGCATTCGTAGGACAGCCGCACGAGGCGCTGATCGATGGACGCTGGCAACCGGCGCGTTCCGGCAAGACTTTCGAAATCTACGACCCGTCCAGCGAGGACGTGATTGCGCATGCCGCCGATTGCGGCAAGGAAGATGTGAATTTGGCCGTGAGCGCAGCCCGCAAGGCTTTCGATACCGGCCCCTGGTCGCGCATGACGCCCTCGGAGCGCGGCAAAATCCTGTGGCGAATCGGTGACTTGATCGAAGCCAATCTGGAAGAGTTCGCGCAGCTCGAAGCGTTGGACAACGGCAAGCCCATCGCCGTGGCGCGCGCCGCCGACGTGCCGTTGGCCGCCGAAATGTTTCGTTACATGGCCGGCTGGGCCACCAAGATCGAAGGCAACACCATTCCGCTGTCGGTGCCGTACACGCCGGACGCGCAGTACCACGCCTTCACGCGCAAAGAGCCGATCGGCGTCGTCGCGCAAATCATTCCCTGGAACTTTCCGTTGCTGATGGCGGCGTGGAAGTTGGCGCCCGTGCTCGCAACCGGTTGCACCGTCGTATTGAAGCCGGCTGAAGAAACGCCGCTGTCGGCGTTGCGTCTGGCTCGCGTTTGTATGGAAGCCGGTTTGCCGCCGGGCGTGCTCAACGTGGTCACTGGCTTCGGTGAAAGCTGCGGCGCGCCGCTGGCAGCCCATCCTGGTGTCGACAAGGTGGCTTTCACCGGCTCCACCGAAGTGGGTCGCTTGATCGTCAAAGCCGCGGCTCATGACCTGAAGAAAGTCACGCTCGAGCTGGGTGGCAAGTCGCCGAACATCGTGCTCGACGACGCCGACGTCGAGGCCGCCATCCAAGGCGCCGCCAGCGCCATCTTCTTCAATCACGGTCAGTGCTGTTGCGCCGGTTCGCGCTTGTTCGTGCAAGAGAAAATCTACGATCAAGTGGCCGAAGGCGTGACCCGCTTTGCCGCCTCGTTGCGACTGGGCCCTGGTTTGAGTCCCGGCACCCAGATGGGTCCGCTGGTGTCGCAGACGCAGTTCGAGCGCGTCAACGGCTTCCTCACCTCGGCACGCGAGCAAGGCGCGAAGGTCGCCACCGGCAACGCCAGCTCGCGCACCTTCAAAGGTGGCTTTTTCGTCGAGCCAACCGTCATAGAAAACACCAACGACAGCATGCGGGTCTATCAGGAAGAGATCTTCGGCCCGGTCGTCACGGTGAGCCGGTTCAAGGACGTAGACGATGAGCTGATCCGCCGCGCCAACGATACGGTGTACGGACTCGCCGCCGGCATCTGGACCCGCGACATCAGCCGCGCGCATCGCATCGGCAATCGGCTCCGCACCGGCACAGTCTGGGTCAACTGCTACAACATCTTCGACGCCTCGTTGCCGTTCGGCGGTTACAAACAATCTGGCTGGGGCCGCGAAATGGGCCATGAAGTGTTGCGCAATTATCTGGAAACCAAGTCGGTCTGCATGAGCATCTAACGACCGCGCAGCCGGCGAGCCCCAGGCCGCCGGCTGCATTTCGATTCGAACTCAGGGGGAACTTATGAAGTATTCGCACACGTGCGCGCCGTGGCTGACCGGCGCCGCGCTCGCTCTATCAGCGGTCTCGGCAAATTCGAGCAACGTGCCGGTGCCTGTCACCGACGCGATGATCAGCGACGACGCCACCACCACTCAGGACGTCGTCACCGTCGGCATGGGGCAAGGCGGCCAACGTTTCAGCCCGCTCACCAAAATCACCACGGACAATGTCGCCAACCTGGTGCCCGCCTGGACGTTTTCGTTCGGTGGTGAAAAACAGCGCGGCCAGGAATCGCAACCGCTGGTGCATAACGGGAAGTTGTTCGTCACCGGATCCTACTCGCGCATCTGGGCACTCGATGCACAGAGCGGCGAACGCTTGTGGTCGTACGAGCATCGCCTGCCGGACGGTATCATGCCCTGTTGTGACGTCGTCAATCGTGGAGCCGCGCTCTACGACAACTTGGTCATCTTCGGCACGCTCGATGCGCATCTGGTGGCCCTCGATGCCAACACCGGCAAAATCGTTTGGAACGAAAAGCTCGACGATTACAAGGCCGGCTACTCCTATACCGCCGCGCCACTGATCGTGGACGGCAAGATCATCACCGGTTTGTCCGGCGGTGAATTCGGCATCGTCGGCCGCATCGACGCACGCGACGCGCGTACCGGCAAAGTCGTGTGGTCGCGCCCGACCGTCGAAGGCCACATGGGCTACTTGAACGGCCAAGAGAACGGCATCAGCGGCAAGCTCAACGCCACCTGGCAAGGCGACATGTGGAAAACCGGCGGCGCTGCTCCCTGGTTGGGATGCACGTACGCAGCCGATGTGAAACTCATCTACTGCGGCACTGGCAATCCGTCTCCCTGGAACTCGCACATGCGCCCGGGCGACAACCTCTACTCTTCGTCGACCGTGGCTATCGCGCCGGACACCGGCAAGATCGTGTGGAGCTATCAGAACACGCCGCACGACAGCTGGGATTTCGACGGCTCCAACGAGTTCATTCCGTTCGATCAGAAAACCGCCAAGGGCACGGTGAAAGCCGGCGCCAAAGCCGACCGCAACGGCTTCTTCTATGTGCACGATCGGTCCAACGGCAAACTGCTGAGCGCCACGCCGTTCGTCTCGAAGGTGTCATGGGCCAGCTCCATCGACCGCAAGACCGGCC
>NZ_JAEUPY010000123.1 GCF_016790065.1 Steroidobacter sp.
GAGAAAAACTATTCGTGCCGTTCTATTCCACCAAGCCGGACGGGTCCGGGATCGGCTTGAGCCTGGCGCGACAGATTGCTTTCGCTCATCGGGGGCGGATCGAGGTTTCGAGCGACCCGACTGGCGGTGCGGTGTTCGCCATCGCGTTGCCAGTGGCCTAGCGGATTGCTCTGTCGATTGAATCGGGCGGTGCAGGCGGCACGAGTGTGCGTTTTCGAACACCACGGCCGCGGTTTGCGGCCGGCGCCGCGCGCAACGTGATGTTCGGTCGAGATTTTTGCTCCGTGACCGCGTCTCGTACACTTGCGCGGAACAGGAGAGGCGCATGCTGAAGTTGGATAACGTCGCCAAGGTGTATCGGACCACGGAAGTGGAGACGCACGCGCTCAGTGGCGTGTCGTTAGAGATCCAGCCGGGTGAGTTCGTCGCCATCATGGGCCCTTCCGGCTGCGGCAAGTCGACCTTGTTGAATATTCTTGGGTTGCTCGACACACCCACCAGCGGTTCTTATTGGTTCTTCGGCGAAGACGTTGCCCACGATTCGGAACGACAGCTGGCACAACGACGTCGCAGCGGCGTCGGCTTCGTGTTCCAGAGTTTCAATCTGATCGACGATTTGAACGTCACCGAGAATGTCGAGGTGGCGTTGCTGTATCAGGGCATCGGACGGGCCGAGCGCAACCGAAGGATCGCGGCTGCGTTGGAGCGAGTGGAATTGGCGCATCGGGCCCGGCATTTGCCTCACCAGCTGTCCGGTGGTCAACAACAACGCGTCGCTGTAGCGCGTGCGTTGGTGTCGAATCCCAAATTGATTCTGGCTGACGAGCCCACCGGCAACCTCGATACGGAGAACGGCGCTGAAGTGATGAGCATGCTCGCCGAGATCAATGCGGCGGGCACGACGGTGGTGATGGTGACGCACTCACTTGCGCATGCCGCTCATGCCAAGCGCACCGTGAAGTTTCTCGATGGTCGCGTCGTCAGCGAAACCTTGCTCGCGGCCTAGTCGTGCTTCGTAACTATCTGGCGGCAGCATTGCGCAATCTGGCGCGCAATCGCATTTACGCGTTCATCAGCGTCGCTTGTCTCGCGGTCGGCCTGGCGGCGACGTTCATCACCGTGGCCTATGTCGACTACCTGCGTTCCTACAATCGTTGGATCGAGGGTTATGAGCGTCTGTACTACGTCTCGATGGAATATACGTTGCCGGGCAACGCGCCCATTCAGATGGATTCGTCGCCTCAAGACGTGGCCGAGTGGCTGAGGTTGAATGTGCCGGACGCGACCGAGGTCACTCGTCTCGTCACGGGGCTGCGTCCGGTGCGTGTTGGCGACGTTGAAGCGGTCGAACCGATCGCGTGGGCCAATGCCAATGTCTTCAAGGTGCTGCCCATGCCGGCGTATCAAGGAGATTTGGCGACGGCGCTCGAGCAACCTGATTCGCTGGTACTGACACGAAGCCTGGCGCGCAAATACTTCGGGACCGACGACGTGCTGGGACGAACGATGGAGATCAATCGCGAGCATCCCATGGTGGTGCGCGCCGTCATCGAAGATTTGCCTTCGAATACCAAGCTTGCTGACGAGGACATCGGCATTCTCGCGGCCGACAGTGCCGCGTTTTCGCAGACGGCTTTGTTCCCGGGTTCGTGGATTGCGTACAGTTATTTTCGGGTCGATGCGAACGTGTCGCTCCATCGTTTGAATGAGCAGCTGGCACGCTATGAACGCAAGAACTCCTCAGTCGTGGTGCGGCTCAGTGCCGGCACGTTGAACACTCTCGGTTACTCGAAAGAGCGACTCGCCGCCGTCCGTGCGATGCCGTTACTGGCCGGCCTGGCACTGCTGATCTCATGCATGAATTTCGTCAACCTGACGACGGCGCGTTCTCTCCGGCGCAGCACCGAAGTGGGCGTTCGCAAGGCGGCCGGAGCGAGCCGTTGGGACTTGATCGTTCAGTTCATGGGCGAGGCGCTGATCCTCAGCGTGATTGGCATGGTGGCCGCGCTGTCGTTATGCGAGTTGTCGTTGCCTGCGGTCCCGACTTTGCTGGACGTGCCGCTGACTTTTGAGTACTGGCGTAATGTACCGCTGCTCCTGGCCATCGTCGGCATCACTGCAGTGACGGCGCTGCTGTCCGGCTTCTATCCGGCGGTGTTACAAGCTCGGCTGCAGCCCGCGGCCATTCTGAATGGCGGCAAGAGCCGCACCGGACAAAGCAAAGGATTGCGCCAGGCACTGGTGGTGTCGCAGTTCGCGGTGCTGGCGGTGCTGTTGGCGGCTGTGGTCGTAGCCCAGTCGCAGCTGGATCATTTGTTACAAAAGAGCCTGCGATTCAGCGGCGATCAGATGTTGATGATTGCCTCGACCTGTCGCCCCGCCTTCATTAATGAGTTGCGCAGTCTGCCCGCTGTGGTTGGCGTAGCATGCTCTGAGTCGGCGCCGCTCAATCTGCAAAAAAACAATCGAGTCGCGAAGCTGGCCGATGGCACCCGACGCTCGTTCGAAGGCGTGCGCGTCGACGCCGGATTTTTCGAGCTATATGGGTTGCAGCCGCTGGCGGGCCGGTTCTTCCGCGCCAACGATCTCGGCGATGTCCTCGCCGACGACAATCAGCGTGTGCAACGAGTCGTGCTCAATGCCTCGGCCGTTCGCCAGTTTGGGTTTGAGTCAGCCGAGGCGGCCATCGGTCGCGATCCGTTTCCCGGCGCGGACCTCTCCCTGGAAGTGATCGGGGTGGTCGAAGACTTTCGCTTGGGCCGGTTCGATGAGCCCATGTTCCCCATGGTCTACGCCGCCCAGCCTGATCGAGCCCGGATGCTGAGCGTGAAGCTGCGAGGCGAGGGCGTTGCCGAGACGCTAGAGCGCATCGACGCGCTCTGGAAACAACTCGGCGATCCCAAACCCATCAACCGCTTCTTTCTGAGCGAGTCCATTCAGGACATGCATAGCTCCATCGTTCGACAGCGCCGGATATTCAGCGCGTTCGCCGGGCTGGCGGTGAGCTTGGCCATCGTCGGTATGCTGGGTCTGGCCTCGTCGGCGGCCGAAGAGCGGCGGCTCGAAATCGGGGTGCGCAAGGCGTTCGGCGCGGGCGTGCCCGACATCCTGCTACTGATTCTGTGGCGGTTCGTGAAGCTCGCTGGGCTGGCGGGGATCCTCGGTGGCGTGCTGGCCGTGCCCCTGCTGAACCGATGGTTACAAGGCTTCGAGGATCGGATCGATCTACAGCCCTGGGTGTTCGTCGGCACCGGTGTGTTGATCGTGGTGATTGCCGTGTTCACCGTCTGTATTCACGCCACGCTGATGGCTCGGGCGAAACCGGCAGAAGCGCTTCGTTAGTCCGTGAATCTGCAGGCGGGCTGAGGTAATCTCTGTCGCATGACAGAGTGCTGGTGGTTATATCTGCTCGCTTGTCGCGATGGCCGAACCTACACCGGTATCGCGACCGATGTCGCCGCCCGCTTCGCCGCTCACAGCCGCGGCAAGGGGGCGAAGTTTACGCGCTCCAATCCTCCCATCAGCGTGCTCGGCACGCGCGCATTTGCCAATAAGTCGGAAGCGCTCAAGGCTGAGGCTGCACTGAAAAAACTCGATCGCACAGGGAAGCTGGCATGGGCTCGATCGCACCCGTCGAATTTAGTTTGCTGAGCGCGGCAAGCGCATGACCATTCTTGGCGTGGTCTTCGCAGTAGGGTTATTGATCCTGCTGATCGCAGCGCTGCGTGTGCAGCCGTTCGTCGCGTTCATCGTTACGGCGCTGGTCGCGGCGTTGCTGTTGGGGCTGCCGTTGGAGCAGATTCCCAAGAGTATCGAGCGTGGCATCGGCGACATGCTCGGGCCGCTGTCCATCGTCATCTGTTTAGGCGCGATGTTCGGCAAGTTGATCGCGGACAGCGGTGCCGCTCAGCGCATCGCCGAGTCGCTGATGCATCTGTTCGGGCCGAAGCGTGTGCCGCTGGCGATGGCCATCACCGGCTTCGTGGTCGGCATTCCGCTGTTTTACAACGTCGGCTTCGTGTTGATGGTGCCGCTGGTGTTTTCGGTGGTGTATCGCTCCAAGTTGCCGGCCATGCTGGTCGGCATTCCGATGCTGTCCGGCTTGTCGATTGCGCACGGCTTTTTGCCGCCGCATCCGTCACCGACCGCGCTCGTGGCTCAGTTCGGCGCGGACATGGGGCGGACCTTGCTCTATGGCATCGTGGTCAGCATCCCGACGCTACTCATCGCCGGCCCGCTGTTCGCTCGGAGTCTGAAACGAATTGCGTCGGGCCCGTCGGAGCTGTTCAAGCCGACCACGCTGAGCGAAGCCGAGTTGCCTGGCACGTTCAATAGCTTTGCCTGCGCGTTGTTGCCGGTGATATTGATCGGCGGCGCGACGGCACTCGCTTATGTGGACTTCGCACCGTCCTCGCGGACTCTCATCGAGTTCGTGGGCAATCCAATGATTGTGATGTTGGCGTCGTTGTTCGTCGGCTCGATGACGTTGGGCGTGGCGCGCGGTCGGAAGTTGGCGCAATTGATGGAAGGCTACGGCCATGCCATTCGCGATATCGCCGGTATCTTGCTGATCATTGCCGGTGCCGGCGCGTTGAAGCAGGTGTTCGTCGATAGTGGTGTGAACACCGAGCTCGGTGCATTGCTTGGAAACATTCCCATCCATCCGTTGATTCTGGGTTGGCTGGTCGCATTCGCCATTCGAATCGCGCTGGGCTCGGCTACGGTCGCTGGATTGACGGCGGCGGGCATCGTGGCGCCGCTCATCCAGATCACCGGTGTGGATCCGAATCTGATGGTGCTGGCCGTGGGTGCCGGCAGTTTGATGTGCTCGCACGTCAACGACTCGGCGTTCTGGATGTTCAAAGAATATTTTCAGGTCAGCCTGCGCGATACCTTCCGCTCCTGGACCATGATGGAAACGCTGGTCGGTAGCCTTGGCTTGATTTTCGTGCTGCTGCTGAACGCTTGGCTTTGAATCGCCTGTTACTTGGCAGGCGTCGCGGCCGTCGTCCAGTTGATGACGTGATAGGTCGCGGGCCCATCACCGACATTGCGCAGCGAATGCAGCTGATTCGACGCGTTGAACACCACTGAGCCGGGGCCGACGCGTTTCAATTGGCCGTCGACCAGCACTTCGACGGTGCCTTCCTTGATGATCACCAGCTCTTCATTGGGATGCCGATGCGGCGCGTGTGAGGTTGCGCCGGCTGGCAGCGTTGTGACGTGCAGTTCCAGTTCGTTGAGCGTCGCCGTTGGCGCGCGCAGGAACTGTCGAACCGCCCGAACTTCTTCCTGCTGAATGGGAATGTCGCGCCATTCGAGAGCGACTGAGCCCAAGGTCTCTGGCTTCGACGCGGCAAACGCGGAAGCAACCAAGAAAAGACAGGCACACAGCCACAGCCGCGAATCCATGCTCATCGCGATCCCCCGAAAGAACCATGCAGTTTCAAACTGTCTGTTGGGCGGAGTGAAGTTAGCACTATTTCGGCTTGGCTGGTAGCGGTATCAGCGCCCGATCGGTTTTCAGCAGGTAACAGTCTGCGCCAGCGATACAACGGCAGCGCGATGTCCGCATCCGGCGGATGATTGCCGGTGCTGACGATGGCCAGATCCGACTCGCCGTGTCGCAGTCGTGCCAGCGATTCGTTGTTGTTGCCGGGCGCGAGATGCACGATGACCTTGGG
>NZ_JAEUPY010000135.1 GCF_016790065.1 Steroidobacter sp.
ATCCAAGCGCCGGTCTCATCCGAACTCAATCCGTTTCCGTTCACTATTTACTACGATACCAACGCCGGCAAGGCACATTCGCAAGGCATCGAGTTCGAGGCTCAGTTTCAAGCCACACGGCAGTTGCGGCTGGAGACGGCGGTGGGCTATGTGAAAGCCATCATCGATGATCTCACCTTGGTCGATACCGGTACCGAGATCGCCAGTGACTATGCCGGCCTGAGGATTCCCAACGCGCGTCCATGGACTGCCTCCGCCTCGGCGATTTACTCACGGCCGATGGGGGAATCGGTGGCGACGTTCCGACTGGATCATCGCTATCAGGATAGTGTGCAACAGTCGCGGATCCTGCCCGATCCGAATTTCCAGTTGCCGTCGTTTCAAACCACCGACTTGAGCATTGCCTTGATGCGAGATCGTTGGGACTTGACGGCGTACATCGAGAATCTGTTCGATGAAGCCTACTTCACCTCCGTCAGCTCCACGTCGATCTGCTGTGGCTACCGAGGTCGGATGGTGAATGCGCCGCCTCGTATGTTCGGCATGCGCTTGAACTATCGCTTCGCAGATTGAAACGGGGCGCTGAGATCATGTCGTTCAAACGCTCGCTAGTGGGCTTCATGCTCGCGTGGCTCGTGCCACTGTTCCAGCCGCTACTGGCGCAGGAGATTCAGCGCAGCCCCCGGATCGCCGCATTGGAGGCGGCGATCCGGTCCGGTGACTCGCAAGCGACAGCTGCGTTCTGGAGCGAGATGAAGCGCATTGGAACGCCGCTGTTCGAACCTGTGCCTGGATCGCCGCACGAGACGTTCGTTACGTTTGTGTGGCGCGCTGAGGACGAGCGGGCGATGCTCAATATCGGGGTCGATACCCCGTTCAATCGAGATGCTGAGGGCAAAACGGTTGCGCGGCTTTCCCGCCTGAAGGACACGGACGTTTGGTATCGCACCTATCGGATCGAATCCACGGCGCGCTTTCCTTACGGGTTCTTGTGGCCGCAGGGGCGCACTCCGCATCGCTGGTCATCGCAACCCGAGAGTAATGGCATAGCCAGCGGTGATTCGGTGCCCATCATCGACGGTACTGCTTATGAGTATTTCCGTGATCCGTTGGCGCTGAAGTCGATCCTCGATGCCTACGGCGATAGCGGCGAACTGAAGATTGCGTCCTATGCCGATGCACCGGAGGCTCCGCCTGAGCCGTGGTTGACCGCGCGGGCAGGGGCATCGCGCGGTCAGGTGACGACACGAAACTTCGAGAGCCGCATTCTCGGCAACACGCGCACCATCACCATTTACACGCCGCCGGGCTATTCGCCGAACGGCAAGGCTTATCCATTCGTGCTGGCCTTCGATGGCAGCTCGTTCCTGCACACCCTGGAGGTGCCGAAGTTGCTCGATCACATGATCGATGCCGGTGTCATTCCACCGCTGGTGGCGATTCTCGTGGATCAAATCGATATCGCTCATCGTAGTGCCGAACTGCCGCCCAATGAGCGCTTCGGCCGCTTTCTGGTCGAAGAGTTGCTCCCGACGCTGCGGCAGGATCTTCGGCTGACCAAGGACCCAGCCCGCTCAATCATCGCTGGCGCGAGCTATGGCGGCCTCGCTGCGACCTGGATCGCTCGCGATCATCCCGAGGTGTTCGGTGCTGTGCTGTCACAGTCGGGTTCCTTCTGGTGGGCGCCTGAGCAGCGCACTTTCGATGCGGTGAAGATGTCACCGCAGGAGTGGGTGCCTCGGCAGTTCGCTCAGGATAAGAAACTGCCGCTGCGTTTCTATCTCGATGTGGGCACGTGGGAGGGCGATGCCATGCTGTCCGGCAACCGGCATCTACGCGATGTGTTGCAAGCCAAAGGCTATGAGTTGACTTATCGGGAGTTCACGGGCGGCCATACGTTTCTCAACTGGCGCGCGAGCTTTCCGGATGGGTTGATCAGTTTGATGGGTACGCGACGGTAGTGCGGTTATCCAGTTGCATTATCAGTTGAGGCCGCTCGGTCGCGCTTGGCGAGCAGTTGGTGGCGACGATTCAGAACGTCGCGCAGGAGCTGACAGGGATCGTCGAAGCGCAATGCATGGCTTAGCTCCAGAAAAATCAGTAGCGACATTTGCTTCTCCGCTCGAAGTAGGCTTCGAAGATGTGTTCGGCTGATGCCGCTTTCGACAGCGATCCTCGTCTGACGCAGCCGTTGGCGCGAAATGCGTGTGCGCAAGACTTCGGCGACGGCGCGCTTGGTAAAATTCTCGCGCTCCTCCCGCGTTTCTTCAGGGGGATTCTCATTCATCGCACGAGTAGGATCACCGCCGCGTTGGTGTTGGCGCGAATCGTTCAATGAGTGGCTGGTTACGTTCGATAAAGCTCCCGCTCAGCGAGGGCAGATGAATGGCGTAGCGCATCTTGGCGTTGAGAACTTGAGTCGATCCGTCGGTGATATCGATGAGTCGAGATGTTAATAACATGGCTGAGCGTTGACGAGCAGAAGTTTGCGTAAATCAGCAAAATGCTCATTTTAGCTTGCACGGTGTGATGCGCACGATGAAGCATCCAAGAGGTTTTATAGGACAGCGCCGTGGGCCCGAGACTGAAAGTTATAGTGATCAATACTCGTTGTGAGACTTGTTTGTAGAGAACGCACAGCTGCAGACTTTGATGTGTAGCGAACGCGCGCTGCTTTAGCGGCTCGTAGACGTTCCGAGCGCGTCGTGCGAGTCGATGACGAGCGGTTGTCTAA
>NZ_JAEUPY010000196.1 GCF_016790065.1 Steroidobacter sp.
TCACGGCAAGGTGACTGGATTGACCGCTTACCGATACACGGCCAATCAGCTCGAAATCACCCGGACGACCGTCTCGTACAAGCCGGACGGCAGCGTCGACGATCTCATCTCACAAACGACTTATAACGAGCAGAAACAGCAGCGCTGATCGCTATCAAGGATGCGTCGACTTGACGGCAAGCAGCTCGATATTGCGGGCACGCGCGCTATGCATCCGAACACGCGCCGCCCTACCGCTGGCATCGATGTCGAACGTGAACGAATGCGGGTTGATATTGCGACGTAGCGTGGCCGCATCGGAATCGAACTGCTCCGCAGTGATCTGCACCAGCCGAATCGGTTCCGCGCGCCACAGACTGCGCGCGACCAGCTGATCCCCCTCGACCGCGAACTCATAGGTCACATCCAGCTCATCGCTGTGGTATCGACCTGCGAGCTTGGCCAGCCGACTTCGCTCATCCTGAACCCGCTCCACACGACGATAGTGAGTTGGCGCGCCGACCGCCCGAATGCGATCGACGCCCGTGGCTGTCGGACGAAAGTACTCTGACGCCGGTGAGCCGCTGTCGAAAGTGCCGTCACGACGAAGCACCAACGCACGCCCGTCTTGATCGCCGGTCAACCGCATCTTCAAGCCCGCGGTATCGGACTCCAATAGCAAAGCCGGCAGACCCTCGCTCACATACGTTCCGACGAGGCGAGCCAGTTGCGCGGGCTTCGCGACCACCGGCGGCGAGATTTGCTGAGCAACCGTCGACTTCACCGGCGGCAGATAGAGGTCGGCGATATCCAAAGCCACCTCCGTGACTTCGACATCCGAGTTGCTCAACACCGCGATTCCCAGATCGTGCTCCGGGTAGTAGACGAGGAACGACATCACCGTGCGATCGACGCCGAGATGACTGATCGCCTTGCGCCCTCGCTGCGGCTGATCGAACAAACCGAAGCCATAGTGCACCGAACTGCCGTCGTTCAACCGGCCGCTGCGCGAAATCAGGTCGATCAATGCGGCATCGCCGACGCGCGGCTTGCCGAAGTTCCCAGCCCACTGAGCAAGATCTTCTACCGTAGTCAGCAGCCCAACGGCACCGACGTCGCCGGCGCCATCTCGCAAGTGCAGCCAGCGACCCTCTGATTTCTCGTAGTGAGCGGCGCGACCGGGCACAACCTCGCGCCAATCATCGATATAGAACGTGCGCTTCATTCCCAACGGCTCGAACATGCGCTGCGTCGTGAACTCACGCAGCGAATGCCCCGAGACGGCCTGGACCACCTCCGCCAGCAACGTGTAACCCGAGTTGCCGTAGAGAAAGTCCGTGCCCGGCGCAAAGTTCAGAGCACGCTGCTGCTCGAACACCTTGATCAGCTGAGGTTGGGTCACCAAATCTCGCAGGTCGCGCCCCGCGAGCACGAGCAGCTCGTATTGCTCTCGCAAGCCGCTGACGTGATGTATCAGGTGGCGCGGCGTGACGACGTGACCGACATCGGGAAAGTCCGGCAA
>NZ_JAEUPY010000233.1 GCF_016790065.1 Steroidobacter sp.
ATAGAAATTGTCCCAATGCGTCGGGATCACGACACGCGGCAAGCCCGTAACGTTGAGCAGTCGCTCGGTGTACTTGTAGATCTCGGTCCTGGAAGTGCCCGAGCCCGCGAGCAGGATGTCCGGCCGCAGGCCCTGCAGTTCTCGCTCGATGAAGTTCATCGAGCCCATGGTCAATACTTCGCGCCCGGCGAGACGACATAGAAACATCAGCGAGCCGCCTTCGGCCAGATCGAGCAAGCGCAGCGGTGCCTTCAGGTCCTCGCCATATCGGCGAGGATCGAAGTATCGCTTCTCGATCAGCGCCGAATGCAACGACGGCACCACGCGCACCGACCAGCCATCGAATTGGTAATCCTCGCCTCCCTGCACCGGATAGAGCTGCTCTTCAGGCACGCCATACGCTCGCAGGATGTTGATCGACGTCTCCGTACCAAGCACACGCGCGCCAGTCTTCTTGGCGATGTAAGGCACGTCCAGAATGTGATCTGGATGCGCGTGATGGATCAGGATGTAATCCGCTTTGGGAATCAGCGAGTCGATCAGTTTGGTATCGGACGCCAGCAAGTCGGTGTCGGCGAAGCTCTTCCTGCCGTCTTTCACGTCGCGGCCGGCACCGTACTTGACTCGCGAGATGTAGGGATCGACCAGTACCACCAACTCGCCGGCTTTCATTTCCCATCCGGCGGCGCCGAGGTACTTCATTTGCAAAGGCGCGGCCTGACCGACAGCCATGCCCACCAACAGTAGCGACAACGTCCACCGGATAAAGAAAAACGTTTTCATGCGGGCCTCAGAAACGCTTGCTCAATGCCACCCAATATTCCCTGAGTCGCCAGTCCCCGAACGGACTGCCGTAACCGTTGACGCTCTGATAAACATCGATCGGCGGCGTCTTGTCGAAGACATTGTTGATGCCGAACTGCACCGTCAGCCCCGACTGCAACGCGCCGAGCGCGCCGCCACGTTCGTCCCAGCGGTACTCCATCACTGCATCGTGATAAGTCTGGCTGGGAATCTTCTCGCTCCCCTGCGCCACCACATAAGCCGTGAGTCCGCCGTTGTCGAACTGATCGTAAGAACCGAAATAGGTCATCAGCCAATCGAGCTTCCAGGCACCTCGCGCCCAGCTCAGCCCGAGATTGCCCTTGTGCTTGAGCGGCCCGCCGTTGGCAACTTGATCGACGATGTTCTCTAACGGGCTGTCGATGGCGTCCGCTGCCTGCCGGTCGAAGTAACGGATCACCGTGGCCAGCGCGGAGATCTGAAACGTACCGAGTCGCTCCACGGCGAACTGGTAGTCGAGCGACAGATCGAAGCCCTCGGTGCGCAGCTGATTGGCATTGATCAAGCTGAAGTCAACCAAGCTGATCTGACCGGTGCTGTCTCGTCGCACGCGGCCCGGGAACTCACGTTCGAGATTGACGATCTGTTGCGCGGTCGGTGTCACCGCGACATCTTCGAGCGCCAATCGATACCATTCCAGATTGGCGCGCAGTCCTTCGATGAATGTCGGTGTCCACACCAATCCCACGCCCCAGCTGGTGGAGCTTTGCGGCTTGATGTTGGGATTGCCTCCATCCAGGAAGTTCACGGCGACCACTTCGTTGCCGCGCTGAGGATCGATCACATTGACCGTGCATGTCGGGCCGGCGGTACAACCGCCACCGAGCTGCGGTTCGAGAAATTGGATGTAGTCGGGCGGCAGAAAGCCAGTGGCGTAGCTGGCGCGTAGCATGAGCTGATCCACCGGCCGGTAGCGCAGGCCGATGGTCGGATTGGTCGAGCTATAGGTCACCTCGCCCTTGGTCACCGGCTCATCGGCGCTGGCAATGTATGAGGTGCCCGTGGCCACCTTGAAATGTTCGCTACGACCGGACAGCTGCAAATCCAACTCACGCACCAGGGGCACACTGTTGGCAGCAGACACCAGCGGCACTTTCAACTCGGCATAGGCACTCGCGACTTGTTGCGACTTGGGCAGATAGTTCCAGTTGAGATTGTTCGCCGTGTACACCGCGTAGTCCCAAAAGTAACGGCCGCTCTTCATGCTCTCCTTGCGGTATTCCAGCCCCAGCGCGAGCGTCGGGCTGCCGGCGGGCAATCGACCGATCGGGCCAGCGGCGCGTAACGCAATGTTCTCCAGCTGCGATGGGAAATCGCCGCCGTAGCGAGCCTGATACGACGTCAGATCCACGGGATTGGCCAACAAGTCCACGAACGGATTGAGCGCTCCCGAATTGAACGCCGGCGCCAGCGTTCTGATGTAGTGCACGTGACGGAAGCGGCTTTGGTTCTCGGTCCAGGTGTAGTCGCTCTCGACCTGCCAATCATAGGGCAAATCGACCAGCACACCTGCCGTCACACGCGTGGTCCGGTTCCTGACTTCCATCTGCGCTTCATCCGCGGCCGCCCCAGGCAACGTGATGCGCACGTCCTGCTGGAACGGATTGATCGGAGACAACCGGCTGACTATGGTGCGGCTGCTGGAGTACGGCACTCGGGGAGCGCTCGCCAGGTACTCGCTGTGATAGAACTCGGAGAACAGATTGACGTTGTCGCTCATCTGCCGGCGCGCGCTGGCGATCAGCGACTTGATCTCCGGTACGCCATGGATACTGGAGTTCAGGCCATAGCCCGCATCGCTTCCGGTCGAGTTCGGTTGCGCAAAGTTATAACTACTCGCATTCGCACGCAGACCGGCGCCCAGGTCCAACGGCGACGTCGCGGCCGAAGTACCGACGGGAACGTAGGTGATGTTCGAACCCAAACTGCCGCCGCCATACGGCGCCTTCAGCACCAGATCCTGGCCATTCACCGAGCCGATGTTGCCGGTGGTCCCGCCGATGTACGGCGCCGACGGCAACAGCAACAGAGACGGGTTGTTACGCAGAATGCGTTCGCGCCCGCGATTCATGTAGTCGCTCCGATCTCGACTCAGCGGCGCTTCCGCATCCGAGTAGCGTGCGCCGACCATGAAGTGCGTTCTGCCTTCCTCGAGCGACAAGCCATAGCTGGCATTCACGGTTCGCACCGGCGCATCGACATCGAAGGGACTGCGATACTTGAGACTGACTTCCCCGCCTTCGTAGTCTCGCTTCAGCACCACGTTGACCACGCCGCCGATGGCGCTGCCGCCGTAAATGGCCGATGAGGACACCGGCAGCACTTCGATCCGTTCTACTGCGCCGATGGGAATGGCTTTGATGTCCGGCTGCAACGTCTCGCCGAACGAGACGATGTTGGCGGTACGCCGCCCGTTGATCAGGATCAAGGTTTGATTGGTGCCGATGCCCCGCAAGTTGACCTGACTGATGTCGCCCGACGCATTGATCGGCTGCTGATCGTGGGTGCCGGCCACCGTGTTCATGGGCAGGCTCTTCTTCAACAGACCCTCGACATCGGCCGCGCCCGACTTCTCGATTTCGGCCCGGCCGATGATCTGATAGGGCTGCGCATCGTCCTGCGTGCGCCGAATATCCATGTTGCCTTCGGTGAAAGGCTTGCGCGCACTGACCAATACTTCGGAGATGTTCTGCGACGGCTCGCGCGACGCTGTGTCGACGCTAGTATCGTCAGCCTGTGCGACTCGGAGTAATTCGCCGCGGCCGTCGTTGTACGACGTTGCCATCGGCACGACCGTAATCGTCTTCTCGTCCAGGTACTGGAATGTCAGTGACGTGCCACTGAGCAGCTGGTTCAGCGCCTCATCCGTCGTCAACTCACCCACGGCGCCCGCTGTGCGCAGATCTCGCACCAGTTCCGAGCGGAACAGCACATGCAACTTGCGATCTTTCGCCAGCGACCTGAGCGCCGGGCCCAGCGGCGACTCTGGAATATTCGTGGCCTTACGAATCAGCGCATGAGCGTTCTGCGCCATCGAGACACCCAACAGAGCAATGCTGATCGCCGCCGCCACAGCCGTGGTTCGCATGATGACCCTTACCCCATGTTCTAATGTTTGTATCGCTGCCGTTCGTATGAACCGGCAGTCGATGCAATGAGTAGAGTCGGGGCCGCGGCAAAAGGTATACGGCAGCAGTCTGTTCATTCTTTGCGAATGCGGATCTCTCGTTCCGTTTCGATCACCGTGAGCTCGGGTTGATTGCGCAGGAAGCGGATCAGCGACGCGGGATCGTCGAAAGAAAACAAGCCACTGATCTTGAAGTTCGCAATGGCAGGCGATTCGAGCACGATGGCGCGATGACTATGACGATTGAACTCCGCCACTACGTCCGCCAGCGCCGTTTCATCGAACTCGTATTCACCGTGCGTCCACGCAGTTGCCACCGCGACATTCGGCTGCTTGGGTTTCTTGACGGCGGTCGAGTTGATGACGGCCTGCTCGCCGGCCACCAGCAGCAGAACGCGCGCATCGCCACCAGGCGTCTTGGTAGAAACATCGAGATCGGCGTGTTTCGGATCCAGCACGGCGACGCGGCCTTCGAGCACGGTAACCACGGTGTCTTGCCGCTTTCGATAGACGTCGAACTGCGTGCCTACAGCGCGAATCTGCGCACCTGCGCTGCGAACGACGAATGGCCGGTTGGCGTCCTTGGCGACATGGAACAGCGCCTGGCCTTCGAGCAGATCGACGCCGCGTTCGGTATCGCTGAACTCGATCCGAACCCTGCTGTCGGCGTTGAGTTCGATTCTGGAACCATCCTTGAGTGTGATCGAGCGTCGTTCCGCAATCTGCGTGGCAAAGACCGGCGCTCGGGTCAGCGTGAACCACGTGGCCAATGCCGCACAGACGCTCACCAATGCGACCGCGGCCGCCAAGCGCACTCGCGAACGGCGTCTCGGCGTGACTAGTGACGGCCGACCTATCTCGACAACGTTCACTTGCGTGTCGATCTGGGCTGCCAACGGCAACACATTCGCGCGTCCTTTGGCCGCTGCGAGCAACCGCTCGATGTCGCCCGGCTGCACTTCGCCGGCGCCAGGCAATCTCGCATAAGAGCTGCCGATCTCGATGTAAGCGCGAATATGTTCGGGCGAGCGCCTGAGCCAGCGCATGAACTGATCACGCTGCGCCTGGTCGACTTTTTTACTTCGGAAGTCGACGAACCATTGGCTGGCCTCTTCCAGAATCTGGCGGTTGTCACCGGCTCGACGATGGTCACTCAAGGCGCGCCCTCCCTTCGCCTTCACAGGCATCCCGGCAATGCAAAAGCGCGCGGGCCAGATATTTTTTGACGGTGATCTCCGCA
>NZ_JAEUPY010000240.1 GCF_016790065.1 Steroidobacter sp.
AATCCTTCCAGCAAACCCCACGCGATCAAAAACCAGCCAGCCGCACGGTTGTCTCTCCGCCATGCCAGGAATGCGACCACGAGCGTGAAAATTGCCGCACCCAAGAAGACCAGATTGCCGATGGCCGCCACTACTCCGCCGAGGCCGATGTGTTGTGCCACGTTGGCGAAGGCGAGCACCACGAAGGTCACGGCCATCCAGCCGAAAATGGCATAAACACGCGGTGAGTACAGGCGCAGCTCGGCAATCTCTCGCACGAACAAACAGGCCGCGGCACCGCTCAATGCCGCTGTCACGTTCCATGTGTATGCCATTAGCGGCGTGCCGAGCGACAGCACCGGCCAATCGAAGCCTTGCCCGGACAAGTAGGCGACATATAACGCCTGCAAAGAAAACAAGCTGGCGTAGAACAGCAGCAGCCGATCCGAGAGCACCAGCCAGATCAGCAACGAAGTGCACGCCATCGCCAACAGCGCGCCGAAGGCGATGGCGATCATGCGGGCATGTTCGGCGCCGGTGGCCAAGGTTTGTTCGAGCGTGGAGAAGCTGAATTGCAGACCTTCCCAACCCTGACCTTGTGCGTCGACGCGTACGTAAAGCGGTTGCCCGACGCTGAGTCGATCCGGCAATGACAGCACTATTTGGTGCATGCCGCGGAAGCCGGGCAAGTAAGTGGCGGTTCGCAGCTCGACCGGACGGCCGCCGGCGACGGTGTATGCCTGGACCTGCAAATGCCGGCCCTTGCTGACATTCAACGTCGGCACCGCGCCGGGCGTGGAGTTTTCTTCGGCGTGGAGTCGCACCCAAAAGGCGCCGTCGTGTTTGCGGGCGGCGGCAAAGTCGAAGGGGCGAAAGCTGGTGTCGAGCGCGCCGCTGATCAGTCTGTCGATGCTGACATCGCCGCTGGTCTCATCGAGCATCTCGGCTTGCAGGGACAGGTCGCCGGAAACGGCGTCGGCGGCCTTGCCCAGCGACGGTGCAGTCAGCATGCACACGCCTAGCACCAGCAGCCATGTGGCGAACCACTCACGCACGATGTTTCTCCCGACCCCATTATGTCCGCGACGCCGATTCATGACTGTTGCGCGCCGGAACGGTCGGCATCGTAGCACGTGCTGCTCGGGAGGAAATTCGTTAGCTGAACACGGTTAAACAGGTGGGGCCACATCCAATGGTGGCGGCGAGGCGAAGCTCCGTTCAGGTAGGTTTGACGGCGGTGCTCATGGACTGGGTAAGAAATAAGTTCCGACTCGGCTTGCTGGTCGTGCTGAGCATCGCGGCGGTTCCGCAGACCGCGCTGGCCAATCGTAGCTGGGACTTTCGTGTGTTCCTGGGCGACAAGGAAATCGGTAGCCATCGATTCGAGCTGCTCGAACAGGGCAATCAGCGCCAGCTCACCAGCGAGGCGCACATGAAGGTGAAACTGCTTTTCGTCACTGCGTACACCTACGACCATCACGACGTCGAACAATGGAATGGCGATTGTTTGTCCACGCTCGCGTCCAGCACCGACGACAACGGCAAGAAACATCGCGTGAGCGCGCAGCGACAAGGCAGCGCGACCGTCGTGCAAACTTTGCAGGGCTCGCAGCGTCTGGGGGAATGCTTGCTGACGTTCGCCTACTGGAATCCGGCGATGTTGCAACAGACTCAGCTGCTCAACTCACAAGATGGCGAGTATGTCGGCGTGAAGATCAAGGATGCCGGCGCTGATTCAATCGTGGTTCGCGGCGTGAACACGCCGGCGCGTCGCTACGAGCTGCGAAGTGACAAGCTCTCGATCGATTTGTGGTATTCGGAACGGCAGGAATGGCTGGCGCTGGAGTCGAAGACCGAGCGCGGCCAGAAGTTGATTTATCGGCTGAGGTAGAAGAGGCGGGCGGCCTGCTGCCGCCCGTGCCGAGCAAAGACTTAAGAGGCGTTGGCGGCCGCGATGAACTGCTGGGTATGAAAGTCCACATCGCCCAGCGTCAGGTCGATGGCGGTCAAGCGTTTGAAATAATGACTCACCATCAGCTCATCGGTCATGCCCATGCCGCCGTGTAATTGCACGGCCTGTTGGCCGACGAACTTACCGGCCTGGCCGATGATCACTTTCGCTGCCGACAAGGCGCGACGACGCTCGCCGGCGTCCTCCTCGACACATTTGATGGCCGCGAGATAGCTCATCGAGCGGGCTTGCTCGCTGTGTAGAAACATATCGGCCATCCGATGCTGAAGCACCTGGAAGCGCGCAATGGGCTGGCCGAACTGCTTGCGGCTCTTGGTGTAGTCGAGCGTGGTGGCGTTGACGGCTTTCATGATGCCCACCGCTTCGGCGCACAACGCACTGAGTGCCTGGTCGTGAGCGGCTTCGATGGCGGCGAAAGCTTTGCCTTCAGTGCCGATCAAGCTCGACGCCGGCACGGACACTTTCTGCAAAGTGATATCCGCGGCACGCAGGCTATCGATGGTGCCGTAGTCTTTGACGGTGACGCCGGCTGCTTTGGGATCGACGCGAAACACGCTGATGCCGTCGGTATCGCCGGGCTTGCCGCTAGTGCGCGCCGTGACCAGTAACTCATCGGCAGCGCCGCCGCCGATCACCACGTTTTTCAGGCCGTCGAGCACATAGCCGCTGGCGTTTTTGTCCGCGCGAGTTGCGACGTGGTCGAGTTCACCGCGGGTTCGGGGTTCCTGATGAGCAACGATCACGATGCGCTCACCGGAAGCGATGTCGGGCAGCAGCTGCTCGCTGGCCGCCTTATCGTTGAGCTTGGCGATCAACACCGGCGTCAGTACCGCTGCAGCCAGGAACGGCTCGACCACCAGGCCTTCGCCCAGCGCATTCATCACCAGCATGGTCTCGACCGGGCCGCTGCCCAATCCGCCATGTTCCTCGGGCACGTTGAGCGCCGTCAGGCCGAGGTCGGCCAGCGCTTTCCAAGTGTCGCGGCTCCAGCCGCCAGTGCTTTTGAGAATGTCGCGGCGAGCTTCGAATGAATACGTGTCGCGCACCAAGCGCTGCACGGTGTCGCTCAGCAGCTGCTGTTCTTCGCTGAAGTTGAAATCCATGGGTGCTGCTCGGGTTGCGTTACAGGCCCAGAATCATCTGGGAAATGATGTTGCGCTGAATTTCGTTCGAGCCACCGTAAATAGTGACCTTGCGAACGTTGCAATAGGTCGCGGCCAGCGGCGCGGCATATTCGGGGCCGGCAGCGCTGCCCAGGTCGCCTTCTTCGATGGAGCGACGTTCGAAGGGCAGGGCATACGGCCCGACGGCGTACATCATCAGCTCGGTGAGCGCCTGCTGAATCTCAGTGCCTTTGATTTTCAGAATGGAGGCTTCGGGGCCCGGGGCGCGCTGCTCCGATTCGGCTGAGAGCGCACGCAGGTTGGTGATCTCCAGCGCCATCAACTCGATTTCCACTTGCGCCACGCGAGCTGCAAACAAAGGATCCTCGAGCAGCGGACGGCCGTTCTTGGTTTCCTGGCGCGCGATGTCTTTCAAGCGGCCGAGTTCGCGCTTGGAAGCGCCGACGCCAGCGATGTTGGTGCGTTCGTGGCCGAGCAGGAACTTGGCGTAAGTCCAGCCTTTGTTTTCTTCGCCGATGCGATTTTCGACCGGCACTCTGACGTTTTCGAACCAGACCTCGTTCACTTCATGGGCGCCATCCATGGTGATGATGGGGCGCACGGTGATGCCCGGCGTTTTCATGTCGATCAACAAAAAGGAAATGCCTTGCTGTTGTTTGGGCGCGTTGGGATCGGTGCGCACCAGACAGAAAATCCAGTCGGCATGTTGGCCGAGCGTGTTCCAGGTTTTCTGGCCGTTGACGATGTAGCAATCACCGTCGCGATCGGCTCGGGTTTTCAACGAAGCCAGATCCGAGCCCGCGCCCGGTTCGGAATAGCCCTGGCACCACCACACTTCGCCATTAAGGATTCCCGGCAAGAAGCGCTGCTGTTGCGCCGGCGAGCCGAACGCCATGATCACGGGCGCCACCATCTTCAAGCCAAACGGAATGGTCCGAGGAGCGCCGGCGGCCGCAGCTTCCTCATCGAAAATGTGCATCTGGACCGGGCTCCAGTCGGGACCGCCGAATTGAGTGGGCCAGCCGGGCCCGCCCCAACCGCGCCGAAATAGAATCTTTTGCCAGCGGGTGTAGTCGGCGGCACGCAGCACCAAGCCGCTTTTGACCCGCTGCGCGATGTCTTGTGGGAGTTCATCCCGCATGAACTGGCGGACTTCGTCGCGAAACGCTAGCTCTGCGGGCGTGAAGTTCAAATCCATGGAAAAACCTGCTGGCTGCTATGCAGAATAAGTGTTCTCGATGCAGGCGGGAATCATAGGGGTGCTCCCGGCGCATTCGCAACTTGGGGAATTCAATGGAGTCCCGCAATTACGGCAAGTTCCGCCTGAATGTGGCTTGCCTGCGGCCATCTGCTCACATACCTTGACGGACCGGCGGCTTGGTTGCGCAGTGCAAGATGTGATAATTTTCGGGCAGAACAAACGCCCGCATTGTGGAATCTGCGGGCACATCGAGACGTTGGGGGGATGGGGAGCATGTCCCAAGAGCATTTCAAATTTTGGCCCGTCGGCCTGCCACGCAATATCACCTCGCCGGCGACCAACCTGTTTTACAACGCGGAAGTCTCGGCGGCCCGTTATCCCGACAAGCCCTATCTGATCTTTTTCGAAGCGCCGCTCAGCTATGGGCGATTCAAAGATGAGGCTGAGCGCTTGGCCGGCTATCTGCAACACGATTGCGGAGTCGCGCCCGGCGACCGGGTGCTGCTGGTGATGCAGAACAGCCCGCAGTTCATCCTGTCTTACTACGGCATCCTGCGAGCCAATGCGGTGGTGGTGCCGGTGAATCCGATGAGTGTCACCGCCGAGCTCGAGCATTACATCGAGGATAGCGGCGCCAAAGTTGCTCTGGTCGCGCAAGAAGTCTATCCGCAGCTGCAGCCACTGCTCGGCAAGCAAGTTCAGCGCGCCATCGTGGCTGCGTACAGCGACTACATCGATCCGAAGACGACGCTGCGTATGCCGGAAGTCGTCAGCGCTCCCAGACAAGCGTTGGCCGACAAGCATGTGACTTTGTGGGGCGACGCACTGACGGCCAAACGCACGCCGGGGCCGTTGACCATGGGATCCGACGATCTTTGCGTCATTCCTTATAGCTCGGGCACCACCGGCCGGCCGAAGGGCTGCATGCTCACGCATCGGAATGTGATGCACACGGTGCTCACCAACACCTTCTGGTTCAGCGCCAGCTCCGACACCAGTCAACTGGTGGTGTTGCCGTTCTTCCATGTCACCAGCATGCAGGGTGGCATGAATGCGCCGTTGTTCTACGGCGGCACCATCGTGCTGATGTGTCGTTGGGATCGCGAAGTCGCGGCCGAGTTGATTCAACGCTACCAGCTGATGTCGTGGACGGCGATCGCCACCATGGTGATCGACTTCCTGGCCAATCCCAAGCTGGATCAATATGACTTGTCGTCGTTGGTGCGCGTTTCCGGCGGCGGCGCCGCCATGCCGGCTGCGGTGGGCGAACGCTTGCAACAGTTGGTGGGCTCGCCGTACATCGAAGGCTATGGGTTGACCGAGACCATCGCGCCGACGCACGTGAATCCGCCGGATCGACCGAAGCGGCAATGTCTCGGCGTGCCGATCTGTAACACCGACTCGCGCATCATCGATCCGGAAACCTTGCAGGAAGTGCCGCAGGGAACGGTGGGTGAGATCGTCTCGCACGGTCCGCAGATCTTCCGCGGCTACTGGCGCAATCCCGAAGCCACCGAAGCGGCGTTTCTGATGCTCGACGGCAAGAAATTTTTCCGTACCGGCGATCTGGGCTATGTCGATCAGGAAGGTTATTTCTTCCTGGTCGATCGCTTGAAACGAATGATCAATTGCTCGGGCTTCAAGGTGTGGCCGGCCGAGGTCGAGGCGCTGATGTATCAGCACCCGGCCATCCAGGAAGCCTGCGTGATCGCTTCTAAAGATGCCCATCGCGGCGAGACGGTGAAAGCCGTCGTGGTGTTACGCGCGACTCACAAAGGCCAAGTGAGCGAAGACGACATCATCGAGTGGACGCGCCAGAACATGGCGACTTACAAACATCCGCGCGTCATCGAGTTCGTCGATGCGCTACCGAAGTCGGCCACTGGCAAAGTCCAGTGGCGTTTGTTGCAGGAAGCGGAAATGGCGCGTGCAGCGCGCGCTCAATAGACACATAAGGCGGGAAACTACCATGGCGACCAGAGCATCAGAGACGACTCGCATGATCGAGACGAGCAGCGCGGCGGCGGCAGCAGCGACTCCGCGTCCTCACGTTGGCAAACAGGATCGGCACTTCGTCACCGCGTTGTCGCGCGGACTGGACGTGCTGTCTTGCTTCCGCAGCGGCAGTCGGCTGCTGGGCAACCAGGATATTTCCGAGCGTTGCCGTTTGCCCAAGTCGACCGTGTCCCGGCTGACGT
>NZ_JAEUPY010000282.1 GCF_016790065.1 Steroidobacter sp.
CGGGTCGCCGGTCGCGCGTATAGCTCGTCGGGCTTACCACTCTCTAATAGACGTCCCAGATTCATCACGCCGATGCGGTCGGCGAGCGCGAACGCTTCTTCCTGGTCGTGGGTCACCAGCACGGTGGTGATGTTCAACTCACGCTGCACCTGGCGGATGGTTCGGCGCAGTTCTTCGCGGATCTTGGCGTCCAAGGCACCGAACGGTTCGTCGAGCAACAGCACCGGCGGCTTGTGCGCCAATGCGCGAGCCACGGCGACGCGCTGCTGCTGACCGCCGGACAGCTGGGTCGGCAAGCGGTCGTCCATGCCTTCCAGCGCTACCAGTCGCAACAGCTCCTTACGGCGCTCGCGACGCTCAGCCGACTTCATGCGGCGGACCTTGAGCGCGAACTCGATGTTCTCGCCCACGGTCATGTGGCGGAACAGCGCATAGTTCTGGAACACTAGGCCCACGCCACGCTGCCGGGCCGAGACATGGGTAACGTCGCTGCCGTGTAGGGCAATGCGGCCATGGTCGACGCCGGTCAAGCCCGCTATGGCGCGTAGCAAGGTGCTCTTGCCGCTGCCGCTGGGGCCGAGCAGGACGTAGAACTCGCCTTCGCCAACCTCGAGGGAGACGTCGTTGACGACCGGCGAGCCTTGATACCGTTTGGTGACTTGGTCGAGCGTGATGGACATAGGGGCCGGGAGCTTACCGGCCGGCAGTGATAAGGTCAGTAATCGCCGGGTTACAAAACGGTTATAACGTCAGAAGCGAACGACGCGCCGTTATCGCCAAAAGTTCTTAGCCGCGGCCTCATTCAGCGAGCAATTCTTTCATGGCGACCCTTCCCTCCTACGAAGCCCTCGGCAGTTTTTACCTGGGTCGGGAATACGATGCCGAGCGCGGCGCCGACCGCCCGGACGACCTGCTGCTCTACGACTCGCGGGATCTGACCACCCACGCGGTGTGCGTCGGCATGACCGGCAGCGGTAAGACCGGCCTGTGCCTGTCCTTGCTGGAAGAAGCGGCCATCGACGGGGTACCGGCCATCGCCATCGACCCCAAGGGCGACTTGGGCAACCTGCTGTTGAGCTTCCCCGAACTGCGGCCCGCCGACTTTGCGCCTTGGATCGACGCCGGCGCCGCGGCCCGCCAGGGTTTGCAGCCGGACGCCGCCGCCGCCAAAACCGCCGAGACCTGGCAGAAGGGCCTGGCCGATTGGGACCAGGACGGCGCGCGCATCGCCCGCTTCCGGGATGCCGTCGACATCGCGATCTACACCCCAGGCAGCGAGGCCGGTCGGCCTTTGTCCGTGCTTCAGTCGTTCGCCGCGCCCCCGGAGGAGTTGCGGCTCGATAGCGGCGCGCTGCGTGAACGGGTCGGCGCGACCATTGGTGGCTTGCTGGGCCTGGCCGGGATCCAGGCCGATCCCATCCAGAGCCGCGAACACATTCTATTGGCGACCTTGTTCGAGCAGGCCTGGAGCGCTGGTCGCGACCTGTCGTTGGCCGCGTTGATCCAAGGGATTCAGAAGCCGCCGTTCGAGCAGGTCGGGGTGTTCGACCTGGAGACTTTCTATCCCGCCAAGGAACGCATGCAGTTGGCGATGGCGCTCAACAACTTGATCGCCTCGCCGAGCTTCGCTCCTTGGATGAAGGGCGAACCGCTCGATGTGCAGAAGCTGTTGTTCACCGCCGATGGCAAGCCGCGCATTTCCGTGATCTCGATTGCGCATCTCGGCGATGCCGAGCGCATGTTCGTGGTGACCTTGCTGCTCGGCGAAATCGTCGCGTGGATGCGCAAGCAGTCGGGCACGTCGAGCTTGCGCGCGCTCTTATATATGGACGAGATTTTCGGCTACTTCCCGCCGAGCGCCATGCCGCCGTCCAAGTTGCCGCTGCTCACTTTGATGAAGCAGGCGCGAGCGTTTGGATTGGGCGTGGTACTGGCCACCCAGAATCCGGTCGATCTGGATTACAAGGGCTTGTCGAACGCTGGGACTTGGTTCATCGGGCGTTTGCAGACTGAGCGGGATAAGGCACGCGTTGTCGAAGGGTTGCTGGGCGCTGCCGGTGATGGATTGGACAAGGGTCAGTTGGAGAAGCTGCTCGCCAATCTGGGCAATCGCGTGTTCCTGATGCGGAATGTGCACGACGCCGCGCCGGTGTTGTTCAGAACACGCTGGACGCTGTCGTATCTCCGTGGGCCGCTGACGTTGCAAGAGATTGCGAAGTTGTCACGGCCTGGCACCAGCATTGACTCGCCGCAGAGTTCCCTCTCTTCTGCTCGCGCCGGCGCCGAATCGGCGCAACGCGCTGCTTCTCCGTACCCGGCGGAAAGCTCATCAATAAATTCTGCTGCTGCGGAAACAAGCCGAGATTCACGGCCCGCTGACAAGCCAGTCGTGCCCTCCGGAGTCTCCGAGCTCTATCTCGATTCGTCGACGCGAGGCGCAACGTATCTGCCTCGCGTGCTCGGCGTCGCACGCCTGCACTTCGTCGACAAGGCTGCTGGCCTCGACGTTTGGGAGACGCGCTCCCTGATTGCTCCGCTCGACAACAGCGAATCCAACGCCGACTGGGCGGAAGCCGACATCAGTGGCGATCTGCAGAAACAACTATCAAGCGAACCCGCATCCGGAGCGCAGTACGGGACAACACCCTCCGCGCTGCTCCGGGCTCAGAATTACAAGTCCTGGCAAAAAGAATTGGCGAGCCATCTCTACGCGACGGCGACGCTGCCCGTCTTCTACTGCCCTACGGCAGGCCAATCCGTCGCTCCAGGCACGAGCGAAGGTGACTTCCGCGCCAAGCTAGCTTTAGCCCTGCGTGAAAAGCGCGACGCGGAAATCGACAAGCTCAGAAAGAAGTACGCCCCGAAGCTGACCACTCTGCAAGATCAACTGCGCCGGGCCGATGATCGCATCGAACGCGAACGCTCCGATCTGTCACAGCACAAGATGCAAACCGCGATCTCCGTGGGGACGTCCATTCTTGGCGCCCTGCTCGGCCGCAAAGCTCTCAGTGTGAGCAACGCTCAACGCGTCGGCAGTGCGGCGCGCAGCGCAGGTCGCCTCGGCAAAGAAAGCGGCGACGTCGGTCGAGCGGAAGAGAATCGTGAAGTGATCGAGCAGCGTCTGACCGACATGCAGAGCGAGCTCGAAGCCGAAGTCGCGCGCCTTCGCAACGACCTGGATCCGGCGAACGTGACGATCGAACAAACATCGGTCAAGCCACGCAAGACCGACATCGACGTCAAAACTGTCGCACTCGTCTGGGTGCCCCAAGGCTAAGCAACTTGCCAACCCCCTCTCTCCGGCCGGAGAGAGGGGGTAGTGCTCAACTATTGAGCGTCCGAAGCAACCTGCGATTGGTTGTCGGTGAAGATCATCTCGACGCGGCGGTTCTGCTGGCGACCCGCGGCGTTGTCATTGCTCGCGACCGGGTAACTTTCGCCCTTACCCAGAGCCACGATCTGATCCGAACGCACGCCACGCTCCAACAAAGCGGTCTGCACAGCGGTGGCGCGACGCTCAGACAACGCTTGGTTGTAATCATCGGCGCCGACGCTGTCGGTGTGGCCTTCGATCATTACCTTTCGGTCCGGCGCTTCTTTCAACACGGTGGCGAGTCGATCAACCGTCGTGTATGCGCCGGGCTTCAATGTCGCCAGACCGGTATCGAACAGCACGTCGCCCAGGGTCAGCACCATGCCTCGATCCGTCTTCTTCGCCTTCAAAGCCGCCAGCTCTTGCTCGAGCGTGCTGGCTCGCTGCTCAGCAAGTTGTGCCTGCTGTTGAGCGGACTGAGCCTGAGCTGCGCGACGACGCGATTCAGCTTCACGCGCTTCGATCAACACCGCCTGTCGCTCAGCCGTGCCCTTCTCGATCTCTTCCTGAGCTTGCGCGGTCAGAATCTTCTCATTGGCAATCTGCGCATTCCGCGCGGCGACCTGCGCTTCGAACTGAATGTCACCTATCTTGCCGCCGCGATCCGCCAGCTTGTTGGCACGATCCAGCGACTTGCGCGCTTCGGCGACATTGCTGGCTGCCACGCCGGCACGCGGTGAAGACTCGACTTGTGGCACGACAGCTCGCGCTACTTCCAACTCTTCGACCCGATTTGGAGTCGAACTACAGGCTGCCAACAAGCCGGCAACCGCAGCAGTCAACAACACATTGTATGCACGTTTCATGTCTAATCTCCGGTGGTTAACGCAGTTGTGCTGTCAACCATCACTGATCGTTTGCCACAGCGCCGCGGGCCGCTTCTTGACGCAGAGTTTGAATGCTGGCCAACACTTCATCGGCCGCCTTACGCGCCGATGCGCTTTGTGACTTCGAGATGGCTAGCTCGGCATCGAGCTGCGCCAACTGCGCGTAACGCTCGGCCTTCTGGCTTTCCTTCTTGTTCAAAGCCGCTTTGGCTTGTTCCAAATTGTCCTTGGCACGTTGCAGTTCGATGGCGCCGGCTTCCGAGCGGCCCACCGCTTGCTGTGCCTGCTGATACGAAGATTCGCTGCGCGCCACGCGCTCCTTCGTTACTTCGGACACGCTGCTGCAACCCGCCAGCAAGCTAACGGCCAACATGCCGATGATGGGCAGTCCGGCCCGGAAAGTCGGGATTCTCATAGCGCCTCCAAGTCGTCGTTCTACAGATTCAGTGGTCCGAAAACGCGCGATTCGTCAGCGCGGTTCCCGTGACGTCGAGCGACTGTTTCGGGGCGTGTCAAGTCTGGCGTCGTTACATTCGCTTCAGTTGCAGTCCGCAGGCAGACGCCCGACACTGCCGCCCTCTCGCGGAGGATGCATGCGCATAGCGGCTTGGAGTTCGGCCCGTTCGACGATATCGCCCCTGGTTCTGGCCGGTTTGCTGGCAACCTTGGCGGCGTGCGGCAGGCCGGTAGATGAACCACAAACGGGCACCTACCGCGCCACGCTCGAATTGCCGGGTGGCGTTGCGCCGGTCGGCTTGGAAGTATCAAAAGTAGACACTGGCTTCGTGTTGTACTTAGTGAATGCAGCCGAGCGCACTCGCGTCGACAACGTGACGCTCAAAGAGGGCGAGCTCGCGGCAACCTTCCCTGGCTACGAAAACACACTGCGCGCCAAAATGTATCGGGATCGCCTCGAAGGCACTGTCACGCTGATCAAGGCCGACAGTAAGGAACAAGTGATTCCGTTCCAGGCGACGCGCGGCGACAGCTATCGTTTCTATAAAGAAGCGCTGACCGACAACGCCGATCTCGCCGGTCACTGGGAAATGACATTGACCAGCGATGGCAAAACCACCGCGGCCGTCGCCATCTTCGAGCAGCAGCACGATCGGGTCACTGGCACGGTGATGACGCCAACCGGCGATCATCGTTATCTGGAAGGTCAAGTGCATGGCGACGAAGCGCAGCTGTCGACGTTCGCCGGCGGCCTGGCTTATCTATACAAACTCAAAGTGAACAAAGCCGGCGATCTGGAAGGCGAGATGTGGCAAGGCCTGGCGTCGCACTCGCAGGTGAAGGCCAGCCGCAATGACAATGCCACCCTGGACGGTATCGGGCCCAGCACTCAACTCAAAGATCAAACTTCCGGCTTTGACTTCACGTTTCGCGATGTCGACGGCAAGGAAGTGTCGCTGCACGATGAAAAGTTTCGCGGCAAGGTCGTCGTGGTCACGCTCGGCGGCAGTTGGTGCCCGAACTGTCACGATGAAGCGATGTTTCTGGTGCCGTTCTATAAGGAATATCAGCCCAAGGGCGTAGAGATCGTCGCGCTGATGTTCGAGCGTCACGGCGAATTCGAACGGGCCGCGCAAGCCGTGCGGGGTTATCGCAAAGATCTGGGTATCGAGTTCACCACGTTGATCGCTGGCGTTTCGGACACCGACGAAGCAAGCAAAGCGCTACCGACGCTCACCGGCGTTTATGGTTATCCGACGACTCTCGTGGTGGATCGAACCGGCAAGGTGCGGGACACACACGTCGGATTCTCGGGACCGGCGACCGGCAAACACTATGAAGACTACGTGGCAGAGTTCACTGCACTGATCGAGCAACTGCTGGCAGAAACTCCCGCGACGACTCCAGCGTCGGGGGTTTAGCGTTTGGCGCGCGCCTCGTAGGCTTTGTCGATCAGGAACGCGTGTATCGCGTGCGCGTCCACTTCACTGATCTCATTTGCAAAGCTCGCCATGCCGCGGCTGGCGAGTGCACCCCGCAGGACGATCTCGTCGAAGATTGCGTGTTTACCTTGAGGCAACCGCAATAGGTTGGGATAGCCGCTGGGTGCATCATCCAGCACATGGCACACACCACAGTGCTGCCCAAACAATAACCCGCCGTGTTGTAACGTCGCAGCGTCTGCTGGCATGCGCTCCGGTAGCGGCGGAATGTTCGCGTTCCAATCCTTCTCCGACGGCACCGGCACTTTGCCACCCCCGAGCTTGAACGTAACGATGCGACCAGCATTGCCGTACTTGCGTGCGGCTGAGCCTTCCAAGAATTCATCCAGCTGCGCGCCGCCATAACCAGCCAATACCGAAATGAATTGTTCGCCATCGACGGCGTAGCTGACCGGCGCCGCCATGATGCTGGTGCCGACCAACACTTCTGCAGCGAGCTTGCCGGTGTCTGCGGCGTACGCTTTCAAGTAACCGTCGGTCGTACCTTGGAACACCAAGTTGCCGGCGGTTGCCAACAAGCCGCCGTTGTAGAACCAGGGATAGTCGACGCGCCACACTTCGCGCTGGGCAACTGGATCCCACGCCTTCAACGCACCTTTGCGTGTCATCACTGCGCCGTCGCTAACTTGTGTCGCGTATTCAACAACGCCTGCACGACCAGTGTTGAACGAACGCCGTGGGATGTATTTGTAGTCGGGATCGGCGGCGAAGTACGCCGTGCGATCCAACGTCGGGATATAAACCAAGCCGGTTTTGGGACTGAACGCCATCGGGTGCCAGTTGTGTCCGCCGAACGGACCCGGCGCGACCCGCTGGGCTTGCTTGGAATAATCACCTTGACCGGTGGGTACTGGCCGACCGGTCTTCAAATCGACGTGACTGGCCCAGTTCACCTCGACATATTTTTCCGCCGACAACAGCTCGCCGGTGGCGCGATCCAGTACATAAAAGAATCCGTTCTTGGGCGCTTGTAACAACACCTTGCGCGTAGTGCCGCCGATCTGCAGATCAGTGAGGATGATGTGTTGTACGGCTGTGTAATCCCACGACTCGCCGGGTGTGGTTTGGTAATGCCACGCCAGTCGGCCAGTGTCAGGATTGATGGCCAGAATGGAGCTCAGATAAAGATTGTCGCCGCCTTTGGGGCTGCGCACCGATTGCGGAAACGGACTCGCGTTACCCGTGCCGACGTACAACAGATTCAGCTGCGGATCGTAGGCCATCGAATCCCAAGCCGTACCACCGCCGCCGGCTTCCCAACGACTGTTAGGATCCCATGTCTTGGCCGCTGCTTCGAGCTCGGGATGTTCGAACGGAAGTTTGGGATCGCCCGGTACGGTGTAGAAGCGCCACGCCATCGCGCCGCTCTCAGCGTCGTACGCAGTGATGTAACCGCGCACGCCCATCTCAGCACCGCCGTTACCGATGATGACTTTGCCGCCCGCGATACGAGGCGCGCCGGTAATCGTGTAAGAGCGCTCGCGATCGACGAATGTGTCCTGACTCCACAATTGCTTGCCGTTATCGGCATCGAGCGCGATCAGTCGGCCGTCGAGCGTGCCGACATACACTTTGCCTTGCCAGACGGCGACACCGCGATTGACGACGTCACAGCAAGCATTGCGTGCCCACTGACCGTCGACCTTGGGATCGAACAACCACAATTCACGACCAGTGCGCGCATCCAAGGCGTACACCTTGCTCCAGTTGCTGCTCGTGAACAGCACGCCATCGACGACCACCGGCGTCGCTTCCAGACCGCGTTCGGTCTGTAAGTCGTACTGCCAGGCAAAGCCCAGCTGTTGCACATTGTCGATGTTAATCTGCTCGAGCGGTGAGAAGCGTTGCTCGCCGAAGGTGCGGCCGGTGGTGAACCAGTTCTGCGGCTCGGCGTCGGCGGCGATGACGCGTGCCTGATCGACGCGTCCATACGGCGTCTTGGGAGCAGCCGGTGCCGCGGGTTCTTGCTGTTTACTGCAGCCAGCGAGCTGGATCGCTCCGGCTAACAGCAACGCTCGCACGCACCAACGCCCCAGCACTCTCATTGGTTTGTTATTCCATCATGGTCGCGCGACGCGGCTCGCGCATGAACAGAGCCGTCGCAAAGGAAACCGCGCAGACCGCCGCCACGTACCAGAAGTAAATCTGTTCCTGGCCAGCCTGCTTACAAAGCAACGCGATGTACTCGGCCGAGCCGCCGAAGATGGCGATGGAAATACTGTGCGCCAACCCGACGCCGAGCGCGCGGATGTGCTGCGGAAACAGCTCAGCTTTGAACAAGCCGCTGATCGAGGTGTACAGGCTGAGAATGGTCAGCGCCAGCAACACCAGCAGGAATGCCATCCCCGCGTCCTGAACTTTGGACAAGGCGTGCAAGATAGGCACGGCACTCACCGTCATCAGGCCGGCAAAGAACAACAAACATTTGCGACGGCCGATGCGGTCGGACAACGCACCCATGGCCGGCTGTAACAACATGAAACCCAGCATGGCCGACAGCATCACGTTGCTGACGGTCTTGATCTCCATGCCGGCGGTGTTCACCAGGAACTTCTGCATGTAGGTGGTGAACGTGTACAGACACAAGCCGCCGCCGGCGGTCAGCGACATTACGACGAACAGCGCTTTGGGATGACGGAACAGCGCGAGCAGGCTACCTGCTTCGGCGGACTTGGCAGTCTTGTTGTCGGTGGTCTCGTGCAAATGATTACGAAGCAACAGCACCGTGAATGCCATGACCGCGCCGATGGCGAAAGGAATGCGCCAGCCCCACGCGCGCAAGTCAGCATCGTCAAGCAACTGCTGAAGCGCGACCAACGTGAGCAACGCGCACAGCTGGCCGGCAATCAAAGTCACATACAGGAACGAAGCATAGAAACCTCGACGCGCATCGGCAGCCACTTCACTGAGATAAGTGGCAGCGGCGCCGAATTGACCACCGGTCGAGAAACCTTGCAGCAGCCGCGCCAACAGCAACAACGCGGGCGCCCAGGCTCCGATGCTGGCATACGTGGGCAATGCGGCGATCAGCAACGAGCCGGCGCCCATCAACAGCACCGACGCCACCAACGCCGCGCGACGACCATGCCGATCGGCGAAGCGGCCGAAGTACCAACCACCGACCGGGCGAATCAAAAAGCCGACGGCATAGATGCCGGCCACGTTCAGCAGCTGCGCCGTGCGATCGCCCTCTGGAAAGAAGCTGGCGGCGAAGTACAGCGCTGTGAACGCGTAGATATAAAAATCGAACCACTCGATCAGATTGCCTGCCGAGCCGGTGGCGATGGCAGCCAAGCGCTGCCGATGACTGAGAACGATGCTCACGATCTGACCGGACCGCGCGCGATGCCTTGCGCGAGCAGTTCGTCGATCTCAGCAGCGGAATAGCCGCACTCCTTCAACACGATTCGCGTATCCGCACCCAAGCCAGGCGCGGGAGAGTCGCTCTTAGGCGCGATACCGTCGAACACCACCGGCTGCGGCAACATGCGTTTGATGCTCGGCGGATAGCGATCGCCGACGTGGAAAAAATCGACGTCGTGCAAGTGCGGATCCTCCAGCAGATTTTCCAACCGGTTCACTACCGAACAGGGAATATCCAAGCGCTCCAGGGTTTCCAGCCAACTGGCCGAAGCACGTTGCGGCAACACGCTGGCGATCACGCTGTACAAATAGTCGATGTGCGAGTGCCGCCCGTCGGCCTGATGAAACCAAGGTTGCTCGAGCACGTCGGCACGCCCGGCTTCGATCAAGAAACGCCGCCATTGTTCGCCGGTGTAAGGCAGCACTGCGATCCACCCGTCCTGGGTGCGATAAGGACGACGATCGGGCGACAGCACCCGCGAGTAACCGACCTTGCCGTTCTCCTGGAAGGTGGCGGCCGCGAGATGTTCGTTGAGAATGAAAGACGTCAGCGCTTCGAACATCGGCACTTCGACTCGCAGCGCTTCTTGCCGGCCGTTGGCGCGAGCTACCAGGGCAGCGAGAATGCCGTATACGGCGTGGAGCGCCCCGACCTTG
>NZ_JAEUPY010000309.1 GCF_016790065.1 Steroidobacter sp.
AAGGCCGCCGGCACTGCGCAGCTGATGCAGCTGAAGACCATGCAGACCAAGAAACACAACGCCGCCATCGACGAACTGCAGGCCAAGGCCAAGCTGTTCAACGAGCAGGTGCGTGTCTTTAAGGCGCGCGGCTAAGCGAGATTTCGAAGCGCCGCCGGATTGATGTGCCGGCGGCAAAGCAGGCCCAAGGCCAGGGAATGGAGCGTTATCAGCCGCTCCATGGGGAAGCTACGGATCAGATTCCCTGCTTACGCGCGGATGTGGAGCCAAGGAATAGGCGCCCAATCCGGCGTTTTTGCGCCGCCCGGTGGCTCGTGACACACTTTCGCGGTGTCCAGCCGCCTCCTCACCCCTGCCGAAGCTGAAGCCGCGATTCGCCAACATGCGACGCAGCTGCCGACGGTCCATTTGCCGCTGTTCGAGCTGTCGGGCACGGTGCTGCGCGAGTCCATCATTTCCAGCCGCGATCAGCCGCCGTTCGACCGGGTCACCATGGACGGCATCGGCTTCTCGTTCGCCGCCTGGCAAGCCGGACGCAATAGTTTTCGGATCGCCGGCACACAAGGCGCCGGCGCCCCGCCGCTCACTCTTCGCGAGTCCAGCGACTGTATCGAAGTGATGACCGGCGCCATGCTGCCGGTGGGCTGCGACTGTGTGGTGCCCGTCGAGAACATCGAAGTGAAGGACGGCGTCGCTCAACTGCGCGACGACGCACCCGCCCCGGTGCGCAACTTCAACGTGCACGCCAGCGGCATCGACTCTCGCAAAGGCGACTTATTGTTGCCGTCGGGCTATCGACTCGGCCCCGCCGAAGTCGCTGTCATTGCTTCCAACGGCCAGACGCACGCAGCGGTCGCTCGTCCGCCGCGCATCGTGGTGATCTCCACCGGCGATGAACTCGTCGAGCCGGGCCAGCCGCTGGAACCCTGGCAAATCTCTCGCTCCAATGTTTATGGCGTGCTCGCTTCGCTACGTCAGCACGGCTACACGGCGTTGAGTCACGATCACGTCCCTGACGACCTGCCGGCCTTGCGCGCCCGTTTGCAGACTCATCTGCAAAGCAACGACGTACTGATCCTGAGCGGCGGCGTGTCCATGGGCCGCTTCGATTACGTGCCGCAGGTGTTGCAGGAACTCGGCGTGCGCATGATTTTTCACAAGGTGGCGCAACGCCCCGGCAAGCCGATTTGGTTTGGCGTAGGCGCTGGCGGACAAACGGTGTACGCGCTGCCTGGCAATCCGGTGTCGACACTGGTTTGCCTGACTCGTTACGTGCTGCCAGGCTTGCAGGCAGCTCAAGGCGGCACGGCGCACGAGGTTGAAACCGTCAACCTCGCCCAAAGCTACGATGTGAAAGCATCGTTGGCGGTGTTCCTGCCCGTGCGTTTGACACAAACCGCGGCGGGCCAGGCCGCCATCCCGCAGCCCACGGGTGGCTCCGGCGACTTCACTTCGCTGATCGGCACTCACGGTTTCGTGGAACTGCTGCCCGGCCCGCGAGTCGTTCTGGAAGACCAGCCCGTAGCGCTGTTTCGTTGGTAGCAACCTGCCGGTAGCCGCATGTCCTCATCCGTCACAGCCCTGCCCGTGAAGCACCGCCCGAAAGATACCTTGGGCCGGCCGCTGCACGACCTGCGCATCTCGGTGATGGATCGCTGCAATTTCCGTTGCCCGTATTGCATGCCCAAGGAAACGTTTCATGAGAACTATCGTTTCCTGAAATCTCACGAGCGACTGTCGTTCGAAGAAATCGTGCGGCTGACGCGGCTGTTCGTCGATCTGGGCGTGAAGAAGGTGCGGCTCACCGGCGGCGAACCGCTGCTGCGTTCCAATCTGTCCGACTTGATCGGCGACCTGACGGCCATCGACGGCGTGCAGGATGTGGCGTTGACCACCAACGGCGTGCTGCTCGCTCAGCATGCCGTCGAATTGAAAGCCAACGGCTTGAATCGAATCACCGTCAGCCTCGATACGCTCGACCCCGCCATCTTCAAACAAATGAGCGGCGGCATGGGCGACCTGGAGCGCGTGCTCGACGGCATTCGCGCTGCTCGGGAAGCGGGACTCGCGCCCATCAAGATCAACTCGGTGATAGAGCGCGGCCTGAACGATCACACAGCGCTCGATCTCATCGAACACTTCCGGGGCACCGGCGTCATCGTGCGCTTCATCGAATATATGGACGTTGGCAATCGCAATCACTGGATGATGGATCGAGTGGTGCCGTCGCGCGAGCTGGTGGCCCGCATCGGCGAGCGCTGGCCGCTGCATCCGGTGGATGCGAACTATCGCGGCGAAGTGGCCGAGCGTTACGCGTTCGACGACGGCGTCGGCGAGGTCGGGTTCATATCGTCCATCACCAATCCGTTCTGTGGCGATTGCACGCGCGCGCGGTTGTCTTCGGAAGGTGTGTTCTACACTTGTTTGTTCGCCCGCTCTGGCGTGGATCTGCGGGCTCCTTTGCGCGCCGGCGCGACGGATGAGGAGCTCAGTACACTGATCTCCGATACCTGGCTGAAGCGTGGCGATCGTTACAGTGAAATTCGATCTACGCTCAAGGACGGCGAGCAGCCGTTGCGTAAGATCGAGATGTATTACATCGGTGGCTGATCGAATGGCGACTTTCACTCATGTCGACTCGAACGCCCGACCGACCATGGTCGACGTGGGCGATAAGGTCGTCACCAAGCGCACGGCAACGGCGCAGACCCGGGTGCGCTTTCCAGCGGATGTCGCTGAGGCCTTGCGTTCGAAGCAGTTCAATACTTCGAAGGGGCCGGTGTTTCAGACAGCCATCATCGCCGGCACCATGGCGGCAAAGAAAACTCACGAGTTGATTCCGTTTTGTCATCCGCTCGGCATCGAGAAGTGCAAGCTCGAGATCGACATGGAGGGCGACGATGCGGTCATTGTTTGCACGGTGTCCGTGCATCACAAGACCGGCGTCGAGATGGAGGCGCTGACTGGCGCCAGTGTCGCGGCGCTAACTGTTTATGACATGTGTAAAGCGCTCTCGCATGACATCGTGATTGCTGAGACCAAGTTGATCGAGAAGCGCGGAGGTAAGAGTGATGTCGGCTGAAGCACCCTTGTTCGGCCTGGTGCTGGCCGGCGGGGCCAGCACGCGGATGCAGCGAGATAAGGCGGCGATCGAGTATCACGGTCAGTCGCAGCTGCATTGGACGTTTCATTTGTTGTCGCACGTGTGTGCGGCGACGTTTGTTTCTGTGCGGCCGGATCAGCGGGAGGATCCAACGCGCGTTGGCTTTCCGCAGATCGTCGATCGTCAGCCTGGAATTGGGCCTATTGCGGGTATCTCCGCGGCTCTCGCCGCTCATCCCAAGGCGGCTTGGTTGGTGGTTGCCTGTGACCTGCCGTTTTTGAATGAACACACACTGCGGCATTTGGTTGAGCATCGCGATGTTCGCAAGCTCGCTACTGCTTATAAGAGCAGCCATGATGGTTTGCCTGAGCCTCTTTGCGCGATCTGGGAACCGGCGTCTCGCGAACCCCTGCTCGCTCACCTCGCCGCCGGCAAACAATGCCCCCGGAAGTTTTTGATCAACGCCGAGTCGTTGCTCCTCGACCTGCCCGACGCTCGGGCGCTCGACAATGTGAACACCACCGACGAATACCGCGCGACCGTCGCCGCCTTCGGCGGCTCGGCCGCCAGCCCTCAGCGCACGCTGAAAATCCAGTACTACGCCATCCTCCGCGAACAAGCCGGGCGCAGCGAAGAAACATTGGACACGACAGCGGCCACTCCGGCCGAGTTATACAACGAGCTGAGCAAACGCCATCCCTTCCAGCTCAGCCCAGCGCAGCTGAAAGTGGCGCTCAACTCCGAATTCAGCGACTGGCACACGCCGTTGCGTCACGGCGATACGGTCGTGTTCATACCCCCGGTGGCAGGCGGATGAAAGCTTTCTTCTTCAGCACTACGACTCTGACCCCAGACACTTACCGCCAAGAACTGGCGGACAAAGCCGCGGGCGGCTATGCATCCTTCGAAGGCTGGGTGCGCGACCACAACGAAGGTCAATCAGTCACGCAGCTGGAATACGAAGCCTTCGAAGCGTTAGCCAACAAAGAAGGCGAACGCATCGTCACCGAAGCCATCGCTAAATTCGGCGTATTGAAAGCCGCCTGCGTCCATCGGGTCGGCTCGCTGGCCATCGGCGATCTGGCGGTGTGGGTGGGAGTCAGCTCAAAGCATCGGGCGGAGGCATTCGCTGCGTGCCGCTACATCATCGACGAAGTGAAGCACCGCGTGCCCATTTGGAAGAAGGAGCACTACGTCAACGGCGACTCAGGCTGGGTGAATTGCGAGCGCTGCGCGGTGCCGGGGCACGATCATGCGCATGAGCATCCTCATGCGCACGACCACTAAAGCGAATTAGCCAGTGCCTTGCAGATGAATGACCAGGTCGATGCGCCGATTGCGCGCACGACCGGCGGCGGTCTCGTTGGTCGCGACCGGCCGGGCCTCGCCATAACCGATGGAGCTGACCTTCTCAGCATCAGCCCCCAACTGACTCACCAGATACTGCTTCACCGCGTCCGCACGATCCTGCGACAGGATCAGATTCGCTGAGTCGCTGCCGTTGGCATCGGTGTGACCTTCAATCAACACAGACGCGCCAGGAAACCGCGCCAGCGCCTGTTGCACCTTCCGCATCAAAGCCGCGCTGCTGCCGTCGATGGTGCTGCGACCGGACGGGAAGCTGATGCCCATCAATGAGACCACCACATCTTCACCCTGGCGATAAACCCGAGCCTCGTCGGCCGTGAACGATGCTTCGATGGCCGCAATGTTCGCACGCAGCTGAGCCTGCGCATCGACCTGACGCTGTAAGGCAATGCGTTCCTGCGACTCACCACCGAGCCGCGACTCGACACGCTTCACCTGATTGTTCAGCGACGCGATCTGCTCGTCGCGATCCTGCAGTTCTTGTTTCAAGCGACGCACTTCCTGCACCTGCTGCTGGGCCTGCTCGCCGACTTCTTTCATCGGGCCCTGATGGCCTTCGTCGAAGCGCACGTCCAACTCCATGTCGGTGGCAATGCGCTGCAGCGGCTCTTCCCAGGACAGGATCAACGCCTCGACGCCGGCCTGATTGTCCTTCTCCTGTTGCATGACGCGCTGGGCCTGCTGGGCCAGGTAAGTCGCATGCTTGGCGTCGTAACGAGCCTGGGCCGCGAGCTTGCGCGGCTGAGCAACGTCGTAACGATTGCGCTGAATCTCCTGCTCGGCCTCGGCGAGATGACGCTTGGCCGACTGCAGCGTGCGAGGTGCAAAACGCTCGACCTTGGCGGCATCGGCTTGCGCGATCAGATTGCGCGCTTCGTTGAGAACGCCGCCCTTGATGCCGATCAACTCAGCGTCGCGCAACAGCACTTCGGCCTCGGCCGCCCGCTTCTGCGCGTTGGCCAAATCGCCGCTTTCGTTTTCGCGCATGGCTTGCTGGAAACGATCCGCGGCCTTGGCCCAGGCCTCGGGGGCGAATTTTGGCGCTTCGGCAACCAATGCATCCTGGCGAGTCTTGATGACGCCGGACAACACCTGCTGGGCATTCGCCGCGACAGTACGGGCCTTCTGTAACGCCGCCTCGCCTTCCTGCACGCGAGCTGCAATTTTTTCAGTGCCGCGGCCGCGTTCAGCTTCCTTGGTGGCGTTCTGACTGGCTTGTAACGCAGCGGCAAACGCCTTCGGCGCCAGTGCGTCGATCTGATCGGCCCGAGCCTTCTCGACGGCAGCGGCTAACGCGGCGGCATCGGTATTAGCGGCCGCCAACGCCGGCGCAGCGGCCAGACTGACAGCGGCAACCACCAGCAACACAAAAGATTGGAACATACGAACGGGCCCGGAATCGAAACTGGACGGGAGTATACGTCGCTTCGAGCGCGCGGGCCTTCGGCCATTGGCCGGTTTGTGAGCCGTTCAGGGCCGGATTTGCCCAGTGCCGCGCACGACGTACTTGTAACTGGTGAGCTGCTCGACGCCCACCGGGCCACGGGCATGGAATTTATCGGTGGAGATGCCGATCTCCGCGCCCATGCCGAACTCGCCGCCGTCGGCGAACTGGGTCGATGCGTTATGCAAAACGATGGCGCTGTCGACACCGCTCAGAAAGCGCTCGGCCGTGGCCGGGTTGGCAGTGACGATGGACTCGGTGTGCGCCGATCCATAGCGGGCGATATGCGCGATGGCCTCATCGACGCCGTCGACCGTGCGGGCCGCGATGATGGGTTCGAGATATTCGGTGCTCCAATCCACCTCGGTGGCGGGCACGATGCGCGTATCGAGACGCTGTAACGTTTCGTCGCCGCGGACTTCACAACCTGCATCCAGCAACGCCTTGAGCACCGTTGAGGCGGCATTGCCGTTGCGATCGAACAGCACCGTCTCGGCCGCTCCGCAAACACCGGTGCGTCGAAGCTTGGCGTTCAGCACGACGTCGCGAGCCATGTTCACCTCGGCATCGCGATCCACATACACATGACAGTTGCCGTCGAGATGACCGATGACCGGCACGCGAGCTTCCTTCTGCACTCGCTCGACCAAACTGCGGCCGCCGCGAGGCACGACGACGTTGATGAACTCAGTCATGCTCGAGAGCATGTAACCGACTGCCGCGCGATCGGTCGTCGGCACGACTTGAATCGCCGCTTCGGGCAAGCCGGCAGCGCGCAGCCCGTCGACCAGACAGGCATGAATCGCTTTGATCGAACGACTGCTTTCACTGCCGCCGCGAAGGATCACCGCGTTGCCTGACTTCAAACAAAGCGCACCCGCATCGGCAGTCACGTTCGGACGGCTCTCATAAATGATGCCGACCACGCCGAGCGGCACGCGCACTCGCTCGATCTTCAAGCCATTGGGCCGAGTCCAGCCAGCAATCACACTGCCGATGGGATCCGGCAGCGCCACGATGTCCTCGATGCCGCGTGCCATGGCTTCGACGCGTTGCTCATTCAAGACCAGCCGATCCAGCAACGACGACGAAATGCCACGCGCTTTGGCCTGCTCCACATCCTGAGCATTGGCCGCCAGCACTTCCGCCCGGCGCTCACGAATCGCAGCGGCAGCCGCTCGCAAGGCCGCGTTCTTGGCGTCGGTGTTTGCCTGGGCCAACACCTGCGCCGCAGCTTTGCCCGCACGACCGAGGGCCTGCATCGGGCCGGCGACGGCGTTCACATCGCCTTCGGGCTTGGAGATTTGAGCGTTCATGACTTCATTCTAGCGGCAGCCGGGCCAGGTAAAGAAGCGCGGCTCTTCTACAGTGCAAAACTGGCGGCGCGCGCCGTGCCAGTCTTGGTCGTTTCTTCACTGGAAGGACCGGCTGCGCGGTTGCAAACGACCTTTGCGATGACACAATGCGCCGACATTGCGACAGGGGGATGGCATGGCAGTAGAGGCACGTTCGGTCGGGGACCGAGCCGTCAGCGCGAACGGCACCGACGCGAGCACCGGATTCAGTGCCAGCAATGCCTATCGCAACTATGTGGTCTGGTTGTTGTTCGTCATCTACGTGTTCAACTACGTCGATCGCCAGATCCTGTCCATCGTGCTCGAGCCCATCAAGCAGGAATTCGGCCTGCACGACTGGCAACTCGGCTTGCTCAGCGGACTCGCCTTCGCCGCCTTCTATTCGACGCTCGGCATTCCCATCGCCCGCCTTGCCGACACACGCAATCGAGTCAACATCATCACAGCGTCCATCGTGGTGTGGAGTGCGTTCACCGTCGTGTCCGGCATGGCCAAGAACTTCTGGCATCTGCTGTTCGCACGCATCGGCGTCGGCATCGGTGAAGCCGGCTGCAGTCCGTCGGCGTATTCCATCATCAGCGACTACGTCGAACCGAAGAAACGTGCCACGGCTTTGTCCATCTACTCGATGGGCGTGTACGGCGGCAGCGCGCTCGGCTTTCTAGTCGGCGGTTTGGTAGCGCATGAATATGGCTGGCGAGCCGCTTTCTATACCGTCGGTCTACCGGGCCTGATCGTCGCAATCATTTTGAAACTGACGGTGAAGGAACCGCCGCGCGGCTTCTCCGATCCTGGCACGGTGGTCAGTACTGAGCCGCCGCCGTTCCGCGAAGTGATGGGCAATCTGTGGGCCAAGCGATCGTTTCGTCATCTATCGATAGCCGCGGGCCTGCACGCATTTGTCAGCTACGGCTTGAGTTCGTTCTATTCGCCGTTCTTCATGCGCACTCATGGCATGACGCTGGGTGATGTGGGCGCATGGCTCGCGTTGGTGGTCGCACTCGGCGGATTGACGGGAACCTACCTTGGCGGTTTGTGGTGCGATCGTTACTACGCACGCACTCAAGACCCGCGTTGGTACGTGTGGATTCCGGCGATCACGTTGCTGATGGTCGTACCGTTCGGCCAGGTCGTGTACGCGCTCGACAACACCGTGGCCGCGATGATGCTACTCGTGTTGTACATCGCGCTGGCCGCGGCGTACCTTGGACCGAGCATCGCAACCACTCATCGCTTGGTCGGCTTGCGTGAGCGCGCGCTCGCGTCTGCGTTCCTGTTACTGATCCTGAACTTCATCGGCCTAGGGTTGGGCCCGATGTTTACCGGCGCCATGAGCGATCTGTTCAAGGAATATTTCGTGTCGCAAGGCGTGGCTGAGAAGTTGGCGCTGGCCGACGGTCTACGTTGGTCGATCCGCCTGACCTTGCTGATCAATCTGTGGTCGGCGCTGCACTACTTCCTGGCAGCGAAGACGCTGCGCCAAGACATCGAAGTCGGCAATCAAGCACGCGCGGCTGCCGCCTGAATTACTAGACCAGCGGCATTACTAGACCAGCGGCGGCTCGGTCTTCAGAAACTCCAGTTCCTCGGGCGTCGACTGACGCCCGAGAATGGCATTGCGATGAGGAAAGCGCCCGAAGCGCGCCACCACGTCATGATGATGACGCGCGTATTTCACGCCTGCCTCAATCCCAAGCTCGCTGAACAAGCGCACTGACTCGACCTGCGCAGCCAAGTCTTCACTGTGCATGAACGGGATATAAAGGAAATGCCGTTGTCGTGGCGGCAGGGCGCCATCCTTGCCGCTTGCCACCGCATGCTTCGCCAACGACAAAGCCTTGCCGTCGGTCGCGTACGCAGCCGGCGTCTTGCGATGAATGTTGCGTGGAAATTGATCGAACACGATCACGGCCGCGAGCAACTCGCGCGGACTCAGCTGGTCCGCTGCCGGCAAATGGTCCGTTAACGTGACGTACAGCTCGCCGAACCGATGCTTGCATTGCTCGTCGATTCGCTGGCTGCCGCGGAACCAATCTTGCTCGCTGAGTTCTTCGAACCAGAAGTGCAAAACGTCGTCGGCCCAAGCGTCCGGTAAATTTTTCGCTGACATGCTGAAGAGTATCGAGGTCCGGAGTACGAAAGTCACCCCGCGGCGGAATGTTCCCGCGCTGTCGCACTTCAGCTACGACCGTACAAATTTTCCGTAAGTCAGCGATCCAAGTTCCTCGCTCAGGCATTAGTACGTACGAGAGATAGAGGACTGCAGTGAATGTCGACCGGCCTGAAATCGTTGAGCTTGAAAGCGTTCGCCCTGGTGGGCTCCATCGCACTGCTGGCGGGTTGCAGTAACAATGACGACGACGATCGCGACTCCGAGGCTGCCGAGCCACCACCAGTAGCGCCGGCCCCCACTGCGGGTACGCTGATCGAATCGCCGCCGACGCGGCTCGCATCGTTCTCCATCGATCAGTTGCTTGCCGTAGTGAACGCCAGCTCCACAGCGACTGAAATACTGGATCTGATCGTCGATCCGGAATGCGGCGTCGATGTGCACCAGATTCGTTACAACACCCTCGATCCCGCCGGCCAGGCAACGACCGCGTCTGGCGCGCTGATGATTCCGACCGGCACCAACGCTGCTTGCCAAGGCGCACGCCCCATCGTCGTGTACGCGCACGGCACAGCTGCTGAGAAGAGCTACAACATCGCCAATCTTTCCAACCCGGACAACGCCGAAGGTTTGCTGATTGCCGCTGCGTTCGCCGCGCAAGGTTATATCGTGGTGGCGCCGAATTACGCTGGCTACGACACGTCGACGCTGGCCTATCATCCGTATCTGCATGCCGAACAACAGGCCAAAGACACATCGGATGCGCTGACCGCTGCGCGTACCGCACTACCGACGAGCACGGCCCCGACAGTCACCGATGGTGGCAAGCTGTTCATCACCGGCTATTCGCAAGGCGGTTACGTCGCCATGGCCACGCATCGTTTGCTACAGGCGAACGGCGCGACAGTGACAGCTTCAGCGCCGATGTCCGGACCGTATGCGCTGGGTGCTTTCGGTGACGCTGTGTTCCAAGGCCAGGTCATCAACAGCGCGCCGTTGCTGGTGAGCTGGCTGATGACGGCGTATCAACGCGCTTACGACAACATCTATGCGGCTCCGACCGATGCATTCGAAGCCCGTTATGCCACCGGCATCGATGCGTTGCTGCCGACCACTGGCACTCGCGGTCAGCTCTTCGATCAAGGATTGTTGCCACGTGAGCAGCTGTTCAGCAGCACGCCGCCCGATCCAAGTTACGCCGCTTATACGCCGGCAACGACGCCCGCCGATTTAGCGCCTGTGTTCGCTCGCGGCTTCGGCACTGAAGCGTTGATCACGAATTCGTTCCGAGCGAGCTTTCTACAAGACTCACTCGCTCATCCGGACGGCGGCTTTCCAACGGTGACTGACGGCTTGCCGGCAGCAGCGCCGGCCAATCCGCTACGTGTCGCGTTCAAAGCAAATGATTTGCGCAACTGGAGCCCGACGGCATCGGTGCTGTTATGTGCCGGTCATGACGATCCGACGGTGCTGTACTTCAACACTGAGTTGATGCAGAGATATTGGACGGGCGCCGGTGTCACCGCACCGATTCGGGTGCTCGACGTGGATGACGATCCGTCCCTCGGCGACGACGAAGCGACCATCAAGCTCGGCTTCAACACCGCGAAGGCGTCGATCGCTGCCGCTGCCATTGCTGGCGGCGCCACTGACGGCGGAGCTGCCGCCGTGGCCGACGCGTACCACAGCTCGCTAGTGCCGCCGTTCTGTCTGGCAGCGGTGCAGTCGTTCTTCGACGGTCTCTAAGCCGCGACGAACTGATCTCTTAACTCACGCTTCAACACTTTGCCGATGGCGTTGCGCGGCAGCTCTGCCGTCAACTCCACGGCCGAGAGGCGCTGCGTCTTGCCGACACGCTCATTGACCCATTGTTTAATGTCTGCAGCTGTCGCTGCCGACTCAGCCTTTATCACGACGAACGCCACCGGCGTTTCACCCCACTCCCTGGACGGCACGCCGACGACGGCGGCGTCCCGCACAGCGGGATTCTGCAACAGCACGGCTTCCAGATCGCTGGGATAAATATTGAAGCCGCCGGAAATGATCATGTCCTTGCGGCGGTCCATCAGCGTCAAAAAGCCTTCCGCGTCGAAGCGGCCGACATCGCCGGTGCGAATGAAGCGGTTGCCGTCGCCATCGAACCACTCGGCTTCGGCGGTCTTGCCCGGCTGATTGAAATATTCTTTCATCATGGCCGGCGACCGGCCGACCACTTCGCCGATCTCGCCGCGCGCCACTTCCTTGCCCTGCTCGTCGATCAAACGAATGTCGTGACCCGGCACCGGCTGACCGACGGTATGCAACTTATCCGGGAATTGATGAGCGAGCAGCATGCAGGTGCCGCCGCCCTCGGTCATCCCGTAGTACTCGATCAAGCCGCCCGGCCAGCGTTTCAGAATGTTGGCCTTGAGCGCGGGGGCGAACGGCGCGCTGGTACAAAACTTCATCCGGTAGCTGCCGAGGTCATAACTATCGAAGTCGGCACGATCCATCAGGCGCTGATATTGAACCGGCACCAACATCGCATGGCTGACCCGATGACGCTGCGACATCTCCAGGAACTTGCCGCCGTCGAACTTGGCCATCAACACCACTGCGCCGCCGCCGGCAAGCGCCGGGAAGAAACTCACCAGCGTGGTATTCGAATACAGCGGTGTCGAACAAATTGTCACTGCTTCGCGGTCGTAAGCGAAGTTGCGAGCGCGGCGCACGTGCGACCAGCGCATGCTATGCGGCTGCACGATGCCTTTGGGCGCGCCGGTGGTGCCAGAGGAATAAATGATGTTGAAAGGAGCATCGGGCGCAATCGATACCGGCGTCGGCACACCGCCCGCCGGCGCGAGCCACGCTTCGAGCGAACGCACACCCGGCGCCGCGTCCAGCCGCACGAGCTGTAGCCCCGAAGGCAAAGCCACTGTAGCCAATGCCGACGCGATGGCTTCATCCAGAAACAGGATTCTGGCGCCGCTATCGGCCAACATGGTCACCAACGCTGCGGCGGTCGACGACGGCGACAACGGCGCCACCGCGACGCCGGCACGCAATGCTCCGAGAAATACCACCGCATAATCGACGCAGGACGCGGCACAGATGGCAATGGCTGCACCGCTGCCGACGTTGTCCCGCTGCAGCGACAATGCGACTTGATCCATGCGCTGATCGAGCTCGCCATAATCGATGGCGCGTTGCTCGTCGATCAACGCCGGTTGGCGCGGACGCTCGCGAGCATAGGCATGAACCAATTCGGCGATCAGACCGAAGTCCTGATCGAGCAAGGTCTCAGGGCTGCTGCTATTCATCGACGCACAATGCCACAGCGCTGCGCACGCCAACAGCGGGCAAAGTGGCGCCATTGCATTAATTCATGGTCGCGGACACACTGCGGCGGTCGAGCGGCCGGTCCTATGCCAAATTAATTCCGATCTGCAAAAGACACAGCGGTAGGCCCTTATGCAAATTCCCGATCCGGCCGTTGAAGGTCAACTCAAAGGCAAGGTCGCGCTGGTCACTGGTGCCGCAAGCGGCATCGGCCGCGCCAGTGCGCTGGTGTTCGCCCAAGCGGGCGCCGCGGTGGTCGCTTTGGATCGCGCCCCGGAAGTGGAAGATACGGTCGCCGCCATTCGCAAAGACAATGGCCGCGCCACCGCCATCGTCAGCGACTCGTCGCAAGAAGCGAACATTGCCGATGCCATCGACGCCGCGGTGCGTGAGTTCGGTGCACTCGATGTTTGTTTCGCCAACGCCGGCATCAGCGGCGGCTTGGTGCCGTTGCATGAGCAGACGCCGGAGCAATGGACCCAAGTGCTGAGCATCAACTTGATCGGCACTTTTCTGGCCGTGAAGCATGCCGCAAGAGTCATGACTCCTCGCAAACGCGGTTCGATCATTTGCACAGCATCGGTGGCCGGCCTGCGCTCGGGCGCGGGTGGCTCGCCGTATAGCGCCAGCAAAGCTGGCGTCATCAGTCTGGTGCAAACCACGGCGTATCACCTATCCGGGAGCGGCGTGCGCATCAACGCGATTTGTCCGGGATTGATCGAGACCGGCATGACCAAACCGATTTTCGAACAAGCACGCGCCCGCGGTACTGACAACAAGATCGGCCAGCTCAATCCGCTGCGCCGCGCCGGTGCCCCCATCGAAATTGCCCGCATGGCGCTGTTCCTGGCGTCGGATGCGGCTTCTTATGTGAATGGTCAGGCCTTTCCGGTCGACGGCGGCCTGTCCAGCTCGCATCCCATCGTGCCGCCCCGAGTTCCCTGATTACGGAACTGAGTCCGCCGGCGGAGCGTCTCGTGAAGACACAACGGAGAACGCTCATGCGCGATTACGAGCGCGACCAAGACGATATGGACGATTACGAGCTGCTGCCCCGCCATCGTTCGTCGGGCGGGGGCATTCTGGAATCCATCGTGCTGCTAGGCGCGCTGGCTCTGATCGCGACGCCGGCCATCAAAGGTATCGCGCGGCGTTATCGTGTCCGCCATCCGCTCGCGGCGGGTGATGAGCAGGTCGACGAGTCGTTGAAAGAGACTTTTCCTGCCAGCGATCCGCCGGCAGCGCGCTACGTCGACATTCCTGCCAATCGGCGCTGAGTTCGCTCAGCGCTTCAAGCGCATCAACTGGGCGATCAGCACATTGGGCAGCACTGGCTTGGCCAGGCGCGGTGCGCTTCGAGTGGTTTGCGGAAACAGCTTGTCGTTGTCGGCGTAAGCGGTCGCGAAAACGAACGGCACATCCTTGGCGAGCAACGCATCGGCCAGCGGAAATACATATTCGCCGCCCAGATTGACGTCCAACACGGCCAGCGTCGGCTGTTCCTTCGCCAATAACTCTTGAGCTTCACGCAGGCTGGTCGCCGGGCCGAGCACGCGCGCGCCCTGCTCTTCCAGCATGGTCTGCATGTCATACGCGACGATGAAGTCGTCCTCCACCACCAACACCGTCATGCCGCTCATCGGGCCTTTGATGGTTTGCTGCGTGCCGGTGCCATCGCCGCCTTCACGATGCGGAGCGCGCCGTGCCGGAAACAACAAGACTCGCGGATCGCGAATGACCGGCGGCCGCGTCATCGGCGCAATGCCGCCGGTACGAACTGCCTCAGGTGGCATGCATGATCTGCAGCTTGGCGAGACTGACGCGGATGCGCGTCCCCGGCCGCTGGCCTGACGCAGCAGTGCCGTCGTGAAATCGAGCAGAGCGTTCCGGCCGGCCGCCGAATTGGCGCGCGACCATATCGATGATCTTGGCGCCCAAGCCGCCCGTTTCTTGTGAATGCTTGTCATGCCAGCCCACTCCGTCATCAACCACTTCCAAGACTGGAATCGAGTTCGAGCCATGCGACAGCACGACGCTCACCTCACCCGATTCCCCCGGCGCGAACGCGTGCTTGACGGCGTTCATCACCAGCTCACTGGTCAACACGCCCAGAGACACCGCGTCGCGCGCGTTGATCTCCAAAGGTTCGACCTGACATTGAATTCGGATCAAATCGCCCGGCGGCAAGCCAGCGCTGATGTCTTCCAGCACCGCGCCGAGCACCTCGTTCACCTTGACCGTCGCGAAGTCGGCACCGAGCCGTAACTTGCGATGCGCCGACGCGATGGCTTGCACGCGCATCCGGGCCGCGTTCAATGCTCGAGCCGCATCGGGATTCTTGACCGCACGCTGTTGCATGGTCAGGAACGACGACACCAGTGCCAAATTGTTACCGACGCGATGATTGACGTCGGTCAGCAACGACTCGGCACGCGCACGCTCTCGATTCGCTTCTTCGGCTGCCTTGGCTAGTTCTTCGGTGCGCGCCTGCACCCGCTGCTCCAGCTCAGCATTGAGAAAGGAGAGCCGCAACCTACTTTCGTGAACTGTCGCCACATACCGGCGCACGCTGACCAGCGCGAACACGGCCAGCACGCCGCAAGCAAACAACATCACGACTACCGCGCTGGTGAACCGATCACGCAAATCGGCCGCCGAGTTCTGGCGCTCGATGAGCAGCGCCTGCTCCTGTTGGGTAGCGGATTCGATGCGCGCACGGATGTCGTTCAACTTCGGCAGGCCGGAACGTTGAAGCGCGGCGATGGCCTGCTCGCGCTGCCCGGCGCGATGCGCAGCCAATGCCATATCGATGCCGGCCAATCGCTGTTCGATCAGCGGGGCGAACGCCTCGACGTTGGCGACCTGTGCCGGATTGTCCGAGACCAACTCGCGCAACCTGGCCAATTGTCGGGGCAGCAGTTCGGCCGCTTCTTGATGCGGGATCAGGAACGCTTCGCTGCTAGTGAGTAGAAAGCCGCGCAGTCCCGACTCCGCGCCGCCGAGCGTCACCAATGTCTCGTTGAGCGCCCGCTGCACTTCCATCGTGTGCACCACCAATTCATCGGCAGCCACACCTTGTCGCGAGACATGGAAAGTCAGCCCCGCCGAGCACAGCAGCAGTAAAAAGCTGAGCGCAATGGTAGCGACCAGCGCCCGGTTCCGGCGCAGGGAGGGGGGTTGTAAGACTTGCATATCCGCTGAGGCCGAATCAGTGGGTCAGCACCAGATCGTCGCGATGGATCATTTCGTCACGTCCATGAAAACCGAGCAGGGCCTCGATCTCACTCGACTTGCGTCCGCACAGTCGTTCGGCATCGACGCTCGAATATGCGACCAGTCCACGCGCGATTTCGTTCCCGGCACTGTCGCGCACGATCAGCGCGTCGCCCCGCTGAAACGGTCCGACGATCCGAGTCACACCGGCCGGCAACAGGCTCTTACCGCGCCCCAGGGCCGCGGCGGCGCCGATGTCCACATACAGCTCGCCGGCCGGCTGCAAAGTCCCGGCGATCCATTGCTTGCGCCGGGTCGCGGGACTGGCCGAGGGATAGAACCAGCTGCAGCGTGCGCCCTCTTCGATTCTGCGCACGGGGTGCAACTCGCGACCCAACGCCACACACATATGACAACCTGCACCGACCGCGATTTTCGCCGCGGCGATCTTGGTCGCCATGCCGCCAGTGCCGACCGCGGACGCCGAGCCGCCGGCCATTGCTTGGATATCGGCAGTGATGGCGCGCACCTCGGGAATGAACTGCGCATTCGGATCGCGCGTCGGGTCGGCTGTGTACAGACCATCGACATCCGATAAGAGAATCAGGCAATCCGCGCTGATCATTTGCGCGACGCGCGCCGCCAGGCGGTCGTTATCGCCGTAACGAATCTCGGCGGTGGCGACAGTATCGTTCTCATTGATGACCGGCACCGAACCCAGCTTCAGCAAAGTGCGCAGGGTGTTGCGCGCATTCAGGTACCGGCGGCGCTGCTCGGTGTCGCCTGGCGTGAGCAGGATCTGCGCGACACTCACGTCATGCTGTTCGAGGATTTCGGTCCATGCATGCGCCAGGCGGATCTGCCCCACGGCCGCGGCCGCCTGTTTCTCCTCCAGCTTGAGCGGGCCGGGCGGCAAACCCAATTGCCGGCGCCCCAGCGCCACCGCGCCGGAGGACACCAACAGCACTTCCTGACCGCGCCGACGCAAGCTGTCGATGTCCGCCGCCAGGGTTGCCAGCCAATCGCGCTTCACCGCGCCGCTGGCGCCATCGACCAACAAGGCCGAACCGACCTTGATGACGACGCGCCGAGCCTGCAACAGCGGCTGGGCGGAAGGATGTACGTGTGACGTGGACGTCATTGGCATGAAGCATGTAAGGGCGCGGCAGTGTAGGCAGGCGCCGAATCGTCGTCCATCCGCCCCACCGGAAACCGCATCGGGCCTGTTTCGCTCTCTTGGCAGTCTTGGAGAATGCCCCTAATATTCCGCCGCCGGTGAACACACCGGTTTCGTCGTCGTTTGAGGTGTTTGCGTGGCCAGAGATTACGACCCGGTCCAGGGAAAATGGTATGAGGATCTCGAAGAGAACGAGGTCTTCAAGGTCCTGTCCGTGGATCCCGACCAGGAGTTGGTCGAAGTCCAGTACGAGAACGGCGATATCGAGGAAATCGACCTCGATACCTGGCACGAGCTCGACCTGGAACAGGCCGAGGAGCCGGAAGGCTGGGCCTCGGACACTGAAGCAGAGGATGACGAGGAAGAAGAAGAGGAAGATGAGGACGAGGACGACTGGGACGAGGACGATGACGATTGGGATGACGACGAGGACGAAGACCTCGACGAAGATGACGATTACAACGATCGGGACGACGCCTGAGCGTCCCGTTTTAGCCCGCCGTTCCCATCGCCCAGCGCTAGCCGCCCCCGCCAATCTGGCTGAGGCGGCATGAAGACTCATCGGACCGCCCTGGTCTGGTTCCGGCGCGACCTGCGCCTCACCGACAATCCAGCACTACTGCACGCCCTCGCCAATGCCGAACGCGTGGTGCCGTTGTTCGTGTTCGCTCCCGAAGAGGAACAGCAATGGGCACCGGGTGCCGCCAGCCTCTGGTGGCTGCATCACAGCCTCGCCGCGCTGAACGGCAGTTTACGCAAGCTCGGTAGCGCGCTGGTCTTGCAGACCGGCCCGTCGCTCACCGCCCTGCGCCGAGCGCTCCGCGAAACCGACGCAACCCTGGTTTGTTGGAACAAACTCTATGAACCGGCGGCATTGAAACGCGATGCCGAGGTCGCCGCCGCGCTGGATGCGGACGGCGTCAGCGTCGAACAAACCAACGGCACGCTGCTGTTCGAACCCGGCAGCATCTTGAACGGCTCGAAGTTGCCGTATCGAGTGTTCACGCCCTTCTGGCGCACCTTGGATAAAGAACTGGTGACCTTGCCGGCCCCGCTGCGGGCGCCACGCCAGCTGCCGGCGATTCCACGTAATGTTTCGCGTGTCGAACTGGATACGCTGGAACTCCTGCCCAAGATCGCGTGGGACCAGGGCTTGGCCGATACCTGGACGCCCGGCGAAGCCGGCGCGCTGAAGCAGCTCAAAGACTTCGGCAAACATGTCGCCGCCTATCCCACCGGGCGGGATCGGCCGGATCGTGAAGAGACCTCGCGGCTGGCGCCCCATTTACATTTCGGTGAGCTCGGACCGCGGCAAGTGGTCGCGACACTCCGCCATGCCCACCCCGGAGCGGCGGAATCCAGGGGCACCGAGAGCTATCTGCGCCAGGTCGGTTGGCGCGAATTCGCGCATCACTTGCTGTTTCATTTTCCAGCCACCACCGATGCGCCCTTGAACCCGATGTTCGCCAAACAAAAATGGCGACGTAGCCGTGCCGACCTGCGAGCCTGGCAACGGGGCGCGACCGGCATCCCGTTGGTCGACGCCGGCATGCGCGAACTGTGGCGCACCGGTTGGATGCACAACCGTGTCCGGATGATCGTGGCGTCGCTGCTGACCAAGAACCTGCAGATTCATTGGCTGGAGGGCGCGCACTGGTTCTGGGACACCCTGGTCGATGCCGACCTGGCCAACAACACGCTGGGCTGGCAATGGGTTGCAGGCTGCGGCGCCGACGCGGCTCCCTATTACAGAATTTTCAATCCGGTGCTCCAGGCCAAGCGCTTCGACCCGCTGCGCGGCTACATCCGGCAGTGGTTGCCGGAGCTGGCCCGCTTGCCGGATCGATGGATTCACCAGCCGTGGACTGCACCCGACGCGGTGCTAAAGCACGCCGGCGTCGAGCTGGGGGTCACCTACCCGCGTCCGGTAGTCGATTTGGGGGAATCCCGCAACCGGGCGCTTCAGGTTTATTCCGAGCTGCGTTAATGACATAGGTTGTGAATCCGTAGCTTGCCGCCCGTGCGAAGTCCTTGTTTGAGGAACGCACGCGCATGACCAACCCCACTGAAGCCGCCCCCCGTCGCTCGCTCTTTACCAGCCTGACCAGCTGGCTGGACGCCGGCGCTGGCCTAGCCAAGTTCGACACCAGCAAAATCGACCGCGTCGATTGGATGCGTGTCATTCCCTTTTTGGGGATGCACGTGACCTGCGTCGCCGTGTTCTTCGTTGGCTATAGCCACATTGCGTTGGCAGTGGCCATTGCGATGTACGTGGTCCGGATGTTCGCCATCACCGGCTTCTACCACCGCTACTTTTCACATCGCTCTTTCAAGACTTCGCGCGCCGGCCAGTTCGTGTTCGCTCTGCTCGGCGCGTCAGCCGTGCAGCGCGGCCCGATCTGGTGGGCTGCGCACCACCGCCATCATCACGCCTTCTCCGATACCGAACACGACGTGCACTCGCCGGTGCAACGGGGCTTCGCGTGGAGTCACATGGGTTGGTTCCTGTCGCGCCGTCATTTCGAACCCGACCTGTCCCGCGTGCGCGACTTGCTCAAGTTCCCCGAACTGAAGCTGCTGGATCGTTTCGACATCCTGGTGCCGGTGGCCCTCGCGGTCGCGCTGTTCGGACTCGGCGCCGCGCTGGAACATTACGCGCCGGGGCTCGGCACCAATCGCTGGCAAATGCTGGTGTGGGGCTTCTTCGTCTCGACGGTGGTGACCTATCACGCCACCTACACCATCAACTCACTGTGTCATCGCTTCGGCAAACGTCGCTACGAAACCGGCGACGACAGCCGTAACAACGTGTGGCTGGCCCTGCTGACTTTCGGCGAAGGCTGGCACAACAACCATCATCACTATCCCGTGTCGACGCGACAGGGGTTTTATTGGTGGGAGATCGACCTGACGTACTACGGGCTGCGCTTGCTGGCGCTGTTCGGCATCGTCTGGGATCTCAAGCCAGTGCCTCGCGAGGTGCGTGAAGCGCGCACTCGCGTGCGCTCGCAGACTCTCTGACTCTCTAAATATAAGCATCGACAACTTACCGGGCAGGTTCATATGCGCATCGCAGTCATCGGCGCCGGCATTGCAGGGCTCTATGCAGCCTGGCGGCTGAGCCGCCAGCACGACGTCACCGTGTTCGAAGCTGGCAACTATGCCGGCGGTCACACCAACACCGTCGATGTCGACTGGCAAGGCCAGCACTACGCCATCGATACCGGCTTCATCGTGTTCAACGACTGGACCTATCCGAACTTCATTGCCACGTTGCGCGAGTTGGACGTGGCCTGGCAGCCATCGAACATGAGCTTCAGCTTGCGCTGTGAACGCACCGGCTTGGAGTACAACGGCACGTCGCTCAATGCCTTGTTCGCACAGCGCTCCAACATCGTCAGCCCGTCGTTCCTGCGCATGATCTACGACATCCTGCGTTTCAATCGCGAGGCGCGCGCACTGCTCAAGACCAACGACGACAAGCTCACGCTCAGCGAATACCTGCGCAACAACGGTTACTCCGACTCGTTCGCCGAGCGCTACATCCTGCCCATGGGCCGCGCAATCTGGTCGGCCGAGGCCGATGCGATGCTGTCGTTCCCTGCCCGCTTCTTCGTCGACTTCTTCGAACGTCACGGTTTCTTGAACATCGACAACCGACCGCAGTGGCAGGCCGTCAAAGGCGGCTCGCGCGAGTACGTGCGCAAGCTGCTCGCCGCGATGAAAGCGGATGTGAAGTTGTCGACGCCCATCGAAAGCGTGCGACGCCGGCCCAACGAAGTCGAGGTGTGTACTCGCAAAGGCGAAGTGCATCGCTTCGATCACATCTTCATCGCCTGTCACAGCGACCAAGCGCTGGATATGCTGAGCGATCCCTCGCCGGTCGAGCTGGAAGTGCTGAAAGCCTTTCCGTACGCGGCCAACGAAGCCATTCTGCATACGGACAGCTCGCTGCTGCCGAAACGCCCGCTGGCTCGCGCCGCCTGGAACTATCACGCGCTCAAGAGTCCGCAGCAGCCCGTTGCACTCACCTACGACATGAACATCTTGCAGACGCTGGCTGCGCCCACCAAGTTTCTAGTCACGCTGAATCACGCCGACGCCATCGACGAGCGCAAGATCATCCAGCGCATCGCCTATCACCATCCGGTGTATCTGCCGGCGGGCGTTGCCGCTCAAGCCCGTCATCGCGAAGTGAATGGCGAGCGCCGCACGTACTATTGTGGCGCCTATTGGCGTTACGGCTTCCATGAAGACGGTGTGGTGACGGCCATGCGTGCGCTGGAACATTTCCAATGGGATCTCACCTCTGGCGGCGCAGTGACCGATCCGCACTCACTGCCGGGCGCAGCTGCGTAACACACGCCATGGAAAGCTGTATCTACAACGGTTGGGTACGACACCGCCGACACGAACCGGCCGGCCATCAGTTCCGCTACGAACTGTTCATGATGTACCTGGACCTGGCCGAGCTGCCGCAGCTGTTCGATCCCCATTGGGGCTGGTCGGCCCGCGGCCCGGCGCTGGCCCGTTTCAAACGTTCCGACTACCACCACACGCTCAACGATGGCGACGACGGCCACGACGAGTTGAGTTTGGATGAAGCCGTGCGCCGCACCGTGACCGCGCAAACCGGTCGCCGACCGGATGGCCCGATCCGCATGCTCAGTCATCTGCGCTACTTCGGTTACGTCTTCAATCCCGTCACGTTCTATTACTGCTTCGACAGCGCCGGCAGCAAGGTACAAACCATCCTGGCCGAGATCACCAACACGCCGTGGAAAGAACGCCACGCGTATGTGTTGCCGACCTCCGCTGCGAGCAGCGACGAATCGGTCATGCGCTTCGAGTTCGGCAAGGAATTTCATGTGTCACCGTTCTGGCCCATGGACATGCGTTACGACTGGCGCCTGAGCACGCCGGGCGAGCAATTGCGCATTCACATGGACAACCTGCAAGACAAAGACGGCGCCACGCGCCGCGTCTTCGACGCAACCCTGGTTCTCGAACGAGAGCAGATTTCCAGCGCCGCCCTGACGCGCGCGCTGCTGAAGTATCCGCTGATGACGACCAAAGTTGCCGGTGCGATCTATTGGCAGGCGCTGCGCCTGTGGTTCCGACGCACGCCGTTTTTCACTCATCCGAAATGGACCGCGACGCCATGACAACAGCAAGACCGTCGATCCTGCCCAACACCCCCGCGCTAGTCGCCAACGACTCGTGGCTACAACGCACGGGACGTAACACGCTGCTGGGTCAGCTAAAACTTTTGAAGCACGGCGAGATTGCCGTGGTCGAAGCCGGCCAAGTTCATCGCTTCGGCCAACACACATCGGAATGCTCGCTATCCGCCACGGTGGACGTCGTGCATCCGCAGTTCTGGGCGGACGCTGCATTCGGCGGCACCACTGGCGCTGGCGAAGCCTACATCCATGGGCATTGGCGTAGCGACGACCTCACGGCGCTGGTTCGGATCATGGTGCTGAATCGAGAGATCATGCAGAACATGGAAGGCGGATTCGCCTTTCTCACTTCGCCGCTGCGCCGGATCTTTCATTGGTTGAATCGCAACTCCAAGGACGGCAGCCGCAAGAACATCGCCGCTCATTACGACCTGGGCAACGACTTCTTCCAGCTGTTCCTGGACGACACCATGGCGTACTCGTGCGGCATTTTCGAAGCGCCCGAAGCGACCTTGAAAGAAGCTTCGCTGGCCAAGTTCGACGCCGTGTGCCGCAAGCTGCAGCTCAAGCCGTCGGATCATCTGGTCGAGATCGGCACCGGCTGGGGCGGGCTCGCCATTCATGCCGCCAAGAAATATGGCTGCCGCGTGACCACGACCACCATTTCCAAGGAACAGTACGCGCTCGCCAAAGAACGCGTGCTCGCCGAAGGGTTGGGTGATCGCATCGACTTGCGCCTGGACGACTATCGCGATCTCACCGGCCATTACGACAAGCTGGTGTCCATCGAAATGATCGAAGCGGTCGGCCACCAATACCTGGACACCTACATCGCCAAGTGCGCCTCGCTGCTCAAGCCCAATGGCGCCATGCTGATCCAGGCCATCACCATTCAAGATCAGATCTATGAGGCTGCATTGAAGAGCGTGGATTTCATTCAACGCTTCGTGTTCCCCGGCAGCTTCATTCCGTGCGTCACCGCCATAACCGATGCAGTGACCCGCTCTACGGACATGAAGGTTTATCACCTGGAAGACATCGGTCCGCACTACGCCACCACGTTACGCATGTGGCGCGAGAACTTCTTCGCCAACATCGGACGCGTGCGTGCGTTGGGTTACCCGGAGGAGTTCATCCGGCTCTGGGACTATTACCTGTGCTACTGCGAAGGCGGCTTTGCCGAAAGGCAGCTCGGCGACGTGCACATGTTGATGGTGAAGCCGGGCTGGCGCGGGTAGAGTTGGCGGCAGCATGCTGCCGCTGCGCTTTGCCATCTTTGCCGCCGTTTTTGGGATCGCTTTGTCCGGGCTGTTCTGGCTGCTCGGCAATTTGAGCGAGCCGGAACTGTTGCGTTCCAAGAAGGCGGTGGTGGTGAAGGGCTGCGATGCCGAGTCGTTAAAGAGTGAGAACGCGGCACGACTTTGTCCGCAGCTGTTCTGCCAGAAGTTCTTGCTGGATAGCCGCGAGTTCGAGCTGCGACATCGCTTTGAAGTGACCATCGATAAAACCGTCGATGGACGACAGCTGATCGGCGGTCTCGCCAAACCCTTCGTCGCGAAGCCGAGCGACGGCCCGGTGCGCGCCTTCGCGTGCGTGCTAGAAGGGACTCAAGTTGCCGCCGGCCGCGCGATGACGCCGGCGGACTTGAGTCAGCTGATCAAGCAGAGCGACTGGTTGTCGTCGCTCACTAATATCAAAAATTGAACGCCGCTGGGTAGCCGGCGTATTAGCGGGAGCGGCCCCGAGCCGACACCGGCCAGATAGCCACGAGCGTGTCGCCGCTCACGACGTGATACGAGTCGTAGAGATTCACCGTCGGATCGATGTGAGGCGCAGCCAGACGGATGCTCTGGCAGATGGCCCACACGTGCTTCTTCTCCGGATCCGTCACTATGCCGTGCTCATCGCCCTTGAACTGATAAGTGCTGCCGGCCGGCGCACCGCTCAGCACGACTGCCGGACCACCGTCAGTGGCGAAGGCTTTGTAACCTGCATCGATGGTTGCCATGCCCGTGGCGTTGGCACTCACGACTGTCGTATCGACAAACAAAGCGTACTCGAACGGCGAGTCAGGTTGGTTCGCCAAGTCGCATTCTTTGTATTGGCGATCCATGAATACATACGAACCCGGCTGCAGTTCGGTAAGAACACCCAAGCTCATGTCGATCGCATGCGATCCGGTACCGCCGCCGGTGACGACTTGCGGCGCGCCGCCGTTCGCCGTCAGCTCGGCAATGACGGACTTCAGATACGTCATGCGATCTCGGATCGCCTCGAGTCGTTCCTGGTAACTGGCGATGTGCTGCTGAACACTGCAGTACAACTGCACGCCACGATAGTTGAGGTTCTTGTGTCGCTTGATGGCGTTGAGCAACTCGACAGCGGCAGCTGCTGACGGCACACCCGTGCGCTTGACGCCCGGGTCAATGTCGATCAACACAGTCAGCGGTCGCGTGACCGCAGCGGCAAGGGCATCCACATTGGTGACGTTGTCGACCACCACGGCCAAATCTTTGATGCGCTCGTTCAACGCACTCAAGCGCGCGATGCCGGGCCGAGACACGACCGGCGACGTCAGCAGGATCGACTCGATGCCGCCTTCGGCCAATGCCTCCGCCTCGCCGAGCTTGGCGCAGCAGTTGCCAACCGCACCGGCCGCGATCTGCAGCTTGGCGACGTCGGCGCTCTTGTGAGTCTTGGAATGCGGCCGCAACGTCACGCCGTGGGCGCGCGCGAGTTCGGCCATTTTCTTGATGTTCCGTTCCAGCGCATCACGATCCACGACCAACGCCGGCGTATTCAACTCCGCCCGCGAGCCGGGCCGACCGATCAACCCTTGATGTAACCGAATATCGTCCAACATGCTGTCACTCACCTGATCTCAAACAACTGCGCCAGCGGCGCATTGATAAACTTGCCTTCCGGATCGACCTCGCGACGGATGGCGTTGAACGCTGCCAGCTTCGGGTACAGCGCCCGAACGTCCTCGGCGCTGAGCGTGTGCCGCTTCGCCCAGTGCGGCCGACCGCCAGCAGCGCGAAAGATCGGCTCAGCCTGCGCGAACAGCTGCTGCCAGGGCAGCTTGGCGTACTGACGCATCGAGATCGACGCACACGGGCCCCGATTGAACGGGCTCAGCCAGATATCGTCGCCGGCCACCCACCGAAACTCCAAAGGAAACGTCACCGGCAAGCGTCGTTTGCGAACCCACGCGAGCGCTTTCAGCAACGTCTCCAGGCCCATGTCACGAGGCACCTGGTACTCCATCGTTTCGAACGGCACCGTCCGAGTCGATGGAAAGATCCGATGCGCCGGCCCGCTACGATGCGTCGGCTTGATCGACCGCGTCATCAAGCGCTGAAACGGCCCAGTCAGCCAGGGCAACCGCGCCGACCAGTCGCAGCCCCGACCAAGCAGACGTTCGTCGCCCTCTCTCTGCGGCGGTGACGTGGTCGTATCTTCGTCCGGATGCAGCGTCTTGACGACGGCCTCATTGGCATACGGAAAGATATAAAACTCTGCGTGTCGATGCTTAGCCGCGAGCGAGCCGAACTGTTCCACCAGCACAGTCAACGGCATCCGATAAACGCGCTCTTCCAGATGCAACGCCGGAATCACCGCGACCCGAATCTGTAACACAATTCCAACCAGCCCCAACGACAGCCGTGCGGCCTGATACAACTCGGGACGCTGCTCGGGACTGCATTCGACCGTCGAGCCGTCGGCCAGCATCAAGCGAAAGCCCAACGCGAACGTCGACAGGCTGCCGAGCTCAGCGCCGGTGCCATGCGTGCCGGTGGCCAGCGCACCGGCCAGCGACTGCACATTGATGTCGTCTTGATTGGGTAACGAACAGCCCAGGCCCCACAGCGCCTGACTGAGCTTGGCCAAACTCCATCCGGCCGGCGCCCAAACGCTACGACCATCGCCCGCCGGCGTAATCCGGCCTTCGAGTTCATCCAGCTGCAGCAGGGTTCCCGACGTTTCACACAGGGGCATGAACGAATGCCCGGCGCCGACGGCACGCACTTGCGCAGCGCTACGAACCAGCGCCGCCAACTCCGATTCGGTGCGCGGACGGGCGATCCGTTCCGGACGGGCCCGAACACTGCCCGACCAGTTGCTCCAAGACTCGCTCATGGTTGTTCTTTGATCCCGTCACCGCGCTCGCGCCAAGACCCTTTACGCTTGCGTCGCGAGGAAGGCAAGCACGCGCTAAGCTTGCCGCATGAGCATCAACCCTTCCCTGCTCGCCGAACTGCGCCGTGTCGTCGGGCCTCAGGGCTATCTGGACCAGGCGGCGGACGTCGAGCCGTACCTGGTCGATCACCGCAAACTGTATCGGGGCGCGACTCCGCTGGTGCTGCGCCCGGACAGCACCGAGCAAGTGTCGGCCATCATGCGCTTATGTAACGAGGCACGCGTCGGCGTCGTCCCGGTCGGCGGTAACACCAGTTACTGCGGAGGCGCGACGCCGAGCGAAGACGGCTCGCAGATCGTGCTGTCCCTGGCGCGCATGCGACGCGTCCGCTCGGTCGATCCTTTGAACTACACCATGATTGCCGAAGCCGGCTGTGTGCTCGCTGAAGTACAAGCCGCTGCAGCGTCAGCAGATCGACTGTTCCCGATGAGCCTGGGCTCGGAAGGTTCGTGTCAGCTCGGCGGCAATCTCTCCACCAACGCCGGCGGTACTGCCGTACTCCGCTACGGCATGATGCGCGATCTGATTCTCGGCCTCGAAGTCGTGCTACCGGACGGTCGAGTGCTCGACGGTTTAAAGCCGCTTCGCAAAGACAACACTGGCTACGACCTGCGCGACCTGTTCATGGGCGCTGAAGGCACGCTCGGCGTAATTACCGCCGCGGCCTGCAAGTTGTTTTCGCGGCCGGCGTCGTCGGTCACAGCGCTGGTCGGCATCACCGATCCCAAACATGCGGTCTCGCTGCTGTCTCGATTGCGTAGTTTCACCGGCGATGCTGTGTCCACGTTCGAGCTGATCCCGCGACTGGCGCTCGAGTTGGTGCTCGAATTCGTGCCCAACACGGCCAACCCGCTCGATGGGCGCCATGACTGGTATGTGCTGCTGGAAATCGGCATGGGCCGGCAAGATGAATCGCTCCGCGGCGCCATCGAAGCAGAGCTGGCGAATGCGCTGGAAGAAGGCCAGATTGTCGACGCCGCCATTGCGGCCAGCGAATCGCAACGTGAAATGTTCTGGCGGCTGCGGGAGACCATTCCCGAGGCGCAACGTCGCATCGGTGCCAGCATCAAACACGACGTTTCGGTGACTACCAGCGAGCTGCCGCAATTCATTATCGAAGCCTCCCAGCTGGTGCGCTCGATTTCACCCACCGGGCGCATCGTTTCCTATGGCCACCTGGGCGACGGCAACCTGCATTTCAACGTCAGCCGGCCGGTGGACCAGGACGATGAATCGTTTTTACGACTGGCACCGAACATTAACCGGGCGGTGCACGATCTGATCGCGCGGTATGGCGGCAGCATCAGCGCCGAGCACGGCATTGGCAGACTCAAGCGCGAGGAACTGGTTCGCTACAAACAACCGGTGGCGCTGGACGTCATGCGCGCCATCAAACAGGCGCTGGACCCGAACGGCATCATGAATCCTGGCAAGGTGCTGTAGGGCTGGCCTATCTAGCCGTTGGACGCAGATCAGCTGCCAACGACGCCACCGCCTTCTTTGCGAATGGCGATGACGCTGGCACGCGGCTGACTCTTGCCGCCGTCCGGCCAATGACTGCGCGGCTCAGCTGGCGAGCCACCTGCGCCCGGATGCTGAATACTGATGAACAGTGTTTCATCATCGGGTGAGAACTGACAGCCACAGACTTCACAACCGGTCGGCCCGCTCATGAACTGCTGCAACCGGCCGCGATTGGGCCCAACGGTGGGGGTGACCCAGCAACCGTCGTTGCTGCCGTCGGGTTGCGCGCCGTCAGTAACTATCCAAAGATTGCCCGCGCGATCGAAGCCGACATTGTCGGGCGAGCCGATGGGACTCAGCTCCGCAGCGTTGCCGTAACCGGCGTAATACGCGCTGTCGGTCTTCACTTGCTTCATATCTGTGATCAAGCGTCCGCCGGCGGGATCGCCGCCCATCAGGAACACTTCCCACGAAAATTCCAGCGACGTGTGATCGTCGCCGGCTTCGGTGATCTCGATGATGTGACCGAACGCATTCGACGCTCGCGGATTGGCCGCGTTCGGCGCTGAGTCGATTTCACGACCGCCATAGGTGACCGTGCCAGGCTCGGCGGTGCGATTCTCGTTACGCGTGCAGGCGATGTAGATGCGGCCTGTGGTTGGATTCGCCTCCACGTCTTCCGGACGATCCATGGGTGTCGCGCCGAGCAGATACGCCGCCATGCGCGCTTTGATCAACACGTCGGCCTGGTCACGAAAGCCTGCGGCGGCATTGAGCGGACCTTTGGGATCGAACACCAGCGGCAACCACTGCCCTTTGCCGCTCGCATCGAAGCGCGCCACGTGCAACGTGCCTCGATCCAAAAGATTGCGATTGGCCGCGCGATCCTTGGCGTCGAAGCGTGCGGTGGAGATGAACTTATAAACGTATTCGAACTTGTCATCGTCGCCCATGTACACGGCGATTCGCCCGTCGCGCGCAATGATGGGGCTCGCGCCTTCATGAGCGAAGCGGCCGAGAGCCGTGCGCTTGATGGGCGTGCTTTTCGGATCCAGCGGATCAATCTCGACGATCCAACCGAAACGGAACGGCTCCGTCGGCGCCACCGGCAAATTGAAGCGCGCATCGGCGATGTCCCAGTTGTACAGCGACTGCGCCTTCCACATTCGAAAGCGTCGATGTGACTCGATGATGAACGGATCGACGTCCTTGCGCGCCTTGAGCTGTTCCAGGTTGGCGAAGTAGTCCTGGATGTTTTCTTCCGCCGTCAGGTAAGTGCCCCACGGCGTCTCGCCGCCGGCGCAGTTGGCGAATGTGCCGAATACGCGTTCGCCCGCAGGATCGTCCTTGGTTTTCATCAGCGACGCGCCGCGCGCCGGGCCGCCGATATCGATGGGCGTGTCTGCGGTGATTCGGCGATTGAAGCGCGAGTCCTTCACGAATCGCCAGCGACCCCGCTCGCGTTTGATCTCGACGATGGAGACACCTTGCGCCGCCTTGGAGACATGCGCGACTTGCGGATGCTCTTTCACGAACGCACGACTGGCACCGTTGCCGACGCCCCTGAATCCCGGATGACCAGGAAACATCGTTCCATCGTCGGTGTACTCGTTGTTCACGCACAGCACGCCGTGATCGCTGCGCCCGTTCAACGGAAAGAAATGAATGGCATCGCAGTTCTCGCCGAACTGACCGCGCTGATACTCGGCAGCCTTGGCCCCGAGCAGCACGCCAGCTTCGAGTTTGGATGTATCCAGGTCCGGGACGGACGAGCTCAGACTGTCGCCCCAGCGGATCAACACGTCGTGCGTGTAGCCCGGCGGCAGCACGATGGCGTCGGCTTTGCTGCCCGCGATGGGCTTGAACCCTAGCTGCGCCGGCTTCGACGCATTGGCGTGCGCCGGTGCGAACAACGCCGAACCCGCCATCGCGGCCGGCGCCACAGCGACACCTGCGCGAAGCACATCGCGACGACTCAAGCGTCGGTCCAGAAGCGTTGCAAAGGCGGGCGCGTCGGGGATTCGGCGTGTCATGGGTTGAACGTCAGCGGCTGCGTCTGTGAGAGCGCAGCCTACCGCAATTCAACGCTGCGAACGATTGTGCGAACTATTACAGGCGCGCCGAGACAACTGCGCCATGCCTACCGTCCCGCTGACGATCCCGCCGGGTCGGACAAGCCACTTTGTTTGCGGAACCAGTCGACCTGCTGCTGAAAGTAGCCGTCTTCGTAACCCAGCGTGACGCGCTCGCCGTTCTCTTCCTTGAAGCGGGTGATGCCGTGCTCGGCGTCCGGATAGATGAAATATTCGATAGGTCTGCCGGATGCCTGCAACTTGTTCAGCACCTCGACACTCCAGGGCGTCGGCGCGCTCGAATCCTTGCCAGCGAAAATCCAAAAGCTGGGCGTGTCGAGCTTGGCTAGCGTTTCCGCCGGATCGTACAAGCGATCGATGAACGGCGGCTGCATGCGACCGTACTTCCACCAGATATAAGGCCGCACCACCCACAACGGCATGTCCGCCCCGACGATCATGCCGAAGATGGAATCGCTGTGTTTGGCGGTCTCGAACCAAGGCTTATCTCGCGACGCCTTCAGCGCTTTGGAGAAGTCACCCCAACGGTTCTGGCCGCGATCGAAGATGTCACCGAGGATGGCGGCGACACTGTCCATCTCCGCGATTTCCTTGTCGCCGAAGCCGTGTTGCTGAAAGGCGTAAACATAGCCCCATCGGTCTTCGCCCAACACCGGCACGGCCACGCCGAAGCCAACCAGTACGCTGCGGATGTTGCCGTCCTTCAATGCCGCCAGCGGCGCGATCCAGCCGCCTTGGCTGTAGCCCGCTAGATGAACTTTGTCGCCGTCGATTTCTTTGCGGTTCCGCAGGTATTGGACTGCTGCGACGGTGTCGTCCGAGAGCACGTCGAAGTTCGCTGTGTATGTTCCTTCTGAACCGCCGGTGCCGCGTTTGTCATAAACAAATGCAGCGACTCCGCTGGCGGCGTGGATGTATGGATCGGAGTAGTGGACGACTGCGCTGTAGTCTTCCGAGCCGTGCACCGGGATCATCACTGGGAACGGACCTTGGCCTTCCGGCAGGATCAGTTTTCCTCTTAACGTCAGCTCGCCGCTTTTGAAGCTGACTATTTCTTCTTTGAGAGGGAGGCGGCTGGCTTTGTTCGTCTTGTCGGCTTTGCCATTGACGATGTGCTGCCAGGTGAGACCCTTGAGATTGCCGTTGTCGTCGCGCTTGAAATGCACGCGATTGATTATCGGCTGTCGCTCGGCCCAACCTGGGCCGCCTTCGTAACTACCATCCTTTTCGTTCGGCCACAGAGCGCCGGTTTCGCCGTTCAGCTTTTTGTAACGCAGGTCAGTGGTGTCTCGCGGGGCGATCACCACCAGTGTGCCGTCGTCGAATCTATATGCGCCGGAATAGCGGGTATCGGGGGGTTGTTCTTTGTTCGTAGCAAGGAATGCCACGCCGGCGATGACGATGAGCGCCGCTACGGTCCACAGTGTTTTCTTTCGCATGCTTGCCCGCGTTTCCGTGCCGCCCGAGGTGGGCTGTCATGGGTTGGACGCAGCTCAGGGCTTTAAGGTTGCTACAAACCGTTTCTACCAACTCAGCGGCGCGGTTGTTAGGAGGTTTGGGTAGGTGGCTGGCGGCGGCTGTCGGGGGGAAGTGTTCTCTCGGCACCGGCACGGTCGCAGCGCCACTGCGCCGCTCCGCGCACGTCCCTGATGAGCCTGTGGGAAAACACGTCCCTGTATTTCCAACTGCCGAGAGAACACTTCCCCCCGACATCCACCGCCGAAACGTCGGTGACAGCAGACCGCTCCACTGATGCCTCTATTCCTCGCGGCGAGGGGACACTTCCCTCCGACAGCTACCGCCAGAACGTCGGTGACGGCAGATGCCATCCGTTGAGTCCTCCCACCGATATGTTTGTGGCCGCCAGATACTGTCGGTTGATGCCTCCCTGCGATACGTCTGATTGATTTGTTCATTTCATGCCAAACCTCTTCGGGCGGTCGGCTGTCGCTGATATGTTCGCGCCGTATTCTCCGCTGCAAAGACATTCTGCAGGGCTGAGCCAACGAGTGCAGGCATCGCGGCCGCGCGGACACTACCAACGTATAGGCGGTGGCTGTCGGGGGGATGGGCCCTTCCGGCAGTTGGAAATACAGGGACGTGTTTTCCTACAGGCTCATCAGGGACGTGCGCGGAGCGGCGCGAGGCGCTGCGACCGTGCCGGTGCCGGAAGGGCCCATCCCCCCGACAGCCACCGCGAACCACCGACGCTCCGACTCCGACTCCGAACCCGAAAACTCAGGGCCCGCGATCAAGCGGCCGAGCCGTGACCATCATCCACTCAACACCAGTGGGCACAAGCTGCCCCGGCGGCGCGTATTTGAATGTACGAACCCAAGCAGTCAACGCCTGTTGTATACACACCGGTCCAGGCGGAGCCTGGATCTCGCCGGTTCTGCCATCACTCAACACTTTGAACTCAACAAAGTAACTGCCACTCGCCTGGCAGTCCTCCGCCACGGTCAGTGGCTGCGACTCGAGCAGCTGAAGATCCGGTGCTCTGGGTGAAGAAACAGGCGTGGTTTGGCAACCGCCCAAAGCCAACAACAAAATCCCAAGCCCCAGGCGCACTCGTCGGCGAATGTGGTACAGCGACATGATCAACGACCCTGCATCGACCCAGCTCGAGCCCAAGAGTACACCCGCTGTCGCAGGAAACGTCGAGATGTCCGCTCGCCCTTCCCTCCCGACCGTTCGCCAAGTATTTTCAGCACCCTGCGCGACCGAGAGTAGAAAACGCAGTCAACATTTATAAAGGTGAGTCCAGCATGGATCGACGCCACTTTATCGCCGCCGCCTCGGCTGCCAGCCTCGCGGCCAGCGCTCCGGGATGGGCTGCTACCAAAGCCCGCCAACCTCTGAAGATCGTGCTGCTCGGTGGCACGCGCTTCATCGGCGTCCACATGACCGAACTCGCGCTCGCGCGGGGGCACACGGTAACGTTCTTCAATCGCGGTAAAACGAAGAGCGACCTGTTCCCGCAAGTGGAAAAGTTGCACGGTGACCGAGACGCTCAGCTGGACGCGCTCAAAGGTCGCAAGTGGGATGCAGTCATCGACACGTCCGGCTACGTGCCTCGTCACGTGCGCCTCTCCGCCGAGTTGCTCGCTCCGAACGTCGCTCAGTATCTGTTCATCTCGACCATCGGTCTGTACGCCGACTTCACCAAAGCGAACGATGAAAACTCTGCGGTCGCAACGGTCGAAGACGAGAAGCGTGAAGACTGGCAGAACGCCTACGGCCCACTGAAAGCCCTCTGCGAAAAAGCCGTCAACGCGGCCATGCCCGGTCGAACCACCATGGTCCGTCCCGGCTTGATCGTCGGCCCTGAGGACAGCACCGATCGCTTCACCTTCTGGCCAGCTCGCGCCGCTCAAGGCGGCGAGATGATTGGTCCTGGTGACGCTGCCGTGCCTTTTCAGATCATCGATGCCCGCGATCTCGCGGCGTTCTGTATCGACGCGCTCGAGAATCGCACCTTCGGCGTGTTCAATGTCACTTCGCCGACCGACAAGTTCAATGTCGGTGACGTGGTCAAAGAGAGTATCGCCGCCGGCATCGCGCTCGCCAAACCGAATCCGCCACCGCACGCGACCTGGGTACCTGTCGAATTTCTCACCGAGCAGAAAGTGACTCCGTTCGCCGACTTGCCCGGTTGGCTGCCGGCCGGCGGCGAGATGGGCGGCCTGCATCGCACGAAGGTTGATCGCGCGTTGAAAGCGGGCCTCAAGATTTCACCGCTACAGCGAACTGCTCGCGACACTTTAGCGTGGCATCTCGCTCGACCCGAAGCCGAGCGTGAGAAATTGAAAGCCGGTCTCACCATCGAGCGTCAACGAGAAGTGCTTGCTGCGTGGCATGCAAAGCAGAAAGGCGCTTGACGCGAGTCAGTGACTATCCGATTGCGCGCGTGAGCCAGATCTAGGATAAAGGGCGCCTTGACCGGCGCCCTTTTTTCTTTTGGTGATTTTAGTTCGATGCCACTGACGATTCGCAGACCCTTTTTCTTCGTCGCACTCTCAGGCGACCGCCTTCGCGATGCTTGAAGCTGCCACCGAGTCCCCGCCAGAGACTCCGACCCCCGGTCGGCTGATCATCCGCATCGATCTGACCCCTGCCGAACCGCCACCGCCTCCTGCTCCACCGCGCTTTAGCAAGAGCGCGCTGTTGGTGATTGTTGGCGTGGTCGCGGCGCTGATCGCTTGGCTGGGTTTCAGCGTCTTCAAATCGGCCCCAACACCGCCTGCAGCCAGCATCGCTGCAAGCCCCGCCTCGTCTACTTCCTCAGCAGCGTCGAAGCCCACTGCTGAGACAACTGCAGCGCCGTCGATTGCGACACCACCTGCTGCAGCTCGCACCGTCGCGCCACCTCCCGACGCGCCAACAACCGCCGTCAACGAAGTCCTTCCGACCGTCTCGCAAAGCTCGCTCAACACCATCCGCGGCACCATCCGAGTCTCGGTCCGCGTGACCCTCGACAAGCAAGGCAGCGTCACTAACGCCACAGCCACCGATGCCGGCCCCAGCCGCTACTTCGCCCGCCTCGCGGTCAACGCCTCAAAGCAATGGACCTTCACTCCCGCCACTGCCGAAGCGCAGCGGACAATGCTGGTGCAATTCAACTTCACTCGATTTGGAATCACCGCGGAATCAAATTCAGCGGGATAAGCTGGCGAACGCCGCGGTCACACCGCCATGACTTCGCGAAGCACTTCCGGATGCCGCGCGACGATTTTCAGCAAGGTGTCGGCCGCACCGGAAGGTTGTCGCCGCCCCTGTTCCCACTGCTGCAAAGTTCGCGGTGAAATTTGTAGCGCTTCCGCGAACTGACTCTGCGACAGGCCGCACCTCAAGCGCGTAGTCACGACCTCGTTCGCAGTCACCTGATACTTAGCGCCATGCTTGCCACTTTTCACCGCGCGAATGGCTTGCAGCAACTCACGACCGATATCGCGTTTGGCATCTCGCGCCAGTAGATCCTTTTCACGACGTGGCATGACCCATCTCCTCCGCGATCTGTCTCAAGCGATGAGCCGGGATGTTGTCTCTCGCGCTCTTCGAATAAATGACGAGCAGCACTACGGCGCCTGCGAGCAGCTGCGTGGTGTATATGACTCTGACGCCACCACGCTTCCCCAAGCCGGCGCGCGCCCACCGTATCTTGCGACAACCGCGCGATCCGGGAATGCAGTCGCCATCCAATGGGTGCTTCGCAATAAACGCCGCAAATTCGCCGCGCTCATCTTCGGTCCAGTATTCCGGCCAAAGATCAGTGAATACAGGCGACTCGATGATGGTGAGCATGGCCGTTATACTCCAATGGCGTATAGCTGGCAACCTCTTCAGCGTGACTAGATCGCCAGCGCTGGATCATCGAGAAAGGGACGCCAATCGAGCGTCGATGTAACTGCTCAAACCAGTAGAAATTGAGGAACCGGCAACAACGAATCAGTGGTAGGAGCGAAGCTGCTGCGCCCAAACGAAAACGGCCGCAGGCTCCAAGAACCTGCGGCCGTTTGCTACCGACAATCGAGGCTAAGCTTATGCGCGCAAGCGTTGAGCGAAGCCGTCGACGTTAGAAGCGCTCTGCACGGCATCGTTGATGGCAACGGGTTGCACAGAGGCGAAGCCGGCGGCGTCGAGGAAGCCTTTTTCGGCGAGCCATTTCTTGTTGAACAAGCGCGACTGATACTTCGCACCGTTGTCACAGAGGATGGTGACGATGGTGTGGCCAGGGCCGAGTTGCTTGGCGATCTGAACGGCGGCAGCGACGTTCACGCCGCTGGTGCTGCCGAGGAACAAACCTTCATCGCGCAGCAATTGATAAACAGTTTTCACGCAGTCGATATCGGTGATGTGCAGAGCATCGTCGATGGGCGAGCCATCCAGGTTCGCGGTGACGCGACCGATGCCGATGCCTTCGGTGATGGAGCCAGGGCCGGTGGCCTTGAGTTCGCCGTTACGAATCCAGTGATACAGCGAGCTGCCCTGAGGATCGGCCAACGACACCCGCACCTGGGGATTTTGTTTCTTCAGGTAACGCGAAATACCGCCGAGCGTGCCGCCGGTGCCGGTGGCGGAAACGAACGCATCGATCTTGCCGCCGGTCTGGGCCCAGATCTCCGGACCAGTGGTCTGTTCGTGAGCATCGCGATTGGCGGTGTTGTCGAACTGATTGCCCCACACGGCACCCGGAATCTCGCCCGCCAAGCGGCCAGCGATTTTCTGGTAATGATTCGGGTCGCTGTACGGCACCGTCTTCACGCGCAGCACTTCGGCGCCGAGCGTTTCGATCATCTGGTATTTCTCGTTCGACTGGTTGTCCGGCATCACGATGACGCAGCGATAACCGCGCGCGTTACACACGTGTGCGAAGCCGATGCCAGTGTTGCCAGCCGTGCCTTCGACCAGCGTGCCGCCGGGCTTCAGCGCACCGCTGCGTTCAGCGGCTTCGACGATGGCGCGAGCAGCGCGATCTTTCACCGAGCCGCCGGGATTCATGAACTCGGCTTTGCCCAGGATTTCGCAGCCAGTGAGCTCGCTGAAACGGTTCAGACGGATCAGCGGAGTGTTGCCGATGGCATCGGCAAAGCCCTGTCGAATCGACACAGGACGGATAATTTCGTTTGAGCTGCTCATGCGGACAGCCTTCCTTCGTCAGTAGATGCGACCTCGACGGAGCGCGCGTTGAACCAGTGCAAAGCTTCATGCAAGCGAGTCACCTCACCCACGATCAGCAATGCCGGCGATTCCACTTGCGCCTCGGCGGCCTTGGAAACCAGATCTTGCAGCGTGGCAGTCACCACTCGCTGCGTCGGACGCGTTCCATGCTCAATCAAAGCAGCAGCGCGCGTTTCCGGCACGCCATGCTCACGTAAACGAGCGACGATGTTATCGAGCTGGTTGAGCCCCATATAAAACACCGTCGTATGACCGGCACGCCCAAGCGCGGCCCAATCGACATTCTCGGCGATATTGTCGGCCTCGCCTTTGCAATGACCGGTAACGAACGTCAGTGACTGCGCGTGATCGCGATGTGTGAGCGGGATACCCGCATACGCCGCGCAACCTGCAGCAGCTGTCACACCAGGCACGACTTCGAAACGAATGTGCTCGGCGACCAACGCTTCCAACTCTTCGCCGCCGCGCCCGAAAATAAACGGATCGCCGCCTTTGAGCCGGCACACACGCTTGCCTTCTTTGGCGAGCCGAACCAGCAACGCATTCGTATCTTCCTGCGACACGTGATGATTGCCCGCCGCCTTGCCGACGTAGATGCGCTCGGCATCGCGACGCGCGAGATCCAGCACTTCCAGCGACACCAAGCGGTCGTAAACAATCACATCGGCATTCTGCAAAGCGCGCAGCGCGCGCAACGTCAGCAATCCCGGATCGCCCGGGCCGGCACCGACCAACGCCACTTCGCCGGCGAACTTGGATTGCTTGGCGAAGCGAGTGAGCGACGTGCCGATACGATCCAACACGCCCTGTCCCGCCGCGTCCTCGCGACCGGACAACACATCGGCAGCGATGGCGCCGTCGAAAAAGTTCTCCCAGAAACGACGCCGCGTGCCGGCATGTTCCAACTGCGTCTTCACTGCGGGCCGCAGCTTGCCGGCCAGCTTGGCGAGATCGCCCAGCCGCTGCGGCAGGAACGATTCCAATTTCTCGCGCAGGCGACGAGTCAACACCGGTGCGTCGCCGCTGCTACCGACGGCGACCACCACCGGCGAGCGATCCACGATGGCCGGCATGATGAAGCGCGACAGCTCGCGATCATCGACCACGTTCACCGGAATGTTCCGGCGCTCGCACTGATGCGCCACCCAGGCGTTGACCGATTGTTTATCGGTGGCCGCAATGGCGAGCCGCATGCCATCCAACAGCTCCGGCTGAAACTCGCCAGGCACGTAAGCGATGACGCCAGCCGCAGCTTTCGCCGCCAGCGACTCGATCAGCTCGGGAGCAACGACGGTTACTTTCGCCTGTGTGCGCAGAAGCAGATCGATCTTGCGCGCAGCGACTTCCCCGCCGCCGACGACCAGCACCGGTTCGTTCGCGAGCCGCAGAAAGATGGGAAAGTAATCCATGAGAGTGCGTCGTCCTGCGACGCGCTGGCGTCGCGAGCTATTGGCCAGCCGCGCGGCGCGGCTCGACCTTCAGCGGGATGACTCGACGGCGCGGCTGCAGGCCGCACTCGCGAGACTCGGGATTCTCCCACCACCAACGGCCGGAGCGCGGATCGGCACCGGGCTCCACTGCCCGGGTGCAAGGCGCGCAGCCGATGCTGGGGAAGCCTTTGTCGTGCAGGGCGTTGTAAGGCAGGTTGCGAGCCTTGATATACGCCGACACGTCAGCCTCGGTCCAGTCGAGCATCGGGCTGATCTTCCACAAATCGTAGCGGTCGTCCCAAGACACCGGCTCGCCGTGCGCACGCTCGGCGGACTGTTCACGACGCACGCCCGTTACCCAGGCCTTGCGGCCGGCGATAGCACGCTTGAACGGCTCGACCTTGCGGATACCGCAGCAGGACTGGCGTTCCTCGGTGCCGAGATAGAAACCGTTGATACCATTGTCACGCACGTACTGCTCGATGGCTTCGGCCTGCGGATAGAACACCTGAATGCGGCGCTGATAACGGCGTTCCAGGCGATCCAGCAGCGACAGGGTTTCATCGTGCAAGCGGCCGGTGTCGAGCGTAAACATCTCGATTTCCGGCGTGTAGCTGTTGATGATGTCGGTCAACACCATGGCCTCGAGCCCGAGGCTATTGGAATAGACCACGTCCTGGTGCTCGCGCACGGCCTGCTCCAGCAGGGCGCGAGTACCCTCGACGAGGGTTTGCAGACGGGGTGACAGTGCATCGGTCATGAGCAAGCGATCCTTATTCTCTGGCGTGCACTGTAGCTAACCGCCTTATAACCAGGGAAAGACTGGTTTGTTCTGTCATGATGCGGGCCCGTTATGACTTTGGCCGCCGCTTTCGCGTTATAGTTAAGTGCATGAAACTACAACAATTACGGTACCTCGCCGCCATTGTCGAGAATGACCTGAACATCACCGCGGCGGCGGAACGGCTCCATACCTCGCAGCCAGGCGTCAGCAAACAGCTGAAGCAGCTCGAGGATGAGCTCGGTTTTCCGATTTTCCTGCGCCAGGGCCGCACCCTGACGCGGGTCACGCCGGCCGGTAAACGGGTCATCGACCGGGCGCAGAAAATCCTCAAGGAAGTCCAGAGCATCAAGCGTCTGGCGGACGAGCAGAAGGGCGACGGCAAGGGCTCGCTGGCCATCGGCACCACCCATACCCAGGCCCGCTATGTGCTGCCGCAGGTGATCCGCCGTTTCCGCGAGCGCTATCCGGACGTGGAGCTGCACCTTCATCAGGGCACTTCCGAGCAGATCGCCGACATGGCGTCGCGGGACCGGATCGATTTCGCCATCAACACCGGTTCGCAGGAGCTGTTCACCAATTTGGTGCTGCTGCCGTGCTATCGGTGGCATCGGCGCATCGTGGTTCCGCAGGGCCATCCGCTGGCCAGCGAAGGCAAGGTGACCATCGAGACGCTGGGCAAATACCCGATCGTTACCTACGTGTTCGGGTTCTCGGGCCCGTCGTCGCTACAGCAGATTTTCGCGCGTCATGGCATCACGCCTCATGTCGCTCTGACGGCTCGCGATGCTGACGTCATCAAGACCTACGTGCGCTTGGGAATGGGCGTCGGCATCGTCGCCAGCATGGCGATGGATCCGCGTGAGGACTCGGACCTGGTGTCCATCGACGCGTCGCATCTGTTCCCGGCGCATTCCACTTGGGTCGGGTTCCATCAGGGCGCCCTGCTCCGCAGTTACATGTATGACTTCCTGCAGCTGCTGGCGCCGCATTTGACGCGCCGACTGGTCGATCGCGCCGGCAATGCAGCCACGCCCCAGGACGTTGAAGGCCTGTTCACGGATGTCGAGCTGCCGGTCTATCGCTAGCTCGATGCTCCGTTTC
>NZ_JAEUPY010000322.1 GCF_016790065.1 Steroidobacter sp.
GCGCTGCGCGATCGCGGATTTCTCATCTTCGGTGTAACCGGGCAGCCGAATCACTTCCATACGATCCAGCAACGGCGCCGGAATGTTCAAGCTGTTGGCGGTACACACGAACATCACTTCGGACAGATCGAAGTCCACTTCCAAATAATGGTCGGCGAAAGTCGAGTTCTGTTCCGGATCGAGCACTTCGAGCAACGCCGAGGACGGATCGCCACGGAAGTCCATGGCCATCTTGTCGATCTCATCCAGCAGGAACAGCGGATTGTGCACGCCTGTCTTGACCATGTTCTGGATGATCTTGCCGGGCATGGAACCGATGTACGTGCGGCGGTGACCGCGAATCTCGGCTTCATCGCGCACGCCACCGAGGGACATGCGCACGAACTTGCGATTGGTGGAACGCGCGATCGACTGACCGAGCGACGTCTTACCCACGCCCGGCGGACCGACCAGACACAGGATCGGACCCTTGAGCGTCTTCACGCGCTGCTGGACGGCGAGGTACTCGACGATGCGTTCCTTCACCTTCTCCAGGCCGTAGTGATCTTCATCGAGCACTTTCTCGGCCAGGTTGATGTCGTTGTGGACCTTGGTCTTCTTTTTCCAAGGCGCCTTTACCAGCCAGTCCACGTAGTTGCGCACCACGGTGGCTTCGGCGGACATGGGCGACATGAGCTTGAGCTTGTTGAGCTCGCTCATCGCCTTGTCGCGCGCTTCCTTGGGCATGCCGGCCTTCTGGATGCGCTGCTCGAGCTCGGCGAGCTCGTTCGGCGCATCTTCGATTTCGCCCAGCTCCTTCTGAATGGCCTTCATTTGCTCATTCAGGTAGTACTCGCGCTGGCTCTTCTCCATCTGCTGCTTGACGCGGCCGCGGATGCGCTTCTCGATCTGCAGCACATCCATCTCGCCTTCGATCAGCGCCAGAATGTGCTCGAGCCGTTTGCGCACGTCCTGGATCTCCAGGACCTTCTGCTTGGCGTCGAGCTTCAGCGACATGTGCGCAGCGACGTTGTCCGCCAGGCGGCCCGGCTGTTCGATGCCCGCGAGCGCGGTGAGCACTTCCGGCGGCACCTTGCGATTGAGCTTCACATACTGCTCGAATTGCGAAGTCACCGACCGGGCGAGCACATCCATCTCGCGCTCGTCGTACTGTTCGATGTCTTTGAACGGGCTGATGTCGGCGGAGAAATACGCGCCTGCGACCAGCTTCTCGATCTTGGCGCGCTCGGCGCCTTCCACCAGCACCTTCACCGTGCCATCGGGCAGTTTCAACAACTGCAGAATGGTCGCGACCGTACCGAGGCGATACAGATCTTGGGCGGCAGGATCGTCGACGTCGGCCTGCTTCTGCGCGACCAGCAAAATTTGCTTGCCGGCACGCATGGCTTGATCGAGCGCCAGAATGGATTTCTCCCGGCCGACGAACAGCGGGATGACCATGTGCGGATAGACGACGACGTCTCGCAGGGGCAGGACGGGCAGCGCCGCCGGCGGAGTCTTGTCGGATTCGGCAGCTTCGGGTGTATCGGTACTCACGCGCGTTACCTTGTGGTGATGCGCCGGCAACGATCTACCGACGCCGCGGAAAAAAATCTGGTTCGGTTCGAAAATACCGGAAGCAACGCGGCCCTGCTAGTTCTGTGCCACGCAAAAGCTAACGGGTTTTCCGATGTGCAGGAAAATGCGTGTCGCAGCGAATGCGATTTACAGGGTTGCGCCTATTCCTTTTGGGAAAGTGCGCCCGGTAGGAAGCTCACCCCCTCAACAGCGAAGAGGTGAGCACATCGAAGTTCTTTATCAGTGATCGCTGCCGGTGGGCCGGCGCTCTTCGACAGCCGCAAGTCGACCGTCGTCGGCGTTACCGTACAGCACATACGGCTTGCTCTCGCCCAGAATGACCTGCTCGTCGACCACAACTTTCTGCACGTTGCGCAACGACGGCAATTCATACATGGTTTCGAGCAACACATTCTCCAGGATGGTGCGCAAACCGCGCGCACCGGTCTTACGCTGCATGGCCTTCTTGGCGACGGCCTTCAACGCATCGGTGCGGAACTCCAGCTCCACGCCTTCCATGTCGAACAGCTTGCGATACTGCTTGCTGAGCGCGTTCTTGGGCTCGAGCAGGATGGAGACCAGTGCCGCTTCATCCAGCTCATCGAGCGTCGCCACGACCGGCAGACGACCGACGAATTCCGGAATCAAGCCGAACTTGATCAGATCCTCGGGCTCCACATCGTGGAACACGTCGGAGCCGTGCGGACGCTCGCTGGTCTGACGCACTTCGGCGGTGAAGCCGATGCCGCCCTTCTGCGTGCGGTTCAGAATGATCTTCTCCAGGCCGGCGAAGGCGCCGCCGCAGATGAAGAGGATATTGGTCGTGTCCACCTGCAGGAATTCCTGCTGGGGATGTTTGCGTCCGCCCTGCGGCGGCACCGAGGCAATGGTGCCTTCGATGAGCTTGAGCAACGCCTGCTGCACGCCCTCACCCGACACGTCGCGTGTGATCGACGGGTTATCGGACTTGCGCGAGATCTTGTCGATTTCGTCGATGTAGACGATACCGGTCTGCGCCTTCTCGACGTCGTAGTCGCACTTCTGCAGCAGCTTCTGAATGATGTTCTCGACGTCCTCACCCACGTAGCCCGCTTCGGTCAGCGTGGTGGCATCGGCGATGGTGAACGGCACGTTGAGCAAGCGAGCCAGCGTCTCGGCCAGCAGCGTCTTGCCGCAGCCGGTGGGGCCGATCAGCAGGATGTTGCTCTTGGCGAGCTCGACTTCGTCCTTGGCGCGCGCTTCGGAGGTCTTGGTCTGCAAGCGCTTGTAGTGGTTGTAAACGGCCACCGACAACACCTTCTTGGCGCGCGGCTGACCAATCACATACTCGTCGAGGACTTTCTTGATCTCATGGGGGCGCGGCAATTTGTCGCGCGTGCGCTCGGCGCGCTCTTCGAGCTCTTCACGAATGATGTCGTTACAGAGCTCCACGCACTCGTCGCAGACGAACACCGACGGGCCGGCAATGAGCTTGCGTACTTCGTGTTGGCTCTTGCCGCAGAACGAGCAGTACAGAAGCTTGCCGTCGTCGTGTTTGCCGCGTGAATCGTCGGACATGCATTACCCTCGAAAGCTAAGGCGAATCAATCACTTCTAAATCCCCTCCACAGTCCCTGGAGGCGCCCCAGCGTGTTACGAAATCGCGTCACAGTCGCGACACTATTGCGTCCGGGCTATATAGCACGCGCTGCCATCAGGCTGCAAAGACGCCCATTCCGGCCTTTTCGGCGCCTTCCCCCTGTTGTGTAACACGGGGAAAACCCTAACGGCCTCAAGGCTTAATGCGGCCTAGGTCGGTTACCTTCAATGGCTCAGCGGCCGCCCGCAGCGGCAGCCACTGCCAGCGCCGGCTCGCCTCGCCGTTCCATGACCCGGTCGATCAAACCGTAGCTGACCGCCGCCTCACCGCCCATGAAATTGTCGCGGTCGGTGTCCTTACTGATCCGCTCGACCGTCTGGCCGGTGTGCTTGGACAGAATCCGGTTCAGGCGCTCGCGGGTCTCCAGCACCTCGCGGGCGTGGATGTCGATGTCCGAGGCCTGGCCCTGGAAGCCGGCCAGCGGCTGGTGAATCATCACCCGGGAATGCGGCAGGCTGTAGCGCTTGCCCTTGGTGCCACCTGCCAGCAGCACGGCGCCCATGCTAGCCGCCTGGCCCACGCACATGGTGCTCACGTCCGCCTTGATGAACTGCATGGTGTCGTAAATCGACAGGCCGGCGCTGACCGAACCGCCTGGGGAATTGATGTACAGCGAAATGTCCTTGTCCGGATTTTCCGATTCCAGGAACAGCAGCTGCGCCACCACCAGGTTGGCCATGTGGTCCTCGATCGGACCGACGATGAAAATCACGCGCTCTTTCAGCAGCCGCGAGTAGATGTCATAAGCACGTTCGCCGCGAGCGGTCTGCTCGACGACCATCGGGACAAGGTTCATGGTGGCCATCTATGGTTGCTGACTTTCGTTGAAGTTGGGAAGGCGTTGAGAGCGTGTGTTGGGGCTAGTTTAGAA
>NZ_JAEUPY010000923.1 GCF_016790065.1 Steroidobacter sp.
GACATGTTCAAGGCATTGCCGTATTCATCGACGAATGGGCCGATGGTTTGCAACAGGCCGCTGCCGGTGTTGGAACTGCCGGTGGCGTTCTTGTTGGAAATGGTCACCAGCGTGTCCAGGTCGTGATCGACCAGATAAAACAGCGTGGTGGTGGCGCCGTTGAAGTTGTTGTTGTAGGCACCGCCGACGATTTCCGGATCCTTGCCGAAATTCACATCGCCTTGGGCATAGGTGAATTTGGTTTGTACCGCGGTGGTGTTCAGGTTGCCGCCGTTGGCGCCGTTCACCACCGCAATGTTTTGATCGTTGCTGCCAGTGATGCGCAGCGCATTCAATACTGGGTTGAAATCCACCAGCGCGCCGAAGCCGCCGGTGAAACGCGGATTGACGGTGCTGACTTTGGTGCTGGCGCCGAAGTAACGCGACGACAGGTCGATGGTGTACAAGCCGCCGCGATCGGTGAGCCCATACAATAGCCCGTCGGCGGGACGGAAGTCGATGCCGATGAGATTGCCGCCGTCGGAAACATCGACGCGGCCGCCGCGTACATACTGACTGGCGCCTGGCTTGAGAATGTAGAGCGCGTTGTCGCTGGTGAGCGCGTAGACACGCGAGTTAGGTAAGGTCACGCCTTTTGCGATGCCGCTCGTCGCCACCGCAGTCGTTTGCGTTTGGGCGCTGACGATGCTGACGCCGAGCAACGATGTCGCCGTGGCGACCGCTGCCCAAGCTGCCGATGTTCTCGTCGATCTCATGACTTTCGACCTCAGGTGAATTTGCTTGCGAACATGGCCGCGAGGTCGAAGCCATCGCGGGAGAGCGGCGCTGCTCTCGATGCCAATATTCGGTATTGCAGCAGAGATCGGATGCAGTGTTACGTCGCCAGCTCATCATTTGTGTATTGACAAGGTTCGCCGCCGAACGTCATAAACGCGCTCCGCGCGCGACGTTCAGTTAGTGAATGCGTGTCAGCATGCAGTCAGCTCCGAGTCAGCTGAATGTCAGCTGCGAAATGCACATTGGGAGCCGGCGAATTTTTCGGTCGAAATCTTGGAGGTGGTTGTGAGTTCAGTGGTCACGCGTCGGTCGGTTCTTCAGGGCGGCGTTGCTGCCGGCGTCGGGTTAGCGCTGAGCGGTACGATCGCTCAAGCCGCTGCAGCCAAGAGCGGCAACCTGCCTGCCATCACCAAGCCAATTCCTGCCACCGGCGAGTTGTTGCCTGTAGTGGGGTTGGGTACCAATCAATACAGCGTCACCGCGCCGGAAGAAATCGCTGCGCGTCGTGAAGTGCTGGACAACTTCCCCAAGCTGGGCGCGAAGATCATCGACACGGCCCGCGGCTACGGCGAGTCCGAAGTGGTGATCGGTAATTTGCTCAAGGAGCTGGGCAATCGCGACCAGATTTTCCTGGCCACCAAGACGCCGATCCGTGGCGAACCGGTGGGCGGCGACGGCGAACTGGAGCTGGCGTTGCAGCGCTTGCAGACCGACCGTATCGACCTGTTGCAGATTCATAACTTCAACGGCATCGAGGCGCTGTGGCCCAAGCTGCAGGAATGGAAACAGGCCAAGAAGGTGCGCTACATCGGCATCACCACCTCTTCCGACGATCAGTACCCGCAGGTGCTGGAAGCGCTCGCCAAGTACAAGCTGGACTTCCTGCAGGTCGACTACTCGATCGACAATCGCGGCTCGGAAGAAAAGATTCTGCCGCTGGCCAAGGAGAAGGGCGTGGCGGTGTTGACCAACCTGCCGCTGGGCGGCCGTCGTGGCAGCGTGTTGACCAAGGTGTCGGGCAAGCCGCTGCCGGCTTGGGCGGCCGACTACGATGTGACCAGCTGGGCGCAGCTGTTCTTGAAGTACAACATTGCCCACCCGGCAGTGACGGCCGTGATTCCGGGCACCACCAAGATCGCGCACCTCAAGGACAATCAGCTGGCCGGCCGTGGCCGCCTGCCGGATGCCGCCGGCCGCAAGAAGATCGAGGAGTTGTGGGCGTCGATTTGATTAATAACTAGGTACAGCGATGTACCTGGCAGGATGCCCGAGTCGCTGTTAAATCAAATTAGGTAGGGCTGCGTCCAGCGGAGCAGCCCGCCTAAATCCATCGCGCCCGACTGCCGGGCAATCTCCCGGCCCTGTTTGAACACCATCAGGGTCGGGATGCTTCGAATCCCAAAGCGCGCCGACAGCGACGGCTCATCGTCCGAGTTGACCTTGGCGAAGCGCGCCTGAGTCAGCAAGCGCCGGCTGGCCTCTTCGAAATGGGGCGCCATCATTTTGCAGGGGCCACACCAGGGCGCCCAAAAATCCACGATCAGCGGCAGGTCGTTGCGGCTCACATGCCGGTCGAACGATGCAGTGGTCAACTCCAGCGGCTGGCCGGCGAACAGTGCGTGATGGCATTTCGGACACTTCGGACCCTGGTCGAGGCGATCCGCGGGAATCCGCACCACAGAATCGCAATGTCCGCACACTAGATGGACACCGGAGGCAGTTGCTTGGCTCATGAGCGGGATAATGGGGTACGAAAAATCGCATACAAGAGCACGGCGGGGCCATTAGTCCGACACACATTCGGCGGGCATTTCGAGCACAATAGACGGCCCTCCCCAACCCTCAGCGCATGAAAGATCTCACCCAAGGTTCCATCGCCGGGCATCTGATCTCGCTCGCCGTGCCTACGGCTGCCGGCATGCTGTTCCAGACGCTGTACTACTTCGTTGACCTGTACTTCGTGGCCGAGCTGGGGGATGCCGCGGTCGCCGGAGTGAGCGCGGCCGGCAATGTGATGTTCATCGTGCTGGCCCTGACTCAGGTGCTGGGCGTGGGTACAGTCGCATTGATATCTCATGCGGTGGGTCGCAAGGATCAGGAAGACGCCAACCTGATCTTCAATCAATCGTTGCTGATCGCGTTCCTGTGCGGCGTGTTGGTGCTGGTCGTGGGGTATGGCGTGGCTGAGCCGTACCTGCGCTCGATTGCTGCCGACCAGGAGACCATCGATCAGGGGCGCGCTTATTTGTATTGGTTCCTGCCGGGCATGGCATTGCAGTTCGCGCTGGTGGCCATGTCGTCGGCGTTGCGTGGCACCGGCATCGTCAAGCCGGGCATGGTCGTGCAGGTGCTGACGGTGTTGATCAACACGGCGTTGGCGCCGGTGCTGATCGCCGGCTGGGGCACCGGCTATGCGATGGGCGTGGCGGGCGCGGGGCTGGCAAGCACCATCGCCATCTCGGTCGGTATCGTGCTGTTGTCGATCTATTTCCGGCGCTTGGAAAAATACGTTTCGTTTCATCCTGAACAATGGCAGCCGCGGGTCGCGGTATGGCGGCGCATGCTCAACATCGGCTTGCCGGCCGGCGGCGAGTTCGCGCTGATGTTTCTTTACACCGCCATCACCTACTGGGCGATTCGAGACTTCGGCGCGGCGGCCCAGGCTGGCTTCGGTATCGGCTCACGCATCATGCAGGGCATATTCATGCCGGCCATGGCCATTGCTTTCGTGGTGGCGCCAATCGCTGGTCAGAACTACGGCGCGCGCCGCTTGGAACGCGTGCGTGAGACCTTTCGGATCGCGTCCATGCAATGCGTGGGCGTGATGCTGTTGCTGATGGTGTTGTGCCAATGGCAACCGGAAGCACTGGTGGCGTTCTTCACCAAGGATCCCGAAGTGATCGCGGTGGGCGCGTTGTTCCTGCACCTGATCTCCTGGAACTTCGTCATGAGCGGCCTGGTATTCACCTGCTCCGGCTTGTTCCAGGCGCTCG
>NZ_JAEUPY010000346.1 GCF_016790065.1 Steroidobacter sp.
CCGCTGGCAAGTTGAATCAGGAATGCGCCTTTGCTGCCGCTGATTTTGCGGACTTCGGCGTGGTGCCGAATGTTGACGGCCAGAGTGTTTAAACCGTCGCCCCACGCCGACAGAATTTTCTCGCGGCTGCCGGCGGCGAAACCCAGATCGCTACGCAGATCCAGGAAACCAGGCTCGGCCATCACATGCTTACCTTTCTGGTAACGCTGGATGGTCTTGGCGTGTGCGTTGAAGCCTTCTAACAGTATATAACCAGGGCTACTACGCTTCGCTTGTCGATCACGCGCAGCGGCGCGTGCCGCTGCGCTCAGGCCCGCTGGACCTGCGCCGATGATTGCGATTTGGTACATGCAGAAACAAATGCGCTCGCACTTGCTCCTCCTTGCTTTGCTAGCGACTCGCTGCCATCCCGCCGAATTTATTTGTTAAATTCGCGACGGATGCTACCGACCGGGCAGCGACGCTCGCAAGGTGTCTACTGTGCGCTACGTCACGGAATCCAGGACGTTTGTTCAGGCGAACAGTTGAGGACCATGGCAGTGACAGACTGGAGTGCGATTCGCGTTGGAGCACCGATTGGATGCGCCGGTCCCCCAGCCGAAACATTCATCGGCTGTACACAAAGCGCGTGTTTTGATCGCAGCCGGCGTTCTCAGGGCAGCGGACCGTGTGAGACCGCGCTGCTTACCTTCTGGTTAGGGGCGACGTAAACTTCAGGATGAAGTCGCAAGGGATTCCCAATGAAGAGACTGGTTACCGTCGTGTTGTCCGCGCTCATCGCCGTGCCGGCGCTGGGACAATCGCGGGAATATCAGGGTCCGGTGCGCTCCCAGGCTCCGGCGCAGACCGATCAAATCATCGTCCAATGGCGCAGCGGCGCCAAAAGCACGCTGGCGGCCTCCTCGGTCCAGCGCGCCGGCAAGGTATCGGCCAGCGCCGGCCTGAACATCAAACACCAGCGGCGTAGTACCGCCAATACCGATGTCTTCAAGCTGGACCGCGAGCTGAGCGGCAGCGAGCTCAAAGCAGTGCTGGAGCGGCTCAATGCCGATACGGACGTTGCCTTCGCAGTGGCCGACAAACGCCGGCAGATCCAGCAAATCCCGACCGATCCGCTGGCTCTCAATCAATGGTATTTCCTGAGCGCGGAAGCCGCCGCCACCAAGACCGATCAGGCCTGGGACATCACCACCGGTAGCAGCGCGACCGTGGTCGCCGTGCTCGATACCGGCGTGCGCATGGAGCACCCCGACTTCGTCAAGGCCGATCTGGTCACCAGCAAGCTGCTGCCGGGTTACGACTTCGTTTCCAACGCCGCCGTGGCCAACGACGGCGACGGCCGCGACAGCGATCCAACTGATCCGGGCGACTGGATCGTCGCCGCCGATCGCAGCCAGACGGTGTTCGCCAACTGCTCCAACACTTCCAGCTCGTGGCACGGTACGCGGGTTTCCAGCCTGATCGGCGCTGCGGCCAACAACGGTGCAGGCATGGCCGGCGCCGGCTGGGAGACACGAATCCTGCCGGTGCGCGTGCTCGGCAAATGCGGTGGCTTCGACTCCGACATCATCGACGGCATGCGCTGGGCGGCCGGCCTGACGGTGGACGGCGTCCCGGCCAATCCGACTCCAGCCAACATCCTCAACATGAGCCTGGGTGGCGACGACGATTGCAGCGCTGCTTATCAGAGCGCCGTCGACGAAATCACCGCGCAAGGCGCGCTGATCGTGGCGTCAGTAGGCAATGACGGTATCCCGGTCGGCACGCCGGCCAACTGCTCCAATGTGCTTGGCGTGAGCGGCGTTCGTCATGTGGGCACCAAGGTCGGTTACAGCAATCTCGGCGCTGGCGCCGACATCGCCGCGCCTGCCGGTAACTGCGTCAATAACGGCCCGCCGTTCTCCGACGCTTCGCCGTGCGTCTATGCCTTGCAAGTGGCTCTCGACAGCGGCACCACCGTGCCCGTGACGTCCACCTACAGCGACCGCGTCAGCAACCCGAACTTCGGCACCAGTTTCTCGGCGCCGTTGGTGGCGGGTGCCGCGGCATTGATGCATTCGGTGAATCCGCAGCTCAAACCCGACCAATTCACTACGTTGTTACAGGAATCGGCCACGGCATTCCCCACGTCGAGCGCCACCACCAACTCCATCTGTCGAGTGCCGACCAACTTCGTACAAGGTGAGGAATGTATCTGCACCACGGTGACTTGCGGTGCCGGCACGCTCAATACCTTGGCAGCCGTGAACGCCGCACTGAAACCTTTCGGCATCGTGACTTCGACCGCGACCATCAATCCGAACGTGGCCGTGAACATCAGCGGCAGCACCAGCTTCGCAGCGCCGAGCCACTCCATCACTGGCTATCAGTGGAGCATTCTGAGCGTCACGGGCGCGACGCCGACCATCACCGACGCGGCAGCCGCGACGACGACATTACAAGTGGCAGGAAATAGTCGCTTCACTCTGCGACTGCGAGTCACCGACGATGCCGGGGTGACCGATGACACCGACTTCGCGATGGTCACCGCAACGGCGCCGGAAACACCCACGACACCGCCCACTACGCAGATCGGTTCCGGCGGTGGTGGCGGTAGCTTCGATTGGTGGTTGTTGGTGCTGGGCTTGTTGCCGCTGGCACTACCGGGGCCTCGCCGTCGTAAAACGGCGAGCACCCCCGAAGACTCAAATGACGACTCAGCCCGTGGCAGCCACCGGCGCCGACGCCGCCAGCACTTCCCGAAGTGATTTTTCGATGATGTCCATGCCTTCGTTGATCAAGGCATCGGACGCGGTCAGCGGCACCAACAAACGAATCACGTTGGCGTACACACCGCACGACAACAGCACCAGGCCGTTGGCCGCAGCGCGCTGAACCAGCGCCTTGGTGAGATCCGCATCGGGCGCATGCGGGTCGCGATTCCGGACCAGTTCCATCGCCACCATCGCGCCCAAGCCACGCACTTCGCCGACGCAGGTGAACTCACCCTGCAGCTTGCGCAAGCGCTGAGTCAGCAGATCGCCAACGTGCACGGCACGTGCTGGCAGCTTTTCTTTCTCCATCACTTCGATCACGGCCAGCGAAGCAGCGCAGCTCACCGCTGAGCCTGCGTAGGTGCCGCCCAAACCGCCAGCGATCGGAGCATCCATGATCTGCTGTTTGCCGACCACCGCCGCCAGCGGAAAGCCGCCGGCCAAGCTCTTGGCCATGGTCATCAGATCGGGCTCGACGCCGTAGTGTTCGATAGCAAACATCTTGCCGGTACGAGCAAAGCCGGTCTGAATCTCATCGACGATGAGCACGATGCCATGCTTATCACACAGCGCACGCAGTGCCTTCATGAACTCGACCGGCGCCGCATAGAAACCGCCTTCGCCGAGCACGGGCTCGATGATGATGGCCGCAACGCGTGACGGCTCGACAGCGACTTTGAACAGCTGTTCGAGCGCGGCCAAGCTGTCTTCCGACGACACGCCGTGGTAAGGAATCGGATACGGCACGTGATGAACGTCGCCCGGGAACGGACCGAAGCCCACCTTGTACGGCGACACCTTGCCGGTCAGCGCCATCGCCATGTACGTGCGACCGTGGAAGCCGCCACCGAAGGCGATCACAGCAGAACGGCCAGTGTGAGCACGCGCGATCTTCACCGCGTTCTCCACAGCTTCCGCGCCCGTAGTCACCAGCATGGTCTTCTTCGGCGTCGGGCCCGGCGCCAGCGCGTTGAGCTTCTCAGCCAACTCGATGGCTACACGATACGGCGTGATCATCACGCACGTATGCGTGAAGCCAGCATCGAGCTGCTTCAGCACTGCAGCCTTGACGTGCGGATGCAGATGGCCGGTGTTCAACACCGCGATACCGCCGGCGAAATCGATGAAGCGACGGCCGTCGGCGTCCCACAATTCCGCGTTCTGCCCCTTCTCGATATAGACGGGCAGCATGGTGGACATGCCTTTGGTGAGCGCAGCGTTGCGTCGATTGTGCAGGTCTGAGTTGGCTGACATAGCTATGACACTCGGGCGGTATGACGACTTGGCCGGTGATGACTGGGCCGATGATGACTGGGCCGGTGACTACTTGGGAGGCAGCGTGGTAGCGAGATTGCGCAAGTAGTCCTGGAACTTGGTGCCCAGACTCTCGTGCTTCAGGCCGTACTCGACCGTGGCTTGCAAATAACCGAGCTTGCTGCCGCAGTCGTAGCGCTTGCCTTCGAACTCGTAGGCGTACACCGGCTCTTCGCCGAGCAGATCGGCGATCGCGTCGGTGAGTTGAATCTCGCCGCCGGCGCCACGGCCGGTGTTCTCGAGCTTGGCGAAAATCGTCGGCGACAACAGATAGCGACCGACCACCGCCAGCGTCGACGGCGCATTCTGCGGACGCGGCTTTTCGACGATCTGTTTCACGTTGCTGATGCGGCCTTCACGCTCGTCGGTGGCGACGATGCCGTACTTGTCCGTTTCGGCGCGCGGCACGGTTTCGACACCGAGCACACTGCCGCCACGCGACGCATGCACTTCAGCCATCTGACGCAGGCAAGGCGTCGGCGCGTCGATCAAGTCGTCGGCGAGATGCACGAAGAAAGGTTCGTCGCCCACCACCGGCTTGGCACACCACACGGCGTGACCGAGACCGAGCGGCGACGGCTGACGAATGTAAATGCAGCTGGCCCACGACGGCACGATGTCCTTCAGCGCCTTGAGCAAGTCGGCCTTGCCCTGCGCTTCCAGCGCCTCTTCCAACTCATGATCGGTGTCGAAGTGGTCTTCGATGGCACGCTTGGAGCTGCCGGTGATGAACACCAGCTTGCGCGCGCCGGCGGCGAGCGCCTCTTCAGCGGCATATTGGATCAGTGGCTTGTCGACGATCGGCAACATCTCCTTCGGGCTTGCCTTGGTAGCCGGCAAGAAGCGCGTACCGCGCCCCGCCACCGGAAAAACTGCTGTCCTGATTGCATTCGTCTCTTTCGCCACTGCACATCTCCGCGGTAATGCCTAAAGGGTGCGGACAGCGATGATATCGCAAGCGGCCTGGGCTTGAGGGGTGACAAAGGCCCGGTCACCGGTGACTTCTGGCTCACTTGGGGGGTGACCGGGCCACAACTCACGCAATTACGCGCTCAACGCCCTTTGCGAGACTCCGCTGTCGCCGAATCCATACGGATATTGGCGCGGTTTCGTTCCAAGGTTTTGGCACCGATGCCCTTGATCTTGCGCAAGTCTTCGGCGTTCTTGAAGGCGCCGTTCTTGTCGCGGTAGGCGACGATGTCCTGCGCCTTGCTCAGGCCGATGCCCTGCAGCTCCTTGGCAATGGTGGCGGCGTCGGCAGTGTTGATGTCCACCGGGCCGGCCCACACTGCCGCCGGCAACAATGTGGCTATCAACAATTGCAACGCGCGTCGCACGGTCTGTCGTGGGGTTCGCTGACTCGACATGATTCTCTCCTTGAATGATCTGCTTCGAATGATTTGGATGACGGATCGCAAGCCTCCGTCGTCGCAGATTGTCGACGGCAGCAGCGGGCCCGGAGCGCTGCAAATCTGGGCGAATTGCCCGATTAATCGGCGTCTGGCGCACGCCGAAACATGCTTAGCGCCGATGCATGCCCGGCGTGAGGTCGAGTAAGGCCACGGGCGCGAACGCATCCCAGCTACGGCAACCCGGGCATTGCCAGAAATGCGAGGCGCTGGCGAAACCGCAGTCGACGCAGCGGTAGCGTTGTGTGCGTCGGAGTATTCGACCGAGCGCGGTCGCCAATGCCGTGCGTTGCTCGGCAGTCAGCTGCGATGGGTCGCCGCTGGTCGCATTGATGATCTCGCCGAGCGTCGGATCTTCGCGCAGCAAATCGGGCAAACACTCACTCACGAACGCCTCTTGTTCCAGACCCGCGACGACTGCCGAATAAGCCAGCTCGGCGCGAGCCACCGGATCCGGCCGCATCCAAGCGCGAAAACGTCGTTCGATCTCGCCTGCATCGGTGCCGCGCATGGCTCGCATCACGCGCGGCAAAGCCAGCGTCAATAATTTCGGATGTAACTCGACCGCGCGCTGGCAGAGCAACGCCGCGAGTTCAGGCTGATTCATGTCGAGCGCAATGTCGGCACGAATCAAGGCGCCGCGAGGAAAGTTACGTTGCGCCTCACGCGCGAGATGAAGCTGCTCGCGCGCTCCGTCGAAATCACCTGCAGCCCGCAGCTGTTCGGCCAGCTCGCAGTGATAGTGAGCAATCGCCGTCGGATGTTCGGGAGAAGCTACGGCAACGAGCCGGCGATGCGCCGCGATGGCCTGCTCCCAATCGCGCTGCTGCTCGTAGATGCGTAACAAATATCGTAACGCCGGCACGTGCCGGCCGCCGCCGTCGGCCAGCTGTAAAAACAAACGTTCGGCACGATCGAACAGACCGGCCCGAAAGAAATCCTCGCCGAGTGCGAACATCGCATGCAAGCGATGCTCGTCGCTCAACGACGGCCGCGCCATGATGTTTTCGTGTACGCGGATGGCCCGCTCTACTTCGCCCCGGCGCCGATACAGATTGCCCAGTGTGAAATGGGTTTCGACGGTGTCGTTATCGACATCGACCATGCGCAAGAACACTTCCAGCGCCTTGTCGGGCTCTTCGTCCAGCAGGAAGCGTAAGCCGCGGAAATATTCTTCGGAGAGTTTGTTCTGGTCGGGTTCGCCAGCAGCGCGCGATCCAGGTCGATAGGGGGGCCAATAGCGACCGAACAGCCAGCCTGCGGCTGCGGCGACGAACAGCGCGACGATCAGCAGTAACGAGGGCGGATCAGCGGGCATTGTCCCCTGTGGCCGAGGCCGTCCTGGCACGCTGTTCGGCCAGGCGCAAAGCGCGCCGTAACCGGCCGCGTTCATTGAGCAGCTCGGCTACCCAATACACCCGCCAGATCAAGCCGGCCACCAGCCCGGCGACGAACGCCACCACCAGCGCCAGACCCAACGGCGTGGCGATCTTCAGGAACGCCAGTTCCACTTCGACACGGTCGACGTTCATGGCGCTGACGAACAGCGCCACCAGTGCGGCTAGAGCAACGGTGAAATAGAAAACGACGCGGGACATGGGGTCCCTAGTCTACGGCAGGCTGCGGCAATTCATCAGTCCCGGATGGGACTGTCCGCGCCGTCATTGACCCGCTCGCGCAGGTCCTTACCGGGCTTGAAGTGCGGCACATATTTGCCAGACAACGCCACGGTTTCGCCGGTCTTGGGATTGCGGCCCTGACGCGGCGGCCGAAAATGTAACGAAAAGCTGCCAAAGCCACGGATCTCGATGCGCCCGCCCTGGGCCAGGGCATCGCTCATGATCTCCAGCACCTGTTTCACTGCCAGTTCGACGTCCTTGGCAGGCAGATGTTTTTGTTTGGCTGCAATGAGCTCGATGAGTTCCGATTTGGTCATGCTCGGGCCCGTTGTTGTTCTTGCACGAAACTAAGCCGTGACAGGCACGGCGATGGCCGAAGCCACCGCCGTACCGCTGATTGTCACGCCACAATCATGTGGGGGCAGGTTAATTATCCTGACCTCCGATGTGCTCCTTCAGCAGATCGCCCAGGCTGGTGCCGGCCGAGGACTCGTTGGTGCGGTAGTTGGATACCACTTCGGCTTCCTCGTGGATTTCCTTGGCCTTGATCGACAGAGCAATCGTGCGGCTCTTACGGTCGACGTTGGTGAAGCGGGCTTCCACTTCCTGGTCGACCTTCAGCACCGTACGTGCGTCTTCGACGCGATCGCGAGACAGCTCGGAAGCGCGCAGGTGGCCTTCCACGCCGCCGCCCAGGTCGATGATCGCACCCTTGGCGTCGACTTCGCGCACCGTGCCTTTGACGATGGTGCCCTTCGGATGCTCGGCGATCCAGGTCGAGAACGGATCCTTCGCCAGCTGCTTGATGCCCAGCGAAATGCGCTCGCGCTCCGGATCGATCGACAGCACCATGGCTTCGACCTGCTGACCCTTCTGGTAGTTACGCACTGCTTCTTCGCCCGGGATATCCCAGGAGATATCGGACAGGTGCACCAGGCCGTCGATGCCGCCCGACAGACCGATGAAGATGCCGAAATCGGTGATCGACTTGATCTGGCCGCTGACCTTGTCGCCGCGGTTCGAGTTGTCGCCGAAGTCCTTCCAAGGATTCGACTGGCACTGCTTGATGCCCAGCGAGATACGACGACGCTCCTCGTCGATGTCCAACACCATGACTTCCACTTCCTGGCCGATGTGCACGACCTTGGAGGGGTTCACGTTCTTGTTGGTCCAATCCATTTCGGACACGTGCACCAGGCCTTCCACGCCTTCTTCGATTTCCACGAAGCAGCCGTAGTCGGCAATGTTGGTGACCTTACCGAACAGACGCGTGCCGGTCGGGTAACGACGGCCGATGGCCTGCCACGGATCGTTGCCCAGCTGCTTGATGCCGAGGCTGACGCGCTGACGTTCGCGATCGAACTTCAGGATGCGCACGTCGATCTCGTCGCCGACGGTGACCACTTCCGAAGGATGCTTGACGCGCTTCCAGGCCATGTCGGTGATGTGCAAGAGGCCGTCGATGCCGCCCAGGTCGACGAACGCACCGTAATCGGTGAGGTTCTTGACCGTGCCCTTGACCACTGCGCCTTCCTGCAGCTTTTCCAGCAGCTCCGAACGCTCGGCGCTGTATTCCTGCTCGACCACCGCACGACGCGACACGACCACGTTGTTGCGCTTCTGGTCCAGCTTGATGACTTTGAACTCGAGAGTCTTGCCTTCGAGATACGAGGGATCGCGCACCGGACGAACGTCGACCAGCGAGCCCGGCAAGAACGCGCGGACGAAGTCGATTTCGACAGTGAAGCCGCCTTTGACGCGGCCATTGATGATGCCCTTGACGATTTCCTGCTTCTCGAACGCCTGCTCGAGACGCGACCAGGTGCGGGCGCGCTTGGCTTTTTCGCGCGACAGGCGCGTTTCGCCATTGCCGTCTTCGACGCTGTCGAGTGCGACTTCGACATCATCGCCGACTTGAACTTCGATTTCGCCGCGGTC
>NZ_JAEUPY010000362.1 GCF_016790065.1 Steroidobacter sp.
ATACTTCGACCAGGGCGTTAACCAAATTGATCGGCGGATTGCTGGCGCTGGCCGCGCCATTGGCAGTCGGCGCCGGTACCGCGGTAGTCCATTTCGATATTCAAGAACAGGCGTTGAGTTCCGCGCTCAGCGAATTCGCGCGTCAATGCGATCGGCAGATTTTCTTCGCCACTGAGCTGGTCGGCGACAAGCGTATCGCTCCGGTCAAAGGCGAGTTCGAGCCGACGCGAGCGTTGACGATGCTGCTCCAGGGCACCGGCCTGACGTTCAAGGTCATCTCCAATGACATGATCCTGGTGCGCTCGGCGAACAGCGAGCCAACCACAACGACGCGCAACTACACTCCGGCCAATTATCTGCAGCTCGCGCAAGCTCAAACCGGCGATGCACCGACACAAGCGTCAGCATCCGCCGCTGCCTCCGGTTCGGGTGCCGAGGCACACAGCGGGATTGAAGAAGAAGTAGTGGTCGAAGCGTTTCGCGCGCGCACCGCGACGAAGACCGACGTGCTGCTGACTGAAACGCCGCAGGCCATCAGCATCGTCACAGCGGAGGAGATCAGCAGCCGAGGCGCGATCGGGTTGCAAGAGGCGCTGCGCTACACGGCTGGTGTGCGGACCGAGATCAATGGCTCGGATCTACGCTTCGACTATTTCTCTTCACGCGGCTTCTCCGCGACTGATTATCTCGATGGCATGGTGCAGCCGGATAGTTACAACACCGCCCGCACCGATGTGTATACGCTCGAACGAGTGGAAGTGCTGCGCGGTCCATCCTCGGTGTTGTACGGCCAAGGCACGGCCGGCGGCATCGTCAATAGCATGACCAAGCGTCCGCGCAGTCAGTTCGGTGCGGAGTTCGGCATCGAGTACGGCAGCAATGAGCGCAAGCAGGCGCAGTTCGATATCACTGGTGCGCTGACTGAGTCCGGTACCGTTTCGGGACGCTTGGTGAGTGTGCTGCGCGACTCGGACAATCAATTCGACTTTGGCCGCGACGATCGCACGCTGGTGGCGCCTTCATTGCGCTTTCAACCCAGCGACCAAACCGATATCACCTTGCTGGGCATGTATCAGCAAGACAAGGCGGCGTCGGTGTTCGCCTATTTGCCACTGCAAGCCACGCTGGAGCCGATCGCCGGCGGCCGTCTGCCGGACGATCGTTTCATCGGCGAGCCTGCGCACAATCGTTACGATCGCAAGCAGTCCAGCGGCACGTTGTTACTGACCCATCGCTTCTCCGATAGTTTGGTGTTCGACGGTGGTATGCGTTACAGCCGCTCTTCGGGATTCGACGGCGGTATTTATGGCGAGATCTGGAACGGCGTGGAAAATCCGTTCGAAGAGGGCACGACACTGCTGCCACGTTACCGGTACGACTCGAAAGTTCGCAGCCAGGTGCTGAACACGGACAATCGTCTGCAGTGGCAGGTGCACACCGGCAGCGTCGAGCACAATTTGCTGGGCGGTATCGACTATTCACGCATCAAGTACGGATCGGCCAACGCTTATGAAGGCGGCGCGCCGGCCATCGATGTCTACGCGCCGGTTTATGGCAACGGCGTGATCGATGCCGAGATGAGTCCGATGGCAGAGCAGATTGCCAAACAGATCGGCTTCTATGTGCAGGATCATATGAGGTTTGGCGATGCCACCTTCGTGGCGGGTGTGCGGCGAGACCGCGTGACCACCAGCCTCGACGGCTCGCCGGATCAGGTCGACAATGCCACCACGTTCCGCGTCGGCCTCACGTATGAAATTTTCGATGGCGTCACACCGTACGTGAGCTACGCCGAATCGTTCATCCCAACCATCGGCCTGGACGTGCATGGTAACCAGTTCAAGCCGCAGGAAGGCACGCAGTACGAAGTGGGCGTGAAGTGGCAACCGGATCGTCACACGCTGCTGACTTTGTCGGGCTTCGATCTGACCGGATCGAACCGCCAACAGACCGATCCCGAAGACGGCAACAACACCATTCAGACCGGTGAAGTGAGTTCGCGCGGCTTCGAATTCGAAGCCATCCGCCGCCTGCCGGACAACTACAGCGTGTCGCTGTCGTACACCAA
>NZ_JAEUPY010000366.1 GCF_016790065.1 Steroidobacter sp.
TGAACAAGGAGCGCAACATGCCCAGCACTTTGGGAATGAACAGCACCACCATGGTGAAAATGAACAGCTGAGTCATGCGCTCGGCGTCGAACTTCGGCCAGTCCGGGAACAGCTGGAAGCTGCGGCTGAAATATTCCGGACGAATCAGCGTGGCCTGCAAGGTCAACGCGAAACCCACCACCAGCAGCATCAGCCACAGCGGTGAGGACAGATAACTCATGATGCCGATGAAAAAGTGACCGCGGCTGATGGTGGACAGGCCGTCGGCGCCGATGATCTTGGTGTGTTGTAAGTTGCCTTGGGCCCAACGACGGTCGCGAACCGCGACATCGATCAGCGAAGGTGGGCTTTCTTCCCACGAGCCGTCCAGGTCCGGTGCCATGCGCACTTTCCAGCCGGCTCGACGCATCAACGCCGCTTCGACGAAGTCGTGCGACATCACGTGACCGCCGAAAGGTTTACGGCCCGGCAGCTGAGGCATGCCACAGGCTTCGGCGAACGCCGAGACGCGAATGATGGCGTTGTGTCCCCAATAGTTGCCTTCGTTGCCGGACCAGGCAGCGACGCCGCGCGCGATGATGCCGCCATAGACGCGGCCGGCGAACTGTTGAATGCGGGAGAACAAGCTGTAATGACCGTGCAGCATTGGCACGGTTTGCAAAATCCCCAAATGCGCGTCGCCCTGCATGCGGCGGACCAGCTCGATCAATGTTTCGGCCGACATCAAGCTGTCGGCGTCCAGCACGATCATGTAGTCGTAACGACCGCCCCAGCGTTTGACGAACTCTTCGACGTTGCCGGCTTTGCGACCGGTGTTGTGCCAACGTCGGCGATACCACACCGGCATCACCTCGCGCAGCTCGCGTCGCAGCCGATCGATGGCCAACGATTCGTTGATCCAGGGATCGACCTGGGTCGTGTCCGAGATGATCACGATCTCGAAGTGTTGCGCGGCTCCCGCTTGTGCCAGCGCTTCGGCCATGGCTTGTAGAGCGGCGGTGGTGGCAGCGGGATCTTCGTTATAGATAGGCATCAGCAACGCGGTGCGCGAACCGACCAGCGTCGCCTGAGTCTTGGGGATGTGCAACGGCACCAGCAGGCCGACGATGGACGAGGCGGCCGAGAATGCGATCCACGCGAAGGTGACCGTGAAGAAGAAAATCATCACGCCTTGCAGGACCGTCATCTTGGAGAATTCGACGATGCTGAGCATCTCGAACAGCGCGTAACCAGTGATGCCGAGCGTGCCCAGAATCGCGAGGGCACGTGCAAAGATTGCTCGGGCCGGCGCCGGGCCGAGCGCTCGCACGACCTGGGGCGCATGACGCAAGTCTTGCACCGGCATGTCGATAGGACGCTCGAACGGCATGGCGCCGCGAACTACGTCGCGGCCTTCGCCTGGGGTCGCCGGCGGGGGCGGCGTGGGAGCTTTCAGCTGGCCGTCCATCGATAAAGCCAGGTTTCGGTAATGGGTCGATTGGCCCGCAACAGACGCAGTCGCAGCTCGACCAGGTTGCTGCCGGCGGGATCTAACTCGAAGCTGGCGCGCACGCCCTTGGTGAGCGGATTCGGCTGCATCACCAGATGTGACAGCTTACCCGCGGACGCGCCGACATCGAGCTTCAGCCCTTCGATGGTACGCCCCGCGCCTGCGAAGTCGACTACGAAGATACGACGCTTGCCATCGATCGTCGGACCGGTGCGAGTGGCGGTGGCACGTCCCAGCGATGGGGTGATGCGCGGCGTGGTGTTCCAACGCATGCGATACGACGCATGCCAGGGCTTGCCGGCCGGCAATACATAGTGTGGTCGGAAGAACGCCACGATGTTGTCGTTGGTCTCGTTCTCGGTCGGGATCTCGACCAGGTCCACCGAGCCCTTACCCCAATCCGAGGTGGGCTCGATCCAGGCGCTGGGTCGCAGCTCATATTTGGCTTCGAAGTCGCGGTAGTCGCTCATCCGGCGCGACCGCTGGATCAGGCCGAACGCACGCGGGGCCTCGGCAGTGAAGGCTGATACTTGCAGGTCTGTAGGATTGCGCAGAGGTCGCCACAGGCGTTCGCCCGAAGCGGTGACCACTTGTAAACCGTCCGAGTCATGTACTTCGTCGCGGAAGTCGTCGATGCGGGTGCGCTCGGATTCATCGAACAGAAACATCGAGGTGAGCGGCGCCACGCCGATGTTGTCCAGATCCACGCGCGGGAACAGCGTCATGTCCACATCCATGACGGTCTCGGTGCCGGGCTGAATGGCAAACCGGTAAGCGCCGGTGGTGGACGGGCTGTCCAGCAATGCATGCACCACGATGCCGGAGGAGTTGGCGCCCGGCCGTTCGATCCAGAACTGGGTGAAGGCGGGGAATTCTTCGCCGGCCGGATGCGCGGTGCGAATGGCCAGGCCGCGGGCCGACAAGCCGTACTGGCCGCCGCGAGGCACCGCCCGAAAATAGGTGGCGCCCTGAAACACCGTGAACTCATCCCAGACCGAGCGGGAATTGAGCAGGTTGCGCACCCGGAAGCCGGACAGCGGCAGCGCTTGCATGCCCAGCTGTTTGGGCACGTGCGGCCCGAACGAGAACATGTCGGGCATGCCGGTCAGGTCGAGCGCGGTGCCGCTTTCCACGGCCGAGACCTTGACCGGGGTTTGGAATAGAAAGCCGGCCGGCAGCAGCTCGATCCGGAACGGCACCTGTTCGTTACGCCACAACGCCGAGTCGGGTTTGAAACGAATGTCTCGGTACTGGTCGTAGGTCAGTTGTTGGAGGGGCGTATTGCCTTCCAACCGGCGCGGCTGATAGGCACCCGCGGCGGTGCGCTTGGCCAACTCGACTACCGTGGTGGGCGTGAACTTATAACGGGCGGCTGCCGCGCCATTGGGTGCGGGTTTTACGGAAGCGGCACCGGCCACACAAGAGAAAGTCACGGCTAGCATCGTGAGCCAGTAACGGCGCATGATTTTTTGCGCCGGTCGCTGCATCACCAGCGGCGGTCCCGAGCGCGGAATGGACGAGGCGCCGGCGCCCCGAGATGTTGCTGACTCGCCTGAATTCATCCGAATCGATCGTTCCTGGTTCAAAGGCCGCTACGGCAAGCTGATACGTAGCGGACGGGACCCGATTCGCTGCGCATCATCGCGCCGGGAAGTTTCAGGTCTCTGGTCTACGCATGTCACAACGCCACAGTTCCAGATTTCATCGCTGTCGCGGAACCGCGTCGCTTCGCCGCGGATTACTCGCATCGATGTTCGTTGGTGGCATTGCCACAACAGCGTCACTTTACCAGCCTATACCTGTCGTACCGCATTGTTATCGGAGATCCGTATGATCGACGTGTCGCGAGCCCCGGACCGTGGCCATTCTCATCAATGGGCTTTGGTTCTGGCAGCAGGCGACGGCAGTCGATTACGCGCGTTGACCACCCAGCCTTGCGGCACGGCGGTTCCCAAACAGTACTGTTCCTTGAGCGGCGGCCAATCGTTGTTGGAAGACGCGCTGGCTCGCGCACAATCGCAGGTCGCCCCGGAGCGGGTTTGCGCCATCGTCGCTCAACAACACCATCGCTGGTGGTCGAGCGCCGCAGCCATCACCGCGCTACCCCAGGCCAACCTGATCGTTCAGCCTCGTAATCGCGGTACCGCCATCGGCATCCTGTATTCGCTGGTGCATATTTTAAGCCAGGATCCGGAGGCGCAGGTGCTGTTGTTGCCGTCCGACCACTATGTGGCCGACGAAGCGACCCTGCAGCGCTCATTGGCCGCGGCCATGGACCATGTCGTGCGCTGTCCTGACCAGCCGGTGCTGCTCGGCCTGCATCCGGACGAGCCGGATAGCGAGCTGGGCTATGTCATTCCCGGCGTCAGCGACGCGTTCGGCGGTCGAACTGTGGCGCGCTTCGTGGAAAAACCCGAGCTACCCGTGGCAGCCCAGATCGTCCGGGCCGGCGGGTTATGGAACACCTTTATTATTGCGGCCTCGGCCCGCGCCTTGCTGAATCTATTCCTGCCGCGCTTCGCGGCCACCGTGATGGAAATGCAAGTGATCGTCAGCAACGCGCTCCAGCAGCAGACCGCGAGCGGCTGGCCGGCCATCGTCGATATGTATACGCGGCTGCCGGACCTGGATTTTTCGCGCGATCTGCTCGAAGGCCGCGAAAGCACGCTGTGCGTGATGCGCGTGCCTTCCTGTGGCTGGAGCGATTTGGGCACTCCCCATCGGGTCGGTGAGACTTTGCGCCGGTTGCCCAGCGACCGGGTGTCCAGCGATCGTCGCTTCCGGGCGCATGCCGATGTTCCCAGTCAACTCGATTTGATCAATCTGGCCGCTCAGCATGCGCACTTCGAACGCTCGATGCGCGGGGCGTCGCTCTGAGCCGAGCCGAACACGCGCAACAGGACATCAACAACAGGGGCAGGACGCCCGATGGTGACGCGCTGTGAGCAATGATTTCTCGTTGCAATTCGGTCCGCAGCTCACCGCCGAGGGCACGAAATTTCGTTTGTGGGCGCCGAGCGCACGGCGCGTCGACCTGATCGTCGGCCATGAGGGCGGCGGCCCGCTGCGCCAGCCGCTCACTGCCGGCGACGACGGCTGGTTCGAAACATTGGCGCACAGCGTTGGGCCCGGTACCCGCTATCGCTTCCGCATCGATGACGAGCTCGAGGTGCCCGACCCGGCCTCACGCTTTCAGCCCGACGGCGTGACCGGCCCTTCGCAAGTCGTCGACCGGCGTTCCTTTCCCTGGCGCCGCTCGGATTGGCACGGCCGCGAGTGGCATGAAACGGTGCTGTACGAGTTGCATATCGGCACGTTCACCCAAGCAGGTACCTACGCCGCGGCTATCGACCGCTTGGACGATCTCGCCAGCATCGGCATCACCGCCATCGAGCTGTTGCCGCTCAATACATTTCCCGGGCGCTGGGGGTGGGGCTATGACGGCGTGTTGTTATATGCGCCGCATCCCACTTACGGCCGCCCGGAAGAGTTGAAGCGCTTCGTCCAAGCGGCCCATGACCGTGGACTGATGGTGCTGCTCGATGTGGTCTACAACCACTTCGGTCCGGAAGGAAATTATTTGCATCGGTACGCCGAGGATTTTTTCACCTCGGCTCGGCACACGCCGTGGGGCAGCGCCATCAACTTCGCACACCCCATCGTGCGACAGTTCTTCATCCAGAATGCGTTGTATTGGCTGGCCGAGTATCGCTTCGACGGCTTACGGGTCGATGCGGTGCATGCCATGTTCGACGACGGCGATACTCATTTCATCGATGAGTTGGTCGAGACCGTGCAGCGAGGGCCCGGCAGCGAGCGAAGCATTCACATCGTGCTCGAGAACCATCACAACGAGGCGCGGCGGCTCGGCTGCAAAGGTCGCACGATGGTTGCGCAATGGGACGACGATGCTCATCACGCGCTGCATGTTGCGTTGAGCGATGAACGCGACGGTTACTACGCCAACTATGCGGATCGTCCGCTCGAACATCTCGGTCGGGTGCTCGCCGAAGGTTTTGCTTATCAGGGTGAAGTTTTTCCCGCCGAGAACCAGCCGCGCGGCGAGCCTAGCTCACATCTGACGCCGAGCGCCTTCGTCAGCTTTCTGCAGAATCATGATCAGATCGGTAATCGCGCGCTCGGCGAGCGGCTCACGCAACTGACGCCGCCGGAACGACTTCGCGCCGGCTTTGCGATCCTGTTGTTGTCACCGCAGATTCCCATGTTGTTCATGGGCGAAGAGTACGGCGCGGTGCAGCCGTTCTTGTACTTTTGCGATTACCAGGGCGACTTGGCCAAGGCGATCCGCGAAGGCCGGCGTAACGAGTTTGCTGCGTTCGGCAGCTTCACCAGCGATAAGCAGCGCGAGCAGATTCCCGATCCGAATGCGCCCGAGACTTATCGGGCCAGCCAGTTGAACGCCGCGGACCGCACTCGTTCGCCGCATCGGGAGTGGGAGCAGCTCACTCGCGACTTACTGAGTATGCGCACTAAGCAGGTTGTGCCGTTGATTCCAGGGATTCAGCCTGGCGCCGCCACTTACAGCGTTGACGAACATTTGCTCACAGTGAAGTGGCCGATCACCGGGGGCAAAGTTTTGGTCTTGCAAGCCAACCTCAGTGACACACCCAAGTCCGCGCTGCTCTCGGGTGAGGTTTGGTATTCGACTGCCAGTGCCGGGGCTCGCGGTGAAACACTTGGCGCGTGGGAAGTTCGCTGGTCGTTGGACCAGCCATGAATTCACCGCTACCCACCGAGCCGGGCTCGAGGTTCAACATTCCTCGCGCCACCTACCGGCTGCAGTTCAACAAAGAGTTCACGTTCAGCGCTGCCGCACGCATCGTTCCTTATCTGGCGCGTCTTGGCATCAGTCACGTCTACGCTTCGCCCATTCTCAAGGCGCGGCCCGGCAGCATGCATGGCTACGACGTGGTCGATCACTCGCAACTCAATCCGGAGCTCGGCAGTCGCGAGGATTTCGATAGCTTCGTGCAGGTCTTGCATGAGCACGGCCTGGGGCTGATCGTCGATATCGTGCCCAATCACCTCGGCGTGATGGGCAACGACAACGTGTGGTGGCTGGATGTGCTGGAGAACGGGCCGGCGGCGCGCTGTGCGTTTCACTTCGACATCGACTGGCGGCCGAATCGTGTCTCCATGCGAGATCGTATTCTGGTGCCGGTGCTCGGCGATTCCTACGGTGTGGTGTTGGAGCGCGGTGAGTTGCAGGTCGAGTTCGATGCTGCGGCCGGAAGCTTCTCCGTGTGCTATCACGAGCATCGGATGCCCATCGATCCGCGTGAGTACGCTCGCATTTTTTCGCAGCCTGTCTCTGCAGAGTTGTTGCCCGCAGACGATTCGCATCGCGCCGACTTCGAAAGTCTGCTGAACAGTTTCAGTAATCTGCCGCCGCGGGACGATACGTCCACCGACGCGATCGCCATTCGTTATCGCGACAAAGAAGCACACAAGCGCCGTCTGGCGCGGTTGCTCGAACGCAGTCCGGAAATTTTGCGTCACATTACCGAGAGCGTGATCAGCATCAACGGCACGGCCGGCCAGCCGGAAAGCTTCGACGCGTTGGATGCATTGCTGGAGACGCAGGCGTATCGGCTGTCGTACTGGCGGGTGGCGGTCGACGAGATCAATTATCGACGCTTCTTCGACGTGAACGACCTGGCAGCGCTGCGCATGAACGAGCGCAGTGTGTTCGATGCGACTCACCAGTTGATCTTCGAGCTGATCGACGCCGGCAGCATCGACGGCTTGCGTATCGATCATTCCGATGGCTTGTACGATCCCGAGGAATACTTTCTGCGCTTGCAGGAACGCTTTGGCGACCAGGCGGGGCGGCGGCCGCTGTATGTGGTGACTGAAAAGATCCTGGCGGCTCACGAACGGTTGCCCGAGTCGTGGCTGGTTCATGGCACCACCGGCTATGACTACGCAGCGTTGCAAACCACCTGGCTGGTGTGTAGCGACGAAGAGTCGCGGATGACTCGGCGCTACCGGAATTTCACTGAGAACGAGGCGTCGTTCGAAGCGCTGGTCTACGAGAGCAAGCGGTTGGTGATGCGCTCGTCGCTGGCGGCCGAAGTGGAAGTGCTGGCGACGCAGCTGGATCGGATCGCGCACTTGGATAGGCACACTGCCGACTTCACTCGAGCGGCGTTGCGTGAGGCGATTCGCGAAGTCATTGCGTGCTTCCCGGTTTACCGCACTTATATTTCGCCGCGCGGGATCGGTGATGAAGATCGCCGGATCATTCATTGGGCGACCGGGCTGGCGCGACGGCGCAGTGCCGGTGCCGAAGTCAGCGTGTTCGACTTCCTGCGCGATGTGTTGTTGGGCACAGCGGCGGATGGGCGGCCGGCGTCGCATCGCCAGGCCATGCTCGAATTCGCGATGAAGTTTCAGCAGGTGACCGCGCCGGTAACGGCCAAAGGTGTCGAGGACACCGCGTTCTATCGTTTCAATCGGCTGATCTGTTTGAATGAGGTAGGCGGCGAGCCCAGCCGCTTCAGCGTGTCGTCGACGGCTTTGCATCAGGCCAATCTGGAACGCGCCAAATTGTGGCCGCATGCCATGCTGGCGACGTCGACGCACGATACCAAACGCAGCGAAGACGTTCGCGCGCGCATCGCGGTGCTGAGCGAACTGCCGGATCTATGGAAACAGCATTTGTCGCGCTGGTCGCAGCTGAATCGTAACAAGCGCCGGCAGGTGGACGATGCGCCGGCGCCGTCCCGCGAAGACGAGTATTTGTTGTATCAGACGCTGGCAGGCTTGTGGTCGCCGGAGCTGACTACCGAACGACTCATCGAGCGGTTGCAAGCGTACCTGCTCAAGGCGGGCCGCGAGGCGAAGCGCGCTACGTCGTGGATCAATCCCAACGCCAACTATGAGACTGCCGTCGGCGAGTTCATCGCGCAGTTGTTGAGTAATCCCGAGCGCAATGCGTTCCTGCGCGACTTCACATCGTTCGTCGGGCCCATCGCCTATTTCGGGCGTATCAACTCGCTGGCGACGACCGTGTTGAAAACGACTTCGCCGGGCGTGCCCGATTTTTATCAAGGCACGGAGTTGCCGGTGTTCACGTTGGTGGATCCGGATAATCGCGCGCAGGTGGACTTCGAAGCCGCCGCGCAGCAGCTCGAATCGCTGGCGAGTGTCGAGGATGCGGCTACGCTGTTGGAGGGCGCTGATGGCGTGCGCGCCAAGTTGTTCGTCACATCGCGGCTGCTGCAACTTCGTGTCGATGACGCTGCGTTGTTCGCGCTGGGGAGCTATCAACCGCTGCAAGTGGAAGGCGAGAAGAAAGATCACGTGTTCGCGTTCGCGCGGGCTTATGAATGGCGTAGTTGCGTGGTCGTGGTGCCGCGTTGGCCAGCGAAGTTGGTAGACGGCGTTGTCACGTTGCCAGTGGGCAACGTTTGGGGTGACACCAGAATCATCGTGGGTGCCAACGGTGGCGGGGAGTTTCGCGACGTGCTGACGGGTCGCTCGATCCGCGCGCAAGGCGAGGAGGGGTCGTTGTTCGTTTCCGAGGTACTGGCGACATTCCCAGTTGCCGTGCTTCGCTCCGCGCCAACTTCCGCGTAGCGTGCGCACGCGGTGACGCGCGGAGCGCAGTCAAAATAAAAATGTGCGATCGGGTCTGTTTATATATACAGCCGCGGAGTGCCTGCGTAACATGCTCCAGCCTGATCCACCGCAGGAGAGTTTCATGGCTCCGGACGAACCGATTGCACCGCGCCCCGCTACAGCATCGCTAGCTGAGCTCATCGAGTTCGAGCGTGGCGAACTCATGCAGACTCACGCCATGGCCCGCTGTTTGAAAGACGTGCTGACCTACTCCGACGACGATGACGCCACCTTGCACGCCGACGTCGCGCTCGTGATCTCGCGATTGATCAATGGCTCGGTGGCGCGACTCGAAGACGTGCGCGTGCGTGTCGCGAAACTCGAGTCGAGCGTTAATTATAGTTTGGATTCTGGCCCGCCGCCGCCGCGTGAGGTTCGCGAGCCGCGGGCCACGTATATGTAACCAAGCGTTAGCGCGTCAAGGAAGGTTGCGAGTGACCGTCTCGGCATCGTCGACGCTGATGTTGACGATGTTGCGGAACTCCAGATCTTCGCTGGTCAGCGGATCCTCGTCGTTGCCGATACACGTGACCGCCATCGTGTAATCGCCGGCCGGCAGATAACGCAACGCATAGAAGTACGAGTTGCCCGACGAGCTGGTGAAGATGGGCGTGGTGGCGAACGGCTCGGTATCCGAGCCGTCGATGTCGTCGGGCGTCACATCCTCGCCGGTATACAAATAAACGGCACCTCGGGACAGGCTGTCGCCGGACGGGCAGCTCACCGACACGTTGCCTTCGATGCGGCTCATGTCTTCGGTTTTCACGGCGCGCAGGATAGGCGTGAGCGTGTATTCGTCGCTGTCGTCATCGAAGCTGAGCGACTTGCGCAGGTCCAGCAATAACGTAAACGACTCGTGGCTGGTCTTGTCTTTTTCGACATCGAAGCTGAGCGTCGCATAGTCGCCGGTGACCAGGTTGAGCGGGAACTGCGTGCCGGAGTTATTGGTGACATAGGCATCGTCGCTGGCATTTTCATCGAACAGCAGCCGCACGCCGGTGTAGTTACCTTCGGAGAGTTGCTCGTCGGTGAACAGCCGCAACATGCCGTTGTCGTCGGCCAGGTCGATGAAGTCCAGCACCTCGCTGTCGCTGAACTCGATGGTCTCGGTGCCGCCGCTACTAGTAACAAATTGTAAGCCGCGCACATTGGCCACGATCTGCGCGATGGCCGGATCCGATGGCAGCTCGGTGGCCAGGTCCATGGTGACTTTGCCTTCGCAGCCGGCCAGCAGACCGCCGCACAAGACCAGCAGCGCGAGCCGCGCCAGCGGGCGCCGGCCAAAGCTGAATAGCGACCCGACTGAACGTTGTATGAAAGGCATGAAGCGCACCGAAATTCCCTAACGACAGCATCCGTGAGTGTGATGCCGCAGACCTGCAGTTGGTCACGATTGCGAGCCAGAAAGTTCCTGCGCAATGGTCGCACGAATCGTAGCTTGGCGAGCGCTGGCTGGGTCGTTGGGGTTTGTCGCTGGCCGGCAACGTGACCAAAGTCGAGCGGCCGGGGGTATCCGATTGTGGGTTCCCGAAATAACCCGCCGGGGCGAGGCTCGGCTGCCCTAAAGGACACATCACAGCCAGGTAACCCGCCAATACTCTGCGCACGGCGATGGGTGTTTAGCCCCGTTCGCCATCCTAGGGGATAGCAGCGTGGAACGAGGTGTAGTGGTCGGCGGGCTCATGATCTGCGGCAGTTTTCTGCTCGCGGCGATGCTGAACCGTTCCGCTATGGAAGAGCTGCCGGCAACCGCCCTGCCGGTGCCAACCGAGGTTTTGCCAACGCCGGTGATCGTCCCCGAAGCGGCTCCCGGCCTGGCGGGCTGCGGTGAAGTCGAGTCCAGCGGGAATTCCGGCGACGATGCGTCTCATGCCGTTGCGCAGACGGAACAAACTGCGGCTGGCCTTATGGTCAATGGGCCCGAGACCTGCCCGCGCTGACAATCGGCCGACCTAAGGTTATCCGGTTTGAAGCCGCGGTCGGTTGTATGCCACCGCATTTGCGCGCGCTCCGTTCTCCTCCCGCTCGGACGCTCGTTGCAGCTGGTCGCGGCTTCTCCTGACTCTGTTTGCTTCCAATCGTTGCCACCATCCGTTCATGGAAGCCGCCAATCCTTCGAATACTGCAACACCCGCGAATGCGTCGGGCTTCGCCGTGCGCGGCGGCCGACGGCGACAGCGTCGTTTGCCTCTGGCGCAATTGTTATTTGCTGCAGCCGGCATCGTACTGCTGATCGCGGCCGGTGCTTATGTGTTGCGCTTCGTGAGCGCGACGGCATTTCACAAAGAGCGAGCCTTCCGCGTCCTGGATGAGTTCGGTAGTCAGCTCGACAATCTGCAGCGCACGCTCGCCAATCAGTTACGACTGTTGCCCATCGAACTGGTCGGCGGTCAGTGTGTGCTGGAATTTGCCGGCCAGGCGCCGCTGAGCAAACTTTGCAATGACCGGCGCGAAAGTTATCAGCGGCGGCTTGCGCTCAAAGGCCCAAAGGTCGGCATCGCGAGCGTCAGCAAAGAAACGTTCGCGCGCGCCTGCGGGCCGACCAATCGCTATGCCACTTCGGTGCGGGCCCGCGAGCCTGGCGTGCCGTTCACCGCGTTCTCCTGCACGATAGAAATTCAATCGCGCAATGCCGATCAGGTACTCACGGCCGCGTTCCAAGGTTCGATGGCCGAGACTGCCGAAGCGTTCGTGTCGCAGGACTTTTTCGATGAGGTGTTGCTGGCATTGGGCGATGGCACCGTCATTGCGACCGTGCCGCGCCGGACAAGCGCTGGACCAGCGACCCTGCAATTGCATCCGGCCAAGGTGCGGCGTCTCGGGGTAACCAATGTCAGTGCGTTGCTGGGCCGAAGCAGCGAGGCGTCGGCGGAAAAACAAACATTGCCGTCACAGCCCGATGTGCTCACCACCACAATCGCCGGCGACGAATATCGAGCATTCGTTCGAGCCGTGCAGCCGCGCTACGGCACTTACCTCGAGCAGGACGACGGCAAGCCGGCACTGCGCGAAGAACGTTTGTACATCGTCGGCCTGAAGCGCGAAGACCTGCGTGCCGAACTGGCCAGTTCGATGGAGCCGGGCGGCCGCTTCCTGGTCACCATCCTGACGCTGCTGGCGTTTCTGGGTTGGCCACTGGCGAATCTACGTTCGAAGGCGCCCGACGATTCTATTGCCTGGAGCGAGGCGGTCGCTTGTCTGGCGGCTGTGGTGTTGATTCCGGCGGTGTTGGCGATTGGTACGGTGTGGGTGTGGAGCTATCAGGGCTTGTTGTCGTGGGTCGATACGGCGACGGCGCGTTACGCGCAAGAGATCGACACGACTTTGGATCGCGAGCTGCAGGAAGGACGTCTGCTGCTCGATCAGTACCGAACGCTATATGGGCCGGCGCGACCGGCTGCGCCACTCGCTATTCCAATCCGCTCACGCGAGGGTGGTGGGTTCGTCACCGGCAGCGTCGCAGCTTGTAACAAGCAATTGGATCGCACCTGTGTCGTGGATGTGAGTGCTGACGGCTCCGGTCAGTGGCGCGGCTGGACGACGTTCTCTTCCGTGTTCGCCACTGACAGCAGCGGCGCGCGCGAGGGCGAGCGCTACACGGTGTATGACCCGCCATTGGTGAAGTCCGATGCGAGTTACGACAACCGCGAATACTTCCGAGCGCTGCAAAGAAACGAAGGCTGGGCAATTTCGGACGCAGCGACTGGGAAAAAAGACTCCTTCGTCGCGCAGCGTTTGTTCAGCGGCAGCGACGGTGCTCGTGTTCTGCAGATCGCCATGCCGCGCTCACAGGGAACAAATTGCGACGGTGGTTTCTGCGGCATCGTGACCGGCAGCGCCAGTTTCCACAGTCTGGCAGCGGCCGTGTCGCCGCCGCTGCTGCAGTTTGCCGTCATCGATCGCGACAGTGGTCTGGTGCTGTTTCATAGCAATGA
>NZ_JAEUPY010000372.1 GCF_016790065.1 Steroidobacter sp.
ACACGCTCAATCCGCTGAAGATCGTATCGACGCGCGGTTCAACGGTCGATACGCAGGAATACCATCCGGAACCGCGCGTGGCGTCGATCGTCGGTTCGCACTACAACCCCGAGTTCATCGTCAATGCCAAGGAAACCGGCAAGATCATGGCCGTCAACTACTCGGACCTCAACAATCTCAAGATGACGATCATCGACGCCGCACGTTTCCTGCATGACGGGGGCTTCGACTCGACGGGTCGCTATTTCATGGTCGCCGCCAACGCCTCGAACAAGATCGCCGTCGTCGATACCAAGGAAGACAAGCTCGCAGCGCTGGTCGACGTCGGCAAGATCCCGCATCCTGGACGCGGCGCCAATTTCGTGCATCCGAAGTTTGGTCCGGTATGGGCGACCAGCGACCTCGGTGACGAGTTCATCAGCCTGATCGGCACCGACCCGATCAAGCACAAGGCGCAGGCGTGGAAGGTCGTGCAAACGCTCACGGGGCAGGGAAGCGGCTCCTTGTTCATCAAGACGCATCCCAAATCGACCAATCTGTGGGTCGATACACCGCTCAATCCGGAAGCCAAGATCAGTCAGTCGGTCGCCGTCTTCGACATCAAAAACCTGGACAAAGGTTTTGAAATCCTGCCGATCGGTGATTGGGCCGACCTTGGCGACGATGGCGCCAGGCGGATCGTGCAGCCCGAGTACAACAGGGCCGGCGACGAGGTCTGGTTCTCGGTGTGGAGCGCCAAGGACAAGAACTCGGCGCTGGTCGTCGTTGACGACAAGACGCGCAAGCTGAAAGCAGTGATCAAGGATCCGGAGTTGATCACGCCGACCGGCAAGTTCAACGTCTTCAACACCCAGCACGACGTCTATTGATCGATTGACGCAGGAGAATGCGGGGGCCAGTTGGCCCCCGTTTTTCTTGCGTTTGGCTGGTCCCGATACCTGCCTTCCCCGTGAGGCTACCCCATGGGAACACAACCGAGGCACGAAGTCGATGGAAGGAGAATTGCCATGAGAACCGATACTGATGTGCGTGCGCGCATCGACACCAAGACAAAGACGCGCGCCGTCGTCGCGCTCAAAGCAATGGGCCTGTCCGTTTCGGACGCTATTCGCTTGTTGATGGTGCACGTGGCGGATGAGCGCTGCTTACCGTTTGAGGTCAATCTGAAAAGCGTGAAGAAGCGCAAACGGCAGCCTGTGGCCAGCGCTTCGACCACACAGCGCGCCGCAAGAGAATAGCTCATAAAGATTTCCGTTCCGCCGCACTCCAAACCATGAAAATCCAGATCGTTTCGGACATCCATCTCGGCCTCGCGCCATGCGCCCTTCCGAACGTCGGTGCAGACCTGCTGATTCTCGCGGGGGATATTCACCGTCCGGTCGAAGCATTGCGCTGGGCAAGAGGAGTGGCGCCGCGCTGTGGGTGCATGGCCACACCCACAACAGCTGCGATTACCACATCAAGCGCACGCGAGTACTCGCCAACCCGCGCGGTTACGTGAAAGACGGCAAGGCTGAGAACTCAGAGTTCGACCCCGGGCTGACGGTAGAGGTGGGCTGTGTTCGCCAAGACCAGGTCAAGCTAGCGATTTAGGAAGAGCGTGGAGCGTTTCTCGGTAGTCCATTCGCAGAAAGACGCCATCAGTGCCGCTCTTTCGGCGGAGAGCTTCGCGTCGCTCAAGCCGGCCTCGATGATGGGGATCAGAATGGGTGGTCACCACCCTGTCTACCGTGGAGGTGAGCCGCAGCCTTGCTATACTCGCCTTCGAGGGGTTGCGACCGGCCAGTCACGTTGCCGGTGCCATGCGCGATGAAATACACGTGCGCGCACTGCGCCTTGCCGGTGTAAACAGGGTCATCAATCCCTTCCTGGATGCTGCCGACCATGCTGCGCAGACGATCACCGAAGCACTCAGCCACTCAGAGGACACCTCATGAACAGCCTGCAAACCCTGCTTGTCGCCACCGATCTTTCGGCGCCGTCGCGCCATGCTGCGCAGCGCGCAGCGATGCTCGCCCAACAGGCCGGGGCCCGGCTTGAACTGGTGCATGTTTTGGAGAGGGGGTCGCTCGACGAACTGCGCCGCTTGTTCGATGACGATGGTGAGGCCGCGCAGGGGCGCGTACGCGAGCAGGCGCGCGAGGCTCTGTCGCAACTGACCAGCGAAGTCGGAGAAACACTCGGCGTCAGCGCTGGTCAACATCTGCTTGAAGGAGCCGTGCTCGATTGCATTGGCATGCAAGCGGAGCTGCTCAACGCCGCGCTGTTGATCATCGGCGCTCGCGGCGCCAGTGGTATGCGCGCCTGGCTTCTCGGGGCAACCGCCGAGCGCTTGTTGGGGCTCACGCGGCGGCCAATTCTGCTGGTCAGGCAGGCGCCCCGCGAGCCGTACCGTAAAGTCATCGTGGCGGTGGATTGTTCGCCGTGGTCGATGCAATCCTTCCGCCTGGCACAGGCTGTCGCTCCGAGTGCGAGACTGATTCTCTTGCACGCCTACGACGTCCCTTTCGAAGGCAAGATGCGCCTTGCCGGTGTCGATGACGACATGATCAAGCGCTACGCGGCCAAGGAGCATCAAGAAGTGTTCATGCGCTTGAAGCAGAGCGCACGCGAAGCCGGGATACCCGCCAGTTGGCAG
>NZ_JAEUPY010000382.1 GCF_016790065.1 Steroidobacter sp.
CTCGTTGTTCTGCAGGTGGGCCTTTGCTAGCGCACGCTGGACCGGCACAGAGTTCGGTTGATCGCGTAGTACCGAGCGCAGATCTGCAATGGCAGCCGGAGCATCGCCACGAGTCAGCGCTAAATTGCCACGCAAGATCAACGCGTCGTTGTCGCGTGGATTTTCCTTCAACACTGCGTCGATGAGCGGTATCGCGGTAGCGACATCCTGCTGCTGCAACAGCAACGCGGCCAAGCGATTGCGTGCCGTCAAACCATCCGGCCGAGTCTGCTCGGCTTCGATGACCTCGCGATAAACTCTTTGCGCCGCTTCAGGCTTGCGTTGTGACTCGTAGAAGCGCGCCAACGCCAGCTGCATCGACGCTCCATCCTTCTCATCGGCTGCGAACTTCTTCAACTCAGCTTCGGCCTTGTCGGCGCCACCGTGCGCGGCTAGCAAATCGGTCAGTGCAACCTTTGCTTCGGTGTTATCAGGCTTGGATGCGATGGCATCGCGCAGAGTCTGTTCTGCGCCGGCCACATTCTTGGTCAACATCTGGAATCGCGCCAACCGATACCGATGCGACAAGTCCTCGGGCTGCAACTCGATGACCTTACGCAGCTGAACCTCGGCTTCCGGCATCTGCTTGTGGGCCAGCAACAGATCAGCGAGCACGACGCGCAGATCAACGCTGTTCGGTACGCGCTCAATCCCTGCAGTGACGACTTCAATTGCCTTGTCGCTACGCGCGTTCTGACGATACAACGAAGCGAGTAATGCGATGGCGTACTCATCTTCGGGCGCGAGCTGCGTCGCTGCCTCGGCATCTTCAAACGCACCCGGCACATCGCCCTGCTGCGCTTTCGCGGCACCTCGTGCCGTCAACAGTTGTGCGTTCTTGGGATCCTGTTCCAACCCAGGCGTCACCAACTCCATGGCGCGATCAGGCAGACCGCCCAGCAAATACAAACGCGCCATCGCGGCACGCGACAGCATGTGATTCGGGTCCTGATCGATGGCCGCTTGATAGTGGCCGAGCGCCTCACGCGGATTGTTGAGCTTCTCTGAGATGCGGCCCAGCTGATAGCGCGCGTTGACGTCGTTCGGCTCGATCTGCAAAGCATTACGAAACTCGACGCGCGCCTTCTCGTAGTTGCGCTCGGCGAGATAGCTCTCGCCCTTTTCCACATAACGCGCCTTGCGTTGCTCGACGCCGCCGCACCCCGCCATCAGACTGGCGATCACTGCCGCGCTTACTAATTTGCTGAGGGTGTTCACTGGGCACCGAGTGGTTTTTATCACTTCGGTGACGAGCGTATGCCCAGCAGTTGACGACCCGATGACAACGCCGTGGATTGTTTCAGAACCCGCCGTGCAATGAAGTCACCGCCAGATAGACGAGCGCGGCGAGGCTTGGCACGCGCCACCAGTACGCCGCCGCACCGAACAGCGTCTCCACGCCATACATCAGCACCACCAGCTTGGCGATGCTCTCGCCCACCGTCGCCGAACTCACGACCGAGCCTGGCAAGTTCGGTACGGCAACGGCGATAAAGATGACCAGGATGTCCAGCGGCGTAACACGAAAGCGGCCATCGCTCGCCAGCCGAAACCGTATGACAACTGCAATCGCCAGGCCGACGAACAGCGCCACTTGCAAGCCCATTTGCTGTTCCAAGAACGTGGTCGCCTGACGATCGAAATACACCGCCATGACCAGCGCGACAAACACCGCCGCCTTCAGCACCCAGCCGGCGTCGGCTTGCCGCCAACGTGTGGCCATCAATCCCAACATGCCCAGCGCGACACACGCGGCCATGATCTTCACGTCGCTGCTGGCTTCCGGGCTGACCAAGCCGACCGAAACGACGTACGCCGAGATGCCAACAATCAACGTCAACAACGACCAACGCGGCAAACGGCTTGGCGCACGCAGCCACGCGACACTGCGGCTGACTCGGGTCACACCGACGGTGCCGTTGCGATTCGGCGGCCGCAACCGCCAACGAGTCGTCGTCGCCAGCTGCAATAAACCGATGGTCAGCAACGACAACGCGGCGAACAACGCGATGATGGTCAGATCGGACTCATAACGCAGATACCACGCGGTGACGAACAGACTGGCCTGCAACAGGTAAATGCCCATCACGGCCTCGTGATGATCGAAGCCTAGCGCCAGCAACCGATGATGGATGTGGTTGCGGTCTGCTTGCAGCGGCGAACGGCCTTCCAGCATTCGCTGCGTCATCACCATCAACGTATCGATGATGGGAATGCCCAGTAGCAGCAACGGCAATGCCGAGCTGAGCGGCGTCGATTCATCTTGTGTCAACACCACCGCCAATACGGCTGCCGAGAATCCCAGGATCTGGCTACCGCCGTCGCCCATGAACACTCGCGCCGGATGTGTGTTGTAGCGAAGGAAACCGAGGATGGCGCCGACGATGACAATCGCCACCACGCCCACGAACGGCGCCCCCGACGTGAACGCCAGCAACGCGAGCGCCGACAATGACAGCAAGGTGGTGCCACCCGCCAAACCGTCCAGGCCATCGGCAAGATTGATGGCATTGGTGACGCCGATCAGGAATACGAACGTCAACGGCCAGGCGATCCAGGAAGGCAGTTCGTGACGTTCGGTGAGCGTCATGGTGGCAATGGTGACATCGCCCCACACCATGATGATCAGCACCGCGATCACCTGGCCCAACAGCTTCGGGCCAGCGCTCAAGGTGACTCGATCGTCCCAAACGCCAAAGCCCAGCAACACCAGCACGCCGGCCAGATATGCCGGCATGGGTTGCGCGAACTCACCGGAAAGCAGTAACGCCAGCAACGTGCCCGCGGCCATGGCGATGCCGCCGACTCTGGGCACTGGAGTGGTGTGTACCTTGCGAGCTTCCGGCGCGTCGAGGAACTGCCACCGCGCAGCGGCCTGCATGAGCGGCGGGATGAGCGCCATGGTGACGCTCATCGCCAGCAGGAAGGCCAGCATCAAATCCATCGCGGCCTCAGTTCGGAACGTAGTGCTCGAGGCGCGGCGCCACCTGGCTGGCAAACTCCACCAAGCGACGATCCGCCTGCTCCACCGGCTCGCCGATGTCCAACGGCGTCACCAGGCGCACCAATGCACCGTCGGTGCGCTGCTTGGTGAGCGAGTCGACGAACAAGTACCACTTCACCAGGTACTCGTTGGTCACGACTCGTCCGCGTTGCTGAAACCAGTAGTAGACCAGCTGATTGCGATTGCCGAGTTCGATCTGCACGCGATTCACCCGCAGCGGCTTGCCTGCCACCTGCACGTCACCAACATCGACTTGGTTGAACTGAGTCATTCGCCAACCGCCACCCGGCAGACAGGATCGAGGTGAGTGCGCGGAATTGCCGGCTCGCTGCGAGTCGTACCAAGCCACATAGAAGTTCACCATCTCGCGGCCGCCGCGCATGTAGTCGGCCATGATGTAATCGTCCAGTTTCAGTGCATCCAGATAAATCTGTTCGAGCACGCTGCGACGGCCCGTCCAGCTATCTACTTGAGTTGGGAACGCGAAGAACGATTCACGCGTCGGGGTTGCTTCGGCTCGCTCAGGTGCGACCAACACGCCGACAGCGAACGCACTGACAATGAGTGAGCCGGCGATGAACGACGCCGGCACGGTGCGATGAACGGGGGCCGCATTTCTGTCGATGGGCTCAGCCGCGTCGAGTCCAAACACTTCGCGCCAAGGGCGGCGATGCTTGCCGATCTTAGCCAGCAGCATCATCTCGATGAGCAGTACACCGGCACTGGTCATGAACACTGCCCAGCCCTGGAAGTCGTGCAGAAAGCCTTCTGCCATGGACTGACCCCAGTGTTCCACCATCACGCCGATGGTGCCGATGCGGAAGCTGTTCATCAGAATGGTCACGGGAATGCTGGACACGAACAGCAATACTCGTTTCCACATCTCGACCTTGAACATGTAGGCCATGATGAAGCCCATGGTCATGAGCGGGAACAAATAGCGCAGGCCGTCGCACGCCTCAGCCACCTGCAGCTTGTAGCCGCCGAGATCGATCACGTTGCCTTCCACGAACACGCTGATGCCAAACAGGCGAATGAACCACACGCCGACCTGAGAGGAAATCAGCTGTAGCTGCGCCGAGAAGTTCTGTAGCAAGAACTCAGGCAGCGGTACCATCAGCGCCAGCAACAGTAGTGGCGCCCACAGATTCACTGACTGGCGTACGCCGATCAGCGCGAGCACCAAGCCATAGATGGCGAACAACAAACCGTACTGTTGAATCGTGTCGACCGCCGCCAGCACGCCGGCGATCTGTAGCAAGGCGCCGAAGGCAATGAGGCCGACACCCAGCCACGAGCCCTTGAATTCCATCCGCCACAGCGCCGCTCGTTGTTGCCACAGCAGATACAACGAAATCACTGGAATCAGCAGCGCGTGACTGTATTCCTCGCGGACCATCCAGGTCTCGATCATGTGACCGATGCCGGTTTGCATGGCCGCGGCTGCAACCACTGCTGCTATGGCAATGGCCGCCCAAACGTATAGCCACACGTTGACGGCTGGACGTTCTACTCTGGTAGCGGCTGGAAGTACGGTGCTCATCAGACAGGTAGCCCTTCGGCGCGTCGTAGTAGTTCACGACGCTTGCATTCGATCATGTATTCGTAGAACGCCTGCAGGGTCGCGTAAGTGAAGCCCGGGCGACCATCGAGAAAGCCGCGGCGCCACAGGTAGTAATAAAAGAACTTCACCGCCGGTCGCGCCGGCAGGCGGAAAAAGATTTCCTTGAGCGCGCGCCGACGCACATTCGGATCGCTGCTGGCGAGATCGCTCATTTTGAACGCCACCTGCTCGCGCGCCTTGATCGCTTCCACCGCTTCCATGTCGGAGTATTTGTTGTGACGGGCAATCCAATGAGCCACGCCGTGACTGAATGGATAATGATCGATGTGCGCCATCAGCTCACCGATGCTGCCATCGACCTTGGCCACGGGATTGACCAGCCGCTCGTAGCGAACTCGCTCCGGCCGAAACAAACGAATCACCCAGGTCGGATACAGCTGCGCGTGCTTGAGCCAACGTCCCATGAAGTAATCCTTGCGTCGGATTCGAAACGCCGCGTGCGCTGAGTTCGCCTTCGCCGCGGCAAGCACGTCGTTGCGCAACTCCACCGTGCAGCGCTCGTCGGCGTCCAGGTACAAGACCCAGGGGTGTTTGAACGGCACGTTGCTCACCGCCCAATTCTGATGGGCCGACCAGTTATCGAACTTGCGCTGTATCACGCGGGCGCCGGCCGCAGTCGCAATCGCGCACGTCTCATCGGTGCTGAACGAATCGAGCACCACGATGTCGTCCGACCATGCCAGCGACTTCAGGCAGTCGCGCAAATTGGTTTCCTCATTCAGCGTGAGGATCATGACGGAGACGCTCACTGCCCGCGTTACTCCGGCTTGCGCGCCACGACCACCATCGACTTCCATAGCCAGGGCAGTCGACCGGCGCCGAAAAAACCAAAGTCCACGAAACCGAACTCACTCAGCAATTGCTTGAGCGTGCGATACGACCAGAACTTGATATGGCCGCCGTCCCACAAGGCCGTGAAGTGATGGTCCAACGCTCCCGTAGCGGCCAACGCCAGATTCTTCAGGTAGCCGTGATAAGGCGTCGACAGAATCAGCGTTCCGCCAGGAGTCAACAAGCGCTGTGCCTGGCGGACGAAATCTCTGGGAGCATACAAATGCTCAATGACTTCGGTGGAGATCACCACATCCCAGTGGGTACCGAACGTCTCGCTCAGGTTCTCGTAGACCGACAGCCGCTCGACTCGAACCGAGTCGCCGCACAGCCTGCGAGCCTGAACTACGCCGGACTCGCTGGCATCGCAGCCCGACACTTCATAGCCGCTGAGCTGTAGTTTCTTTAACAGCGCGCCGTTGCCGCATCCGGCATCGAAAACCCGAGCAGACGTCGCTCGAATCGGCACACACGTGCGCAACGCCGACAGCACCACCGGCTGCAGATAGTCGTGCGAAGCCTCGGCTGTACCGCTGCTCCAGCCGTAATCCGGGATCGATGTATTGCTGGCAACTTCACTCATGACTGTCGCGGCTCTGGTCGTACTCCAATCTGGCGCGCCGGATTGCCGGCCACGATGTGCAGCGTCGGCACGTCTTTGACGACCACCGCGCGCGCCGCGACGATTGCACCTTTGCAGACGGTAATGCCCGGGCCGATGAAAGCCTCAGTGCCTATCCAAGCGTTCTCTTCGATGGTCACGGGTGGTTTCAGTAACGGCAATGCCGGATCCGAGAAATCATGAGTCCCTGCGCAGATGTGAGCGCGATACGCCACGGCCACTCCCGGGCCGATATAAACCTTGCCGAGGCTATAGATGAACGCCTCTTCGCCCACCGCCACCCAATCGCCCAGCTCCACGTTCCAAGGCATGTAGAAGCGAGTCGAGGCATAGACGTGCACCGCCTTGCCGACTTTCGCTCCGAACAATCTCAACACCATGCGCCGCCAGCCGAAACACGGCCGTGGGCTCAAGCGAATGGCAATCTCACCGACGCTCCACAGGACGCGCCGACATTGCTCTGCCCAGGAGTATTTTCGGGCCGCTCGGTTGGCTTGCGGGTTCAGCAGTTGCACCGTCACCCCAGTTAACCATCAGCCCGTAAAACTTTTGTGACAAACACGCGCTGGCCCCATTCATCGCAGCAGGTTCATTGGCGCCGCGACGAACGGCGCAGGAGCATCACCGGTGCGTGTGTTTGCCGCTCTCCGGCGCCACAGCTCCATGCCCGACGCCAGAAAGAACGCAAAGAATGAAAAGTACAACGCATAGGCAATCGGCACGGACGCAATCGCAATGGCGCCGCGAACCAACATGTAGCAATGCCAGACGAAATACGGCAGTAACAAAGCCAGCAACAGCGGATTCCTGCGCATGGCCGTTTCCCAAAGCGCCAGCACCGTCGCCCAAACCAGCGCCAACGCGATGCCCGCCCAACCGAACGACAAATACGCGTCGGTCCACAGCAGCGCCGGATAATGGAAATACACCGGCCAGTCCTCCGGCACGCCTTCCAGAATTCTGGCAATCACCACCGGCACGTCTGGAATGTCGGGCTTGTCGATATGCAACAGCTTCATGAACGGGTTGATGTAGTTCCAGCCGTAAAGGGTCAGGGACGTGAAGCCGGTGCGCTCGTCGTAGCGATCCGCCAGAGTGGTGGTCTGCAAGACGCCATACGGCATCTTGGAATCGGGGAACGCCACTTCGCCGTTCTTGTACTGACTCACGAAGATGCTCAAGGCGACCAGCAAAGCGCCAGCAAACGAGGCGTAGCGGAATAGCTTGCCGAACCGAATCCGTGTCGAAGAGTCGTCCAGCACTTGATAGAAACCCACCACGGCCAATGGCACCAGCGACAGCAGCGCGAACGAACGAACCTGCAAATGGATGGCGAAATAGACGAACGGAATACAGACCGCGAGCGCTAGCACCCACCTTCTCTGCAAAGCCAGCATCGACACCAGCGGCCCCGATGCCCATAGAAACACCACCGACCACGACGCGCCTTCGACGTAGTCGCGATACGTCATGCCCAGCGTGCTCCAGAAATACCAGAGACTACCCGCGACCCAGTACGCCAGCAGAATCCACAACAACGGTCCAAGCGCCGGAGCATTGCGCTCCAGGCGCCAGTGACCGCCCACGGTCGAACGATTCGACAACCTCCACAACAGCGCATCGGCTATCGCGAACACAGCGTTGAAGACGCATACGAACAACATGACGTTGTGGATCTCCGGACGCCCTGCCGAGACACGTTCGTCGAGAAAGCCACGAATCCAATTGACCTGCGTCTCCATCGCCACCGGCACGAAGAAGATCGCGAAGTACGTCAGCAGGAACCAAAGCACAGCCATCAACCGCCGGGCTCTAAACGCCGCGATCAACCGCCACACGCACAGCACGATGTTGGCAATCGCCAGTCCGAGATCTACGCCCATACGCGCGAACTCACGAGAGTTGTGCCGAAACGCGCGTCGTACTCGCGAAGGTGGGCCGCTGTGATCTGCCGCCAACCATATTTCTGTTCGAGATGAGCTCGGGCTTGCTTTCCCTGTCGTGCGGTCCCCACTGCATCGACCGACAAAGACAGCATGGCCTGCGCGAGTGCTGTTGGAGATTGCGGTGGCACAACCAGCCCGGTTTGGCCATCGACGATGAGTTCCGGTAACGCGCCGACCCGAGTCGCGATGGCAGGTTTGCCAAAGGCCGCCGCCAACGGAATGACTCCGGTCTGGGTGGCCGCCGCATAAGGCAGCACGACGAACCTAGAGGCCGCGAAGATCGCGCGGATTTCTTCATCGGCGACAAAACGATTGATGAGCACCACGCGATGCCGAATGTCATCGGGAATGGGCGGCACTGTGCCTGCACCAGCAATCAGCAAACGTAGCGTCGGCAACGACTGCAGCACTTCCCGAGCCGCTGAGAACAGTAGATCCAAACCCTTGTAAGGCTCGATGCGTCCGAAGAACAAGGCGGTGTGATCGCCGGCATCGAGCTGTGCCAGTTCCAACGGACACGCATTTCCCGTCGCAATTCTCTCCGTCAGCCCAACACCATGTTGGACGACGTACACGCGCTCACTGTCGACTCCGTAGCGTTCGACGAGCGCGCCGGCATGATCGCGCGAGTGCACGTGTAACGCCGCTGCCCGTCGCAGCAACCACGGCATCAGACAAGTGTCATACACGATCGTATGAACGCGGCCCCACCAAGTTCGCAGCTCGGCATGCGGACTGGGATCGTGCACCGTGGCGACGACATTCACTCCCAAGCGACCGAACTCCTGAATCAGCCCTCTGAAGGCACCGACGCGACTGACGATGTGCACCACCGCCGGCCGATATCGCTCCCGCAGCTCACGCGCCAACCTGGCCGAACGAAACGGATTGTAGTTACGCCGAATCACTCGACCCTTAGTCGATCTGTCCAGTGCTGCGCCGAGCAAGCTTCCCTTGGGTAGCCCATCGTAGGGCCCGAGTGTGTACAGCTGTGTGCGGCAATGACGAGCCAGCCCATCCGCGAGATTGCGGGCGTAGTGCGCCATGCCGCCCTTGCCTTCTCCATCGATGATCAGCACGTCGGTGGCGATCTCAATCGACGACATAAACCCGCCGCACCTTCCAGTTGAACCCGTGGGCCGCCATCATCCAGGTCAGCCCAATCGCAGACTCGAGCAATGCCGAGTCCACCGCCGACAACAAGACGATCAAGGGCCCATACATCAGCAGCACTAGGGCTACTTCTTTGCATAGCATTCTGATGAACGCCGCTCGGTCGCAGCCCGCCAAACCGAGCAACCACCCAATCTTCACCGCCAAGAACACGCCACCGCTGATCCCGAGCAGCGTGATGCCCAGTAGCGGATCTGAGCCGAGCGCACTAACCATCAAGACTGCGGCGATCAACGCCAGATATAGAATCTGCAGCACAAACTCTTCGCGTTGACGCTCCAGCACCGTCACCAGCACCGATAACGGAATGGAGATGAACCCAGCCAACAGCCAGGGAGTCAGCGCGCGGCTGTAGAGACCGGACTCGGCCCACGACGGCCCAAAGCACACCGCGAACAGCGACGACGCGAACACCGCCAACGGCACGAACGTATGTAGCGATAGGATGACGAGCGTGCGTGACAAAGCGAAGACAGTTTCAGCCAATCGCCCTTCTCGCCTGGCACCGCTCACCCGTCCCAGAAAGACTTGCGCCACGGACTGGCCGACGAATCTGGACGGCAGCTGCAGAATCCTGACGCTCAAGCCATACAGACCGGCGGCCGCCGCGCCGTGAAATGCCGCAATCAGCATGGCCGGTGCGTTGGTGGCCGCCGCATTCACCAAACTCGACGGCGCCGCAAGCAGCGGTAGTTTCTTGTGACGACGCATGAGAGCCAGCATGCGCAGGCGACCTGTACCTGAGAACGCTTGCCGCCATTGAGTCGCGCGGTCCCACAAAGGCACGATGCCGGCGCACAGACCGACGACCTGACCCGAGACCATTCCCCACCATGGCAGTCCCGCAAACGCGCCGCCCACCTGCGTGGCCGCTTGGCTAACCCCTTGCACGGTCTTCGCAGCGGCGTTGGCGCGATGTCGCTGGTTTCGAATCGCGTAGAACAACGCGATGTTGCTAACGCCGGTGAGCGCAATGACAGCGGGAATCAAAGCCCAGATCGGCGGCAGCTCGAACCAGCCCGCTTGTTCGCCCACCAATGAATAACCGAACGCCAGCAGCCAAAGCGTGCAGGCGATGAAGGCCACCGTCGCCAGCGACGCAATCATCAGCAGCACCGCTGAGCGCGTCGATTTCGGCAATGGAATAGCCAGCTCGTAGTGCAACGATGCCGTCGGCGCAAACAGTCCCACGGCCGCGGTGAAGACGGAGTAGTAGCCAATCTCCTCTGCCGTATAGACCCGCGACAGTACCGGCATGCTTAAGATAGCCAGCGCCTGACTGACCAGCGCACCCGATGTGATCAGCGCGACCATCGCGGCGCCATTGCCAGTCCCGCGCATCGCAGTCACCGGCTGACGCGGTACATGCGATACGAGCCCGCCTCGACGCGAATCGTCGCGCAGCCATTCTGTAGAGAGATGGATTCACGCTCCGGCCATGACCAGAGTTTCGCGTTTGGTCCGAGCGAATCTGCGGGACACAACGATCCTTGCGCGGCCGCCTTCTGTAAGTTACCTGCGATCAGCAACGTCTCGTCGTTACGTTGATAGCCACTGACCAGAATGTCAGCGCCTTGCACGCGAGCCAGCGGCGATTGGCGGTAGTACGCCACGAACTGAGCATCGACGATGCCGAAGCGATCCAGCTGTTCGAGACCGCGATCCACTTCCTGAACGTTGACCCACTGCGGCCACACTCCGGAATCATGCAGCAGTAGCAGCGTCATCAATTTGCGGCTCGGCCCGGCTTCCTTGATTTGAGCTTCGGGAAGCTCGGGCAGGAAGATGGGAATCAGTCCCCACTGTGCGCCGTTGAGCTCGACCCGAAAGTCAGTGAGCGTGGCGACATCCAGATAGTCCGATGTGACCTTGCCTCGGTACTGCTCGCCGTTGACCAACGCGTCCGCCGAGGAGAACGAGAATGCATTGATGCCGCCTGAGGAATGCACGATGGACAGCGTCTTCGAGCCGTTGTTACGCAACGCTGTCGAGATGGAGCGGTACACCGAGCGTTGGCCGAGCATCGGATACTCCGCCTCATTGCCGTCGCCTAGACAGCCCTTGGTTCGATAGATCTGTGCGTTGTCCATGTAGATGGCACGCAGGCTGTTGGCTTTGATGTAGTCGGTAAAAGCCTTTGTCGCAAACGACTGCCATGTCTCAGACGCCGTGCACGCATGCACGAACTCGCCGCTCCACAGATTCGACTTGAACGTGCCGTCGCCGACACCCGTTGCCCAGTGCTCCTTCTCACGCTGCCACTCGGGCGCTTCCGTCGAGATCCAGGTGGGACACAGATACGGCGCGCCGACCACACCGCCGTGCCTGAGTCTGTTGAGATAGGTGGTCGTTTGCAGCTTATTGGTCGCTGGATAGCCGAAGTAAGTAGCACCGATCTCGTTGGGCCAAATCACATACGCGTTACGGCCACGCGCCGGCGAAAGGCGCCATTCGCGCCAGCGCTGCGGCAGTGCCTTCACCGGTGTCGTGGCCAGCGCGAACTCGTGATGCCAACTACCGTCCGACTGAAATTGCGGTTGGATATTGATGGTGAGCAGCCATTCGCCCTGCGCTCTGCGCAGAGTGATAGCCCCGTCCTGCTGCGCGTTCCTCCAACCCTTCGCGTGTTCGCTGAGCCAGAACAAACCGAAGTCGTCGTTGCCCAACCAAAGAAATGGCGTGTACGGCGCGGTCAGTGTCGTGAGTCTCTGCAAGTCCACGTTGCGTTTGCCGAGCACGCCTGGACGATGCAGAAACTTAACTGCGCTGTCGGGCAGCGCGATGCTGTAGCGGATCTCAGCGGGTCGATACTGAGCGGGAATACTGTCTGCAGACAAACTGAATCGGATGAGTCCGTCCCATTCCACTGCTCCCTCGAGCATCAGCTTCGAACGGACCGGGTTATCGATAGTCAGGTTGCTGATGAATTGCGTTTGTTCGCCTTCGACAGTCATGGTCTCAGCCACATCGCCTTCGCTGAGAACCTTCTTGCCATCGATCAGCAATTCGACGGGACGACTCAGCAGATCGTTGCCATTGACCGTCAACTGACGCGGCAACCCCAGGGTCTGCAGCTCAACGTGTTTATCTCCATCCGCCGGCAAGCGCCGGTTCGGGGAGTCAGTCATCAGATTCGTTGGCGGCTTGGGGACCTGCGCCACTGTCACCGGTACCTGAGCATGCGAGGCCGCGGCCACACCCCACAGAGCCACAGCAAGCAGTGTGTACATCCGTTGCCACATGCTTCTGTTACCTGCCGACACCGCTGCTCACAGGCGAGACTCCGGACGATGCCGGCGCGACGGCCTCATAGGCACCGGTCATGCGACGAGCGATCTGGTGCCAACTGTAGTGATCTCGCGCCAGCTTGCGCGCTGCAAGTGCAGCTTGTTGTCGAGCAGCGTCGTCCTGCAAGTAACTCAGCAAAGCGGCCGCGACTTCGCCTCCGCTCAACTGCACAACCTTACCTGCGCCCGCCGAGGCGACTTCAGGAAAGTGACATTGCTCCGAGATGACCACGGGCACTGAGCACGACAAGGCCTCGATGATGGCCATGCTGAATCCCTCTTGTCGGCTTGGTAAACAGAAGCTAGCCGCGCCAGAAATTGCGGCCAACTTCTCAGCGCCATTGAGCAACCCGACAAAGTGAACCCGAGCACGCAGCCCGAGAGCTTCCACCCGACGCTGCGTATCCCGCTCGGCTCCTTCGTCCGGCCCGGCGATGACCAAATCGACGTCGGGCACCACGCCAGCGACAGTCGCGAACGCATCAACTAGGTAATCCAGTCCCTTCTTGTGATGCAGCCGGCTCAGAAACAGCACATAGCGCCGCCCTTTCAATCCCGGCACACGCTTCAGGAACAACTCCGACGCGGGCAACTTTTCGAACAGCTCCGGAAACGCTCCGTTAGGAAACACCCGGCACTCGCTCTTCAACCGCAACGGCTCGAGCAGCGCAGCCTCGTCCTCATTGAGCGCGTGAACGAACGATGCTTGATCCAGCACACGTCGCCAAACGAGCTGCAGCGCCAGCCATTTCTTCAAGCGCTTCTGGCGCAGACTCCACGGATCCAGCATTCCTCGGGGAGAAATCACCAGTTTACGTCGGGCCTGCAGAGCCGCCGTTGCCGCCGCGAGAGTGAATGGCCGCCAAACGCCGTGGACATGAATCACATCCGCGCTGCGAGCCAGGCGCTCGAACGACCGTGCCGCTGAACGCGCTTGAAAGCGTTCGATGCGGCTGTCGTGCACGCCGTGAATCTCAACACCCGCTTCGCCAGGCAAGCCCCGTCGCAACAGCGTCTCGAACTCCGCATGCTCCGACTCTCGATAGCACACGAGCACGACTTTATGGCCGAGCAACGACTGCGCTGCCGCTAGCGAGCTAGCGCTCTTCACTGGACCGCCCGCAACCGGGTTGATGGTCTCAACCGCGTGGACGATGTTCATGCGACCAGTGCCTGCGCCGGCAACGACCTCGACTCATTGCGTTGTTGATAACGCGCGATATAGCCATCCGCAGCGGTCTGAATCGAAAAGCGCGTTCTAAATGCCAACGTCTGCTCGGCATTCACCAGCACTGGGCGAAACTCTCTGATCGCCTGCGCCAACGCGCCGACATCATCCACAGGCACATAGGTAGCCGCCGGCGGCTCCAGCTCGCGCAAAGGACCAATATCAGACAGAACACAGGGCAGCCCGGCGCCGATGCCCTCGATGGCTGCCAGTGGCAGGCCTTCGATTCGGCTCGGGAACAACAATCCATCCGCCGCCAGCAACCACTGCGCAACATCCGAGCGGATGCCATGAAACACAATCGAAGGGTCGTCTTCCGCAAGCCGTTCCAACTCGTGCCGAAGCGGACCGTCGCCGAGCAGGTGCAACGTATGCCCGTCCAAGCCCTTCTCACTGCGACGCCACGCCTGGATCAGAACATCGTGCGCCTTCGGTGCGCTCGCGAGCGAATCGCCGCCCATTCGGCCGAGATGCAAGCAGTGCTGAACGTTGGGATCGAGCCCTAGACCCCGCTTGGCATTCCAGCTCAGTTCCTGATCTCGGACCGGCTGTGTGAACGACACGCCGTTGCTGACTGTAAAGAGCGGCGCATCGATCATGCTCCGATGCGTTTCCGCCGCCGCCTGGCTGACCGCAATCGACGTAGCCTCGCGATTCATGGCGTAGGCCAGCCTGGGCAGCGCTGCAGTCGGACGCTTGATGCTATGGACGGTTCTAAACAAGCGGCCCGCGAATCGTTCGCCGATACAGAGCGAAGCCGCCGCGTGAACCATTTCGGTATTAGGGGTGTGAAGATGGATCAGGTCCGGGGACGAGCGCCGTACCTGCTCGCGGTACCAAAGTATCGTCGGCCAGCGCACTTTGACTTGTGGCCCCAACGCGATCTCGATGCCACGGTCGCTCAGCGCGCGTTGCATCTCCAACCCAACCTCATCGGTACGCGAACTCAGCGCCCACACAGCCACATCGAAGCCGCGGGCCTTCAGTTCGAAACACAGCTCGACCACGAAGCGCTCGGCACCGCCGGCGATGAAAGCACCGATGACATGCACGATCCGCCGAGGATTGGAAACGGAAGCGCCGCTTGGCGTCGTGCGCATTATTGTTTGGCCTGCAGCTGTCACACGGGAGTCGGCACCGTACCGGCCAATCGTTGCGAACGTATGACGCGCTCAGGCTTCTTGAAGCGCCTCCATCCATTGGCGAGTGGCGCGCCCCACGGTGTAGCGTTCCAGGAACACGGCTCGGGCTCGTTGACCCATCTGTTCCAGGGACGGCGTGTCGGCCTGCAGTTGGCCGATGGTCGTGACCAGCGCATCGACATCGCCGACCGCCACCGCTTCTCCGCAACGAGTGCTCTTGATGATGCGTGCCAGTTCGCCATCGGTGTCGCCGATGAAGATGGTGGGCCGGCCGGCCGCCAGGATGCCGTAGAACTTGCTGGGCACGATCAGCCCTTCCAGCTGGGGCAACAGACACGCCAGGTGAACGTCGGCAGCTGCCAGCGAATCCGACAACAACTCACGTGGCTGGTACGGCAGGAAGCGAAAGTTCAGTAGCTTCTTGGCGGCCACTGCGCCCTGCAACTGCTCCATCTTGGCACCGCCGCCGATCATCAGGAACACGATGCTGGTGTCGACGCTCAAGCGTTCGGCGGCCGACAGCAAGGTCTGGAACTCATGCGCGCGGCCGAGATTGCCGGAGTATGCGACGACGAACTTGTCCTCTATTCCCAAGCGAGCCCGCAGCTCGCAGGCGTCCAACGCCTTGGGCGTGACGGCGTCACCGTCGGCCCAGTTCTCAATGACGCGTATCCGGTCGCTGGGAATGTTCCGAGCTTCCAGATGTTCACGCATGCGCGTGCCGAGCACCACGTTGGTCTGAGCGACTGCCAGCGAATAGTCGCGCAGCTTCTTCAACCGATTGTCGAGCCACTCCGGCAGCGGATTCGCGCCGAGGTGCGAAGCGACTTCCGGAAATACGTCCTGCAACCAATTCACCAACCGCGCGCCACGCAGCTTGGCGATGGCGGCGACAGCGATGGAGATCAATGGCGGATCGGTCTTGGCGACAACCGTGTCTCCCGCTCTGAGCAAGCCCAACAGCTTGGCACTGGCAGTGACGTAGAAGCTGCCGTAGTCGATCGCGCGACCGTACAACCGACCCCGACCGAAACTCGACGTCCAAGCACGATGCACTTGAATGCCGCGAACGTTTTCTTCCGGCGCCAACTTCTTGCTGGGATCGTCGTAAAGCCCGTCGGAACACACCACGTGAACTTCGACGCCCTGCTGTACCAGTCGAGATGCAAGATCGAACAGCATCTGACTGGTCGCCGACAAGTCCGGATAAAAGTAGCGATTGACGAACACCACCCGCGGTTGGGCATGCCGTACGAAGCTAAAGATATCCGCGATTTCTGGATTGGTTGCCATGCTCGTCTCCCGGCAAACACCCTAACGGCGCAGGGTGAAGGCGGTGTGACGTGAGTCACGGCGAATTTCGACAACGTCTTACATCTGAGAGACATCAATACGGCGTGCGCACCGGCTCGCGAGAGCCATTGAGCACGGTGCCGACGAACGGCAAGTCGTGCAGCAGCTGAAACGTTCGAGTGACATCGTCACGACGCGTCTTACCCTCGCCGATCACCAGCAAGCCGGCTTGCAAGTAACGAGCGAACGCCAACGCATCGTCCGCCAGCAGCACCGGCGGCACGTCGAAGATGATGACGCGGTTGGCGTAACGCATACGCATCTCATTGACGATTTCAGCAGTTGCAGGCGACATCAACAGCTCCGAGGAGTGCTCCACTCGCTCGCGCGCCGGCAGAATGGTCAAGCGCTCGTAACCGGCGACTTTGAACATCGCTTCCTGCACCGGCCGGCGCAATCTCAAACAATCGTCCACGCCCACCGCGGGCTCGTAGCCGAAGCGTCGATGCACATTGGGATTACGTAAATCGAAATCCACCAGCAACACGGTGCGCGCTGGATCGGCCGCGATTGCGATGGCCAGATTGATGGCCGTCAGCGTCTTGCCTTCCGAAGACTGTGCACTCATGACTCCCAGCGAGTTCGCGCCGAGCTGATCCAGCTTGCGCAACACCTGAGTGCGCAACATCTTGTACGCAGCTCCATGCGGCCCAGTCGCGCCAGGAGGAAGAATGCGTGCGTTGTCTCGATCCTGTTCCGAGAACTGCACCAGCGGTGAGCTGAATTTGATGGTATCGGTAAAGTCGACCGCGTTCTCTGTCGCGACCGCGCGCGGCGGCACCACAGAAATCGGCGCTTCGACCCGCACCTCGCGAGCTGCAAAGGCCGTCAGGTCCACCGCTCTAGGATTAGTACGTTCCACGCAATCACCTTCAACCGAAAAAGCGGCGCCATGCCACAGCCCAGAGCACATCGAGCGGCCGATATAAGAAATGCATCATCACCACCGCGCCTACCACGCTAGTGGCAGCACCCGCCAACGAGAGGCGTCGCACCTTGGTTCGGCTCGCACGCTCAGCAGGAGTATCCATCCAAGGCAGAACAGCCAACGGCGGTACCGCGATCAGCGACTCGATATCACGCCGACTGCGGATGCTGGTATCTGTGACTTCGAGTAGCACCACCAGCCCAATAGCTGAGCCCAACGACAAGATCGCGCCCAGCGCCACGATCAACAAACGATTGGGGCTGACCGGCTCTTCCGGCGCCATCGGCGGCTCGATCAGGGTGAACCGCTCGCCTTTGCGCTCGGTCTCCAGATTCTTGGCCAAGGTCGCTTCCATTTGTTTCTGGCGCACCTCGCGGTACTTCAACTGAGCGTTGTCCAACTCTCGGGAGATGGCGCTGTATTCGCGAGCGATCTCAGGCGATGCCGCCAATCGCCCTTCGTACTGACCGATTCGCGTACGCAGCTCGGAGCTCTTTCTCTGCAGAGCCGTCCGCTCGTTGACCGACGCTTCCCGCTGAGCACTCACTTGAATGTAAGCCGGATTATCAGGATCAGCGCGGACGGCATCGGAAGTCACTGGCGACTCGCGCATCGCAGTTCCGAGGGATGCAACCATGCGCTCCAACATCTGCACATCGGGATGATCAGGTGCGTATTTCTCCCGGGCCGCGGCGAGTTGGCTTTGAGCATCACTCAATTGGCGCGCCAGATCGTTGCCGGCGTCGACGCGGCCGACCTCTTTCTCCAAACCCTCGATCTCACGCTTCATGCGCAGGATGTCAGGATGCGTGGGCGCATAGATCGCATTGGCGCGCGCGTATTCCGACCTCAATGTCTTGAGTCGATCTGCCGGGGACAGAATGCGCTGGCCGGTCTCCGTGAAGATCTGAGCCGACGGCGTCAGCTGCGCCAGCTGTGCGTCGAGGTACACAATCTGCTGGTCCAGCGAACGAATCCGCGTTTCGGTCTCGCGCTGTTCCTCTTCAGCGCGATTCATCAGCTGCATGTTGAGCTGCGACAGCTCGGGCAGATTGTTGACGTTGCGCTCCTTGAAGCCGGACAGCTTGGTTTCCAAGTCGTCGATCTGTTTGCTGAGTCGGTCGCCTTCCGCGGTCAGGAACGTAGCAGTGTCGTCAGCCGTTTGCCGCCGGCTCTCCAAGTTCTCGTTCAAGTACAACGTGGCGATCTCGTTGGCCACCTTGGCAGCCAGCGTCGGCGAACGGTTGTCGTAGCTCACCGAGAAGGCAATGGTCGCTTTGGTGGGGCGGCCTAGACGCGGATCGACCACGTCGGCGCTGATCATCGAGAACTGAATGTCGTCGCGCATGCGATTCAGCAGCGCCTCGCGCGGCTCTTTGCGCCGCTTGTCCGGATACAGCTGGTAGCGATCGATGATCCGCATCAGATTCTCGGACGTCATCACGCGCTGGCTGATCACTTGAATACGCTGGTCGGCGTAGCTCGACACCATGGAACGCACCAGGTCCACCGGCACTTCCTGTTGCTCGATCAAGATGGTGCCGGTGGAACGGAAGTTGGGCGGCCAGAAGATGGCCAGCGCCAGTGCCACGATCAGCACCGACGCAGCAGCAATCAGCGCCGGCACGCCACGGCGACGCACAGCGACCAGATAGTCCGCCAAAGAGCGCGACTGTGAACTCACAGGGATTGAGGTTGACCGTTCCATACCATGTTCAAGGAAGCGCGATAGCCATTGGCTCGCTCGGTGGCGAGTTGGTAGTTTTGAGTATTACCGCTGAGCTGTAGCGACAGGCTCCAATCGCGGGACAGGCGCCAGTTGGCACCGATGCCGAGCCGGGCGTAGTCGACTTGATAGGTTTGAGCGCTGCCCTGAACCGGCAGCAAGTCTTCGCTGCGAACCCAGTGCGCATCGATACTGGCGCTGAGTCGTTCGGTGAGCGCGCGATTGAATAGCAATTTGATTTCATCGCGGCGCGTGAGCACGCCGCGACCGGTCGGCGCCTGACTGCGACTGGCATTCGCGGACAACGACCAGCGCTCGCCCTGCCGCTTGATCTGGCCATCGAATACATAGCCAGTATCGTTGCCCGCCTCGGCTTCGACTATCGAAGGACCTGCGGAGAAACCCGCTGTCCACAACAACCACGGCTGGAAAGTCCAACCCAGTCGCAGCGTGCCGTCGCGTGTTTGATAACCGCCGGCGCCTTCCGTCGACAGCTCACCACCTTGGGCACTGATGCTGAGCGCACTGCCGGCGTCCGACAGCAGCACGGTCGAGAACAGCGACAAGGCCGTGTAGCGATAGTCCACCAATCCGGTCAGTTCAGCATCGACGTAGCTGTTATCGACCAGGTACATCTGCACGCCGCCGCTGACTCTTTCGGTGAACATGACTTTGGGCGCGACCGTGAAGCTGGCCGCTTCGTGGCGTCGATTGGATTGCACGAGGCCCGTCGAACCGAGTTCGCTGGTCAACGTGGTGTCGCGAGTGAGGCCGAACTCCGTGTTCCATTCCGAACGTTCGCCCAGCCAGCGATAGCCGGCCGTAACAAACTGATCGTCACTATCGAGGGTCTCGTCGTCGCTATAACGTGAAAACACAAAGCGGGGCCGCAGCGAAAGCTCCGAGCGCGCCGTCAAGCGCTGCAGGCTGGCTTTCATTTCCCCGACCGCACCCGACGACGAAGTCCCGCCATCGTCCAGCAACCGAGGATTGTCCGCATACGACGAACCGACGCGCACGGAAGGCGCCACTTGCCACTCAGCAGCCAATGCCTGCTGAGCGAAAAGTGCAGCACCTGCCGCGCACACAGTCACGCACGTCGCTTGCGCCTTCGGTCGCATCATGAGAATTACGGCACCACTACGGTGTCGCCGCTTTTCAGCGGAATGTTCTGATCCAGGCTGCGGCCGCGCTCGACTTCGCTATAGCGGAACCGACGTGACGTCTGTTTACCGCTCTGTTCCCGCCGCAGAATCTGAATGTCGTCCAAGGCAGCGAACGAAGTAGCGCCGCCGGCCAGACTCAGCGCCTGCATCACATCGATGGGCTGACTGAAGGTGAACTCGCCCGGACGGTTCACCTTGCCCAGTACATACACTCTATTACCGCCGATCTGTTTGACGGCGATGGTCACGGCCGGATCGGGAATGAACTTGCTCAACCGTTCATTCACCAGCAAGCGCAGCTCCTCGACCGTGCGGCCGGAGGCCCGCACGTCGCCGACCAGTGCGAAAGACATGCCGCCGTCGGGGCGCACCAGCACCTCCGACATCAGCGCTTCTTCCTTCCACACCGCTACCATCAACACGTCCCCCGGTTGGATGCGATACGGCTCAGGCTCATCGGCACGCAACGAACCGAACTGCGCGCTGAGCATCAGCAACAGCGCGACAGCGTATCGATGAAAGATGACAGTCTTAGGGCCACGCATCCGTGTCAGCGATCCAGCAGACGCTTGCGACGGAACGCCGCGAGACCACCCAGGCCAGACAGCAGCAACCACGCAGCGGCCGGCAGCGGCACCGGCGAGAAGCTGGCCTGCAAGTTGTAGAGACCCGGCACGTACTTGCTATCGCTCTGCGCGAACACCGCGACGAACAGGTTCGCCGGACCGGACAGGTCGAACACCAAGCCATCGGCGCCGGTGCTGCCTTCGATCTTCTGCCACACGCCGTTCAGATCGGTCACCAGCAACGACAACGACTTCAACGCTTCCGGCCACACGACGTCCGTCAGGCGCACCGTGAGCTGACCGGCGCTGGCCGTGGTCAACGCACTCACCGACAGGCTCGTGCCCCACACAAACTGGGTGGCGTTGAGCGACGAGCTCGCCGGCCCCTTGACCAACGACTCGAACGGCACGCCTTCGAACCAAGGCGTTTCGGCCTGCACTTTCTCGGCATGCGCCGCCGACATCGACACCAGGCCGACCAGCAACGAGGCCAGCGCGGCAAACTTGAATTTCTTGACCTTCATGACTTCACTCCAATTCCACAGGCGAGCGCGACCCGCCGTTGTTGTTCCGATAAACATACTTTTCGTACAAATACTTCCGCAGGCTGTGTCCCAGCTCGTCGTCTTCGCCGGGCTTGCCAGCCCGGCCCGCTTTGTCTACGCCAGCACCGCTGGCGCTCTTGTTATGACTCTGGCCGTGGTTCTGGCCAGAGTTATGACTGATGCTCGACAACCGCAGCTTGGCGTACGACTGCTGGATGCCGCTCATCGCGATCAGTTGAATGTCGTCGGAATCGACGCGGGCGTCGGCTTCGGCGCCCTGATTGATGATGGAGTCAAGGCGTAATGCGTCCAGCTCGAAATGCCGGAAGATGTCGGTGCCGGATTCGACGAACACCGGCACCAGACTCTTGCCTCGCACCCCCAGGTCGTGCAGCGGCGCGAGCCGGCCCAACATCACCTTGACTGCGAAACGTATGACATCTGAATCACGAACGCCGAGCCGTTCCGCCAGCCGCTTCACACTGCGAATGTCGGCGGCGCTCATACGGATCGAGACGGCCTGCTTACGGCTGTCCATGTTCTGGTCCCCTGCGCATCGCGTTATGTACGGCCGGTGCGGCCGCGTCGGGAATACTCCGGTAAGCAGGTGACAGTACTTTGAACGAATGATGAAAGCGTGACGCAAGCACTGGCGGCGGAGTGCCAGGACTGGCCTCCGCTCTCCCGTTGACCGGGCCGTTTGTTTTTGCCGCGGCGGCCTGATTCGTCGAAAAATCAGGCCGCCCGGATCTCCAGCAACTCCTTTTGCTCGCTTAGGTGGTGCGTCTCGACACCCCCGCCAGGCCCACCAGCCCGGAAATCAACAACAACACCGGCGTCGGCAGCGGCACCGGCGAGATGTCCTGCACATGGGCCACGAAGTCCTGATAGTCGCCGTCGCCGCCGCCGAGCGTGTCTTCCCACGCGAGGATGTAGTCCTGCCGAGTGAAGATTTCGCCGCTGAGCGGCCCGGTCAGAAACGGTGTGTTGGTACCCTGATAGGCATACATGTGGTCGACGCCGTCGGCGTTACGCGAGCTCTGGCTATAGAACGTGCCTTGACCTTGCACGCTCAAATAAAAACCGAACGCCGAGGTCGAGATGAATTGATGCGTCCACGTGGTGTCGCCGACCTCCTGCACGCTGACGCGCCAACCGTTCACCGTCTGCCTTAACCGCAGGATGGCTTGATCGCCGACTGCATCGGCACCATCGAAAATGGACAGGCGCGCATTCGGATTGCCGAGGTCGTACACGCCGAACACGTTGCTGCTGGCGTTGCCGCTGAGCTCGAGCACGATGTCGATCTGTCCGATCGAACCTACCGTGGTCCAGCCTGCGTCGGCGCCATCTTCCAGGCACGCATTGGTGGCGCTCAGCGTGTTGGCGCCGAGCATCGCATCGAAGCTTCCCTGCAACGCCGGCTCGCCGGAGCCGCCAAACGTGCACAAAGCATTCGCTTGCGTGGCCGCCAATCCCAAGCCGGCCAGCATCGCAAAGCGCACCGTCGAAACTTTGTTTGTCACACCCGCTCCCGAGAATGGTTGCCAATCGGTGGCGGAATGTTGCAGTTCAGGAATGACCTCGACGTTATGCCAAGTTGAAGCCTTTACGGCAATCTTGCAGTACCGTTGCGCCACGAAGGTGAGTTGAAAGTACAAACATCGTAAGACAAGGACTTGCACTCGCGTCCTGAGTCATCGCTGCAGCTTCCGACATGCGCTTGACATACGTCAGTGGCGCGCTTGTCGTTCGGATTCTTCATTGTCACGCAATCGCAGTCTCGTACGGTCGCCCGCGGCGGAGCTGTTTCCGCCGCTACATATAAATGACGAGGCTGACCCATGAATGTTTCTTCTCTGCGCCAGTTTATTCTTGCCGGTGCCGTGCTCGGCAGCGCCGCGTTCGCCCCGCTCGCTTCCGCCCAGGTCTACATTACGGAATGGATGTACAACGGCAACGGTACGACCGGCGAATACATCGAGTTCACCAACCTCGGCAGCACCGCGGTCGACTTCACGGGTTGGAGCTTCGATGACGACTCGCAGAACGCCGGCACCGTCAGCCTGAGTGCGTTCGGCCTGGTCAACCCCGGCGAATCGGTGCTTCTTACCGAAGCCGACGCCAGCCTGTTCCGTTCGGTCTGGAATCTGTCGAGCTCGGTCGACGTGATCGGCAGCAACAGCACCAATCTGGGCCGCGCCGATCAAATCAATCTTTATGACGCCGCCGGCAATCTGGTCGATCGCCTCACCTACGGCGACAACGCCATTCCCGGCTCGATCCGCGCACAGAACACCAGCGGCAATCCGTTGAGCCTGGAAGTGCTCGGCACCAACGACGTGCTGCGCTGGGTTTTCTCGGCGCTGGGCGACGACTACGGCTCCTACTACGACCTCGAAGGCGTAGATCTGGGCAACCCCGGCACGTTCGCGCTTGCTCCAGTACCGCTGCCGGCCGCCGCGTGGCTGCTGTTGTCCGGTCTCGCTGGCCTGGTTGGCGTTCGCCGCCGTCGCGCCTGAGCGCGTTCCACACCAAGTAGCGGAGACTCCAAATGAAGATTCGATCTTTGCTCGCAGCATCGATCTTGCTCGCGCCGGTGTTGGCCAGCGCCCAAGTCGCATCGCTCGATCTGAGTAACTACACCCTCACCAGCACCGTCAGCTTGCCGGCCGGGCCGGCTGCCGAAGCCTCGGCGGTGACCTGGAATTGGGATAGCAACACCTTGTTCGTGGTCGGCGATGAAGGCGACGCCATCGTCGAAATCGATCGCAACGGCACGCTGCTCAGCTCCATGTCGCTGAGCGGCTTCGACGATACCGAAGGCGTCACCTATATCGGTGGCGGTCGTTTCGTAGTGGTCGAAGAACGTTTGCAGGATGCTTACGTGTTGACGTACACCGCCGGCGGCAGCGCATCGCGTGCCAGTCTGGCGTCCGCGTCGCTCGGTGCCACGGTCGGCAACGTCGGTCTGGAAGGCATCTCGTACGATCCAGTCACCGGCCAGTACATCGTGGTCAAGGAAAAGACGCCGCAACAGGTCAACAGCGCGACCATCAACTTCGGCACCGGCGGTACCGGCACCGCAGCCGTGACTTCGCTGTTCGATCCGACCGGCCTCGGCCTGCTGGATCTGTCCGACGTGCAAGTGCTGTCGACCGTGCTCGATCCCTCCTCGCCGGATGCGTCGAACCTGCTGATCTACAGCCAGGAGTCGGCGCGACTGTTGGAAGTGAGCCGCACCGGTAGCGTGTTGAGCATGTACAGCCTCGCCGGCCTCACCGACAGCGCCGAGGGCGTGACCATCGACGCCAACGGCGTCATCTACATCGTGGACGAAGGTCCGAACATGTACGTGCTGACGCCAGCGCCGGTGCCGCTGCCGGCGGCTGCGTGGTTGCTACTGTCGGGTGTGTTGGGGTTGGGTGGCTTCGCGCGCCGTCGCAAATAACCAGGCCTGCCCTGCCAAGAAGATCCGGCCGCTGCCGTTGCTGGCAGCGGCCGAATCAAGCGTATTAGACGGGATCGACCGAAGCCGAGGCGTCGGCGATTCGGCAATGATTCAGAAACGTACCGAGTTTGAGCAACGCCTCGACCGCGGCGGCCGAGATGGCGCGATGCTCATCGAGCATCACCCGTTGCGTGGCGTTGTCGCAGCCGAGCAGCGCCCCGATCAGCAAGCTGTGATGCTGATTCAGTTCCTGCATGGCCAGGTTGGCCGCGCGATGTAACTCGATGAGCCGCTGTTGGCTGCGGCCGCTGAGCAAGGATCGGTTCACGTCGAGCTCTTGTTGGATTTGGACGCGGTCATAACGTAACGAACAATCATTGCGACAACATTTCTTTGGTCGACTTATCGACCGGTCCGCTCAATAAAAAGGCGGCGCCACCTGAGTGACGCCGCCCATGCTTGCTCAACTACGAGCGTGCCGGCTTACGGATAAGCCTGGTACGGCAGGTTGCAGTTGTTGGCCTGGCCGCCCAAGGTCTGGCGGGTCTGGCTGTTCACCGGAGTGGCGCGCACTTCGGTGCCAGTGATGGCGCCATCGTTGAACAGGGTGGTGATGGCCGTGGCATTGGACGAAGAAGCCACGTCCAGGATGCCGGTGTCGGCCGTGCCGTCATCGGTGGCGGTCAAGGCCACAGAGGTGCGCCACGTACGGTTCAACTCGGAGATCGCCACCGCGTTGCCGACCGAGCTATACAACTTGTCCCACAGCGACTGCGAACCGCTCGCCGAAGTGCTCGGGAACTTGTCGTTGAAGGTGTTTTCGGTGAAGAAGCTGTAGCGGCCTTCGATCACTGCCTTCAAGGTCGGCTCGGCGCCGTCCACCTTGATGTAGCGATAACGGTTGCTGCTGGTACCCGGCTTGGCTTCGGTGCTGGCCACGCCCACGGCCAGACGGCCCTGGCTCGAGTGGTAATCCAGGCACGCGCGCACATCGCCCGAGCCCGAACCGGCGAACACGTAGTCGTTGAAGTACGTGCTGCCCCAGGTGCAGCCCGAGGTGGTGCAAGAAGCCGTATCCGGAGCCACGAACTGAATGTTGCCGGCCACGTTCTTGTTACAGCCCTGACCCAGGAAGTGCAGCTTGAAGCTGGTCTGCGTGCCCGAGGTGTCGCCACGACGGCAAACGTAGATATCACCGCTGGTATCGGCCAGGCCGGTCAGCACGGTGCTCAGTTTCACGCCGTTGACGTTGACTTCGTTGGCATTCAACGCAGAGCTGCCGTTGAAGATGGCTCGCAGAGTCGCGCTCGGCAGCGACGGCACAGTGGCCACGCTGGCGGTGCTTTCACCAGCCGACGCGCCGACGTAGCCATAAGCACGCTGGAGAGCGGTGAACAGCGGCACGCTGACGATCGGGTTGAAGGTCACAGCGACCGACGTGCGCTTGCGGGTCAACGCAGTGTCATGGGCGCTGGTGACGCCACCGGTGCCGACGAAGGTCGCCGGATCGACGTCCGAAATGCCAGCCTGAGGAATGAAGCTGGTGCGAGTCACAGTCGAAGCAGTCGCGCTGGCGAGCACGTGGCCGCAATCACGAGTGTTGAACGTGCCCGTGGAGCTCGGCAGCGTCGAGCCAGTGCCGGTCACAGTCGCGCAAGCAGTAGCAAAGTTGCTGCCGCTGTTGACGATGTCGATGAACGACAACGCAGTGTTGGCTGCCGGGTTGATGATGCCGTTGGCCGAACCGCCGGCCGATTCCTTGAGCAGCGCCAGCTTGGTGGTGCCCGAGGTGACGCCGGTGCCGCTGAATGCAGCCGTGCAGGTCAGCGCGCGCTGCGAGACCGAGCCCGAGCCGGACTTGAAGTAATAGATGTCCAGCGTGTTCGGCGCGCAGACGCGGAAGCTGGTGTCGTCGATCTTGAACAGGTTTTCCAGGGCGTTGTCGGTGGCGGTGGCGCCGCTGACGTACAGCGTCACCAGCGTGCCGTTGCCGGCCGCCGTTTGGATTTCGGCAGGCGTCGACGCGTAAGCGCTGACAGCGGCCAGCGCCATGGCGCTAGCAACCGCAACCTTGATGGAAGTATTCATCACAGAGTTCTCCGGTGGAGTCGATGTAATCGGAACAGAAGCGAGAGATCGAGGGGAGCGACCGCGACTGCAGTCGCTCCCCGGGGCGATGGAGCTATTAAGCAGCGACCACGCGGCGACGGCCGACCGCACCCAAGCCACCCAGAGCCGACAGCAACAGCCAAGCAGCGGCCGGCAGCGGCACGGCGCTCACGGCGTAGGTCAGCGCGCCAGTGGCGGCATTGAACGACCACACGCCGGCGTACTGAGTCGCGAGAGCTTCGTTAGCGCCCGCACCACGACCGCCGTTCTGCGCGTAGTAGTACATCGCCAGCGTCGCGTTCGCGTCGTTGGCAGCAGCCGTCCAATCGAAGCCGGCGATGCCGAAGTTGCCGAGCTGGTTCTTCGCATCTTCCAGCGTGAAGGCCACGGTGTTGATGTCGAGCGGAGCAGCGTCGGTGTTGGCGCCGTTGTAAGCACCGTCCACCAGGTTGGCGGCCGGGATCAGGCCGTTGTTGGTGATGTTGGTGATGGAGTTGGAGGCATCGACGGTGACCAGCAGGCTGGTCGAACCGGCGGTGTTCTGCGCGCCGTTGTTACCAGCGACCACGCCCCACTGCATCTGGGACAAGTCGACGCCGGCGTAGTTGGACGGAGCGATGGTCCAGGTGAGGGTCAGGCCGTCCTGATCGGTTTCAGACGCGGTGAAGTCGCTAAGATCCAAACCGAGGTAGTAGCTGACGGAATACGTGGTGTCGCCCGTGTTGAACAGGTGGAACACCAAGCCGCCGTCGTCGTCCGTGTTGGTCGTGAAGCCGCTCGGTGCCGTGGCGGAGTTCTGATAGCCCGCCGGCACAGACACGTCGGCAAACGCCGCGGTCGATGCCGCAACGAGCGCGCCCGCCGTGAGAATCTGCTTCAAGGAAAGTGTCATGAGTAAGTCCCCTAACAATTGATAAATGGATCTTGCGACCCGCCTGAAAAAACCGCGTGCAAAATGTAAAGCGGACCTATGTCTCAGCCTTGAACGGCGCTTTAACGTTTTGCGACTCGACGCTGTCGTTACCACCGATGTGTGTGACATCCGTGCTTGACAGCAGCTCGCGCAACGCCCTGCAATCTAGGAATTGTTTGTTACTGGGCAGTGAATAATTTTTCTAATGCGCAAGCTGCGTCTTACGAACGCGCCTCGCTGCCCAACAAACGTATGACACGCCTACTTGGCGTTGCTGGCAGCGAGCTTCTGCTCGAGTTTTTCGCGGCTGATCGCGCCGGGGATGCGCGAGCCATCAGGAAAGAACAGCGTCGGTGTCGAGTTGATTTTGAGCTTATCGCCCAGCGCCACCAGCGACTCGATGGGTGACTGCTTGCAAGCGGATTCCGACGGCGCCTTGCGATTCAACATCCAAGCACTCCAGGCAGCGGCTGGATCCTTGGCGCACCAGATATCGCGCGCCGCTTTGGTCGCGCCCGAATGCAGGCTTTCGATGGGATACAAGAAGATATAAACAGTGACGTCCTCGAGCGCTTGCAGAGTGTGCTCCAGCTCCTGGCAGTACGGACAGAAGGGATCTTCGAACACCGCCACTTTGCGACGCCCCTGCCCTTTGACCAGCTTGATGGCATGCTGGAACGGCAGCGACGCGAAATCGACCTTATTGAGTTCGTGCCAGCGCTTCTCGGTCAAGTTCTCGCGCGTCCGAACGTCGACGATCTGGCCGAGAATCAAATGATCCGCTTCAGCATCGGCGTAGACGATCTCGCTCGGCGTCACTACCTCGTACAGACCAGGTAATGCCGAAGGTCCGATGCGCTCGACTTTGATGTCCGGGAAACGCGTCGCCAGTTTCTTCTGCAAATTGTCCGTGACAGCGTCGGCCGGCGACGTTGCCGCATACAGTGCGCACAGCGTCGCCAGCGCCAGGGAAAGAGATTTTTTCACGACGGGTCAACCGGCCTGTTTCAACTGATCGAGAGCAGTGCGCGCTTCGTCGATACCGAAGAACGCTTTACCGTGGTCCAGCGCCGCCTGGAGATTTTCGCGCGCACTGGTCTTGTCGCCAGCACGCAGCTGAGCCATGCCCAAGTGATAGCGAACCGTGGTCGATTCTTTGCCGCTCGCAGCGGCTTGGCGCAGTAGGTTCACCGCACCTTCGAAGTCACCGTTCTTGTACTTGGCCCAGCCGCGCGTTTCGAGCATGGCTGGCTCATTGGACACGCTCAACGTTTCGGACAACTGGGTCGCGCGCTGCAAGCTCGCGGCATCGTCCCGATAGTTCAGCAACAGCATCGCGAGATTCCGGGCAGCGGCAAGCGACTTGGGTTCGCGCGTCACCCACTCCTCGTAAACGGCGACCGACTGATCCACCTTACCCAAGCGCTCGTACAGAGCCGCCAGATCGATGGTCAGCGCGCCGGCACGCGTGTGCTCTATGCCGCGCTTGAAGGCTGCGATAGCAGCATCGTTCTGCTGTTGTGACATTTGCGCCAAGGCCAGTCCGCGATACGGCGTCCACCAGCCTGGCGCCAGTTCGATGGTCTTTTCGAACGCCTGAACCGCCGCGCCCGCCTGACGCTTGGCCACCAGCAACTCGCCCCGCAAGTTGTAAGCGAAGGCGTTGTTCGGCGTACGCTCGATCACCTTCGTCAAACGGGCCAGCGCCCGGTCGACCTCTTTCGCCGCCAGATCGAGGCGCACCAGCGCCGTCAACGGCTCGCCCACTTGGGGCTGCAACTCCAGCGCGGCTTCATAGTTCTTGCGCGCGAGGTCAGGATTTTTTTCCGCTTCAGCCACCAGACCCGCGTAGTACCAACCCATAGCCGCCTTGGGTCGCAGCTGTTGCGCGCGTTCGGCAGTTTGCTGAGCGGCGACCAGATCTTTGCTGGCGAACTGAGCCTTGAACTGGGTATCCAGCAGTTCCGGATCGTCGCTCAAGCCTTGCACACCAGCCACCGGGTCGAGCACCAGTCGCGCCTGATCCGCTTTGCCCTGCTGCAACAGCAGCTGGGCCAGCGCCTTGCGCGTGGGCATCTCGCCCGGATTGTTCTGTAAGGCGCTGCGCAAAGTCTCTTCAGCCAGCGCCACTTCGTTGTTCTGGAGATGGGCTTGAGCCAAAGCACGAAGCACCGGCGTCGACGTTGGCTGATCGCGTAACACAGCGCGCAGATCGGTGATGGCGGTGCTAGTGTCACCTCGCGCAAGAGCGATGTTGGCGCGAAGAATCAATGCGTCATTGTCACGCGGATTTTCTTCCAACACCTCAGCGAGCAATGCCTGTGCGCGCGTGGCGTCGTTGCGCTTCAAGTACAGCGAGGCCAGTCGGCTGCGCGCACTCAAGCCAGCCGGCTCCTTACGCGCCTCCTTGGCTACCTGCTGATACAGCTGTTCGGCCTGCTCTGGTTTGTGTTGACGCTCCAGGTAGCCGCCAATGGCCAGCTTGAGGTCGGCGTTGTCATCATCCTTGGTCAGCATGGCCTGCACTTCGGCGAGACCCGCCTCCTCGCCCCGCTGCGACCAAAGCAGATCGATCAGCGCGAGCCGAGTGTCCGTATTGTCGGGCAGCGCTGCCATGGCTTCCCGCCAGGTGGCTTCGGCCTTCTGCAAATCCTTGCGAGAAAGATAGAAGGACGCCAACCGCGCATGATGAGCAAGCTTGCCTGGCTCCAATGTCACAACCTGCTTGAGCTGCTGCTCCACGGCTGAGAAGTTCTCGCGGTTGGCTTCGAGATCCGCCAACACGACGCGCAGATCGACATTCTTCGGCGACTGCTGCAGGCCTTGATTGACGACTTCAATGGCTTTGTCCAGCCGTGCGCTTTGCTTGTACAAGGACGCCAACAATGAAATGGTGAACTCGTCGTTCGGCGCGATCTTCATTGCCGCTTCTGCATCTTCCAGCGCGGCGACCACATGACCCTTCTGAGCCTGCACGGCACCGCGTACCGTCAACAGGGCAGCATTCTGCGGCTCGTCTCCCAGCCCCGTTTCCACCAACTCAAGGCTCTTATCCGCCAGGCCGGCGAACAAATAGAGTCGTGCCAATGCGGCCCGAGCCGCGTTGAACTGCGGATTCGCATCGAGCACCGCTTGATAGCTGCCCGCGGCTTCGCGAACGTCGCCTTTCTTCTCTGCCACGCGGCCCGCCAGGAAGCGAGCTTCGACGTAGTTGGGATCGATCTGCAAAGCGTTGCGTGCTTCGATACGAGCCTTGTCATAGTTCTGCTCGGCGAAGTATTTCTCGCCGCGCTCGAAGTAACTCACCTTGCGCGCTTCGCCATTACTGCAAGCGGCCGAGACCATCGTGATCGCCGCGATGGCCAGCCAACGAACGGGCCGTGAAATAGTCATGGAAGCTCCTCAATTGGCCGGCGCAGACGACTTACGGTCCGCAACGCGCAGCTCCTCGACTCGATAACGATAGTCGTCGATCAGGTTTTCCAGTCGGGTGCGGCTGAGCTTGGTGAACGGCTCTTTGTCAGTGAGCGAGTCCCACACGCCGCGACCTTCGAGATGGCGCAGCACTTCATCGCTCACCACATACATGCCGGCGTTCCGATCCACACACGTCTTCAGATCTCGGTCCTTGGTCGATGCCTGTGCGCGCAACTGGTCGCGGTCGGTCTCAACGTCCTTCAGGATTTGTGCGGTCTCGCGAAACTTGACCACCAGCTCTTGCATCTGCGTGCGCGAGCGAGCCAGCGCGTCATTGCTCTCCAGAAGAGCCGCGGAGTCCTTGGCCGACGTGTTGGTCTTCTTCGCACGCTGTTCGGCAGCCGAGAGCGCTGAAGAAGACTTGCTCAGCTGTGCCTTCAGCTCTTCCACTTCCGACTTGAGCTTGGCGTTCTCAGCTTGCGCCTGAGCCTTCTCCGCCGTGAGTTGTTGCAGCTGTTGCATGACGCGGGCGGTGTCATTGCCGCTACGCTGAACCTGGCCCACAGCGCCGAACGCCAGCAGCAAGCTGGTGGTGCCGAATATCGTTCGCAGCAGGATTTTCATGAGTCGACTCCCAGAACGAACCAATCAGAAGGATCCGATGACATCGAGCATGGCCACGTCCACATTGACCGGCACCGAGTCGATGGAATCGGTGCTCAGGTAACGCAGCGCCACCGAGGTGCGATTACGGAACCACCATTCGGCGCGTAGCACGTAACCTTTGGCATCGGTGCCGCCGAGATTGAAGTCGGAGTCAGTGAAGGCATCGACAACAGCGTCGCGCTCGAGATGTTTGTAAGCGAGGTAAGCGCGCCAGTTGCCACGCTTGCCCACATCAGCGGTGCCGAAGCCGAGTTCGGCTGAATAGCCGGTCGTACGCTCGCGGCCATCAGTCGTGCGCGCGCCGAGCGCCAGAACTTGCTGCTCGTCGTAACCGAGATTGCGCACGTAGTCGGCGGTCAAGGAAAGCTTGTAGCCGCCCAACGGCAACTCGAGCATGGCGGTCGCATTGGCCAGCTGATATTCGGCAGCCAACGCAAACAGATAAGTGTTCGGATCTAGGTCGTTACGGATGTCGAACAGCGTATTGCCCTTCTGCATGAACTTCTGCGCGGTGTAGTCGAACAGCTCGCTGTCGAGCACCGGATTGCGCACACCGTTGATGTGATCGAAGTAGTAGTACGCCGCTGCGAGCTTGACGCGCGCACGGTCAGCCCATGACCAATCCATGCCCAGCTGGCCGCCGTACAGCCACTTGTCGTTCGAACTCAGCTCGATTTCCTGCAGCGGGAAAGCACCCAACGTGAGGAAGGCATTGCTTGGCGACGAACCGAAACCCAGGCGCCAAGTGCTGGCCAAACCGTCGAAGTTCAGATCGGGGTCCCAGACCAGATCTGTGGACACGAACGGATTCGGGTTACGACCGGCCAGCACCGTCATCCACGGCAACGACGCGTCGCCGGCATCGAAACGCAAGTAGGCTTGATCGATGGCAATCTCGAACCGACCGCCGCCCTGTCCCAAGGTTTGATTGGTAGACACCGGGTCGCCGGAATTTCCTGAAGCCAAACGCACGACTGCGCTGACGCCGTCGCTGACCTGTGCTTCCAATCCAGCTCGCAATCGAATGCGTGCCCGCAAGCGATCCGGCGTGACGTGACGATAGATGCCTTCGTCATTGACCGAAATGCCGCCGGCTTCATTGATGGCTTGGAAGTCGAACAAACAGCGATCCGGCCCGAGCGCCTGGCAATCCGCCGGCACATTCGGCATGTCCTGATCGTCTCGCTGTGTACGCACGCGCAGATCGCCGAACAAGCGGATGCCGTCGAGCCACTCAGGCAGCGCAGCCGGCACGCCCCATTTCTCTTCCTTGGCTTGCGCAATGACTTCCTTGGTCACTTCCGGCTTCAACTCCGCTCGGATTTGCTTGCTGATTTCGTCGCGCACGATCTGCGGCACGTGAGTCACGCGCACAGCGTCCTTCTCCAAGGCATCCACGTCGGCCTTGGCTTTGGCATCGGCCGCAGCCTTCGATTGCGCATCGGCCACCATCGCTTGGGCCTGGTCCTGCGTAATCACGCCACGCTTCACCAACCCGTCGAGCAGGTTGATGACGGTGTTACGCAGCTCTTGCAGCGACTGGGCTTCGTTGGTCTGCGCCAGCGCGGTGTTGTGAGCAGCGCAGGCCAGCACAGTGGCAACGATCACGCGCAAAGCAGTTCTATTCCGCATTCCAATTCTCTGTCTGATCTTCAGTCTGATGGAGGGACCCAGGTTCGATTCACAAACTCATCGCGAGGTAACTCGCACGGTCGCCAACGCCGGCACCTCGATGGGCCGACTTTGTCCGATGCTGCAGCCCTGCCTGCCACGAATCGCCGCGTCGACCTCGACGTTGCCGGTGCTGCCGAGCAGATCGAGGACGCGCATGCTGCCGTCCGTGTCGACGCGCACTTTCACGTCGACTTTGTAATTGCCTCGTCGCACCGTCTGGTCTTCGGAAAAGCAACCTTCCAAACTTTTCGCCACCAGGTCCGTGTACCAACGAAACGGCGCTGTGCCCGTGCCGACCAGATCGCGCCCGCCTTTGCGTGCAGCGAGCCCGAAGCCGTCGCTACCCGCGGCACCGTCTGCATCCAACCCGAGCTGCTCGGCCGGCGATGCTTCGTCCGGCGCCTGTTCCGGTTCCTGTTGCTCGAGCGGCTCTTCGATCTTTTC
>NZ_JAEUPY010000401.1 GCF_016790065.1 Steroidobacter sp.
TCCAACTCAGCTCACGCGAGCAAGGTCGGCACCACCATCGCAGAGCCTTGGATGGCAGCGACGCTGGAGCTGCGCGACTCACAACAGTACGCGGTCTCTGCCTTCGCGCCATCGGATTTCTATCAAGGTCAGCACACGTTGATTTACGGCGCGGCCATTCGTAACGAAGCTCGTCGTGTGGTCGGCGGCATCGGCATCGTGTTCGACTCGGCACCGCAGTTCAAAGCGATGTTACGAGACGCGCTGCCCCGCACTGAATCCGGCACCGTGATCGAAGGCTCCATCGGCTTGTTCGTCGATGCGCGCATGAACGTTCTCGCTGCTTCCTCCGACTACGAGCCTGGCGATGTGATCGATCTGCCACGCGAGCTGCTCAGCACACCAGCAAACGCCAGCACTAGCCCGCAAACGGTGTGCATGAACGGTATGCATTACGCCATCGGTGTACGTAAGACCTCCGGCTATCGCGAGTACACCGGCATGGGCGCGTTTAGCCTGATCCTGATTCCGCTCGGCGAAGCAGTCGAGCGAGTCGTGATCCGTCGCGCCGAGCCGCAGAATCATCGACGCACCGTTGCACAAGAGCGCATGGTCGATATCGCCACGTTCTACTGCGGCCAGCAACGACTCGGGTTGATGCGCGAGGAGATCGTCGAAGCCCTGGACGGCGCTAACATCCGTCCGATTCCGAACGCGCCAGCCTGGCACGCCGGTCTGCTGATGTATCGAGACATGCCGTTGCCGGTGATCGACCTGAGTCAACTATTGAATGCAGGCCCGGGCACCGATGCTCGCAACGTGATCGCCGTGCGTGCGGCAGACTCGGAACAACTGTTCGGATTGCTGGTGGAAGAACTGGCCGACATTCCGGAAATCGCAGTCAGCCGCATCTTGCCGGTGGGCGAGTTGAATGGCTGCGGCGCTGCCATTCTCGACCGCGCCGTTCGTCCCGAGCACGCAGAGGAACCGGTGCTCATGCTCATGAACATCGAGCAACTGCTGATGTACGCGGGAGCTGCTGGATTCAGGTTGCCGCCACCGACTGCATCAGTGACCAAACTCAGAGCGGCGGGTTAACGCATCCCGCGTGACAGACTGAACTGGCGAATCACGCCGGTGTAGTAAGCATCTCTGCTGGCGTTCCGGCGCCCTTCCAACTCGGCATCGGCATCGCGCTCCAGCGCCATCCGAGTCGCCTGCTCCGCTTGCGGTGAAGCCATGAAGGCCTGCGCACGCCGCAAGGCCTGACCCATGTCGCATTTGTAATAGGTTTGCGTGGCCAGCACCTGGCGCGTCTCGTCATTGGTGCCTCGATTCCAAATCCACAGCGAGTTCACCGTGAGCCGCCCGCTATGCACGCTGAACTCTTCGTCAGCCGCACCGAAGGCACGACGCACGAACACGTTCGGCGCTTCAGCCACCAACTCAATCGAAGCTTGCTGACCAATCCGACGCGGATCTTCTTCAGAGAGCACAGTGAACGAGGTGATGTCCGAGCCCGCCGCGAAGTACTGCACGATGGTCTCGCCAGTACTCGTGTCCTCGCTACACCAGGTCCCCTCCAGCGGCTTGGCAGAACCGGCCGTGGCATGAGCCGCCGACACGCCCGCAGCGGCTAGCAGCATGGACACGAACACCCTGGCGATCGTCTTCGAAGCATTTGACATTGTACGAATCGAGCTCGACAGATAGACCGGGAAGACAGAGAGCAATTTGCATGCCGGTAGCGTTCAAACGCTTGGCCCGCCGATGAATTGCACAGCCGGTAACGACGCGCCGGCGTGGAGTTGGTAAGAAGGCCGACACCGACCATTCGGAGTATCCTGGGCGCAAGGATTCGCCTCGGGCCTGAAGCTATGGAACGCCGCCGCGCCGTCGCGTCGATTCTCGGACTGGGACTGTGCCTGGCATTGCTAGGTTGGTGGGCATTGCGGCCCGATCCTGCGGTCGCGCCCGCCGCGCCAGCAAACCCCACCGCGCACAGGTCGCAGCCTTCGCTGGCAGCAGAGCCGGCGCAAGTGATTCAACCTGTCGCCGACTCTACCGATGCAGCCGATACGTCTGCGAAGACCGCGCCGAGTTTAGAAACGTTTCGTGGCCGCTTGGTGGACGCAGTGACGCGCCAGCCAGTGCGCGAGTTCGAACTGCACTTCCATCCGCTTCGTTTCAACAACCCTAGGGAACGCGAACCGGTACACCGCTCCTTCCGTACCAAGGACGGACGTTTTCAATGCGGCTGCGCACCCGCCGGCCTGTGGACCGTCTTCGCCACGGCCGCCGGTTATCAACGGTTCGAATTGCCGGAAGTGCAGCTCGTCGCCGCCAAAGTCAGCGAAGAACTGCTGATTCCGATGCGGCCGGGCGTGGCGGTTCGTGGCCGTGTATTCAACCAAGCCACCGGTGCTCCAGTTGCGGCTGCAACCCTCCAGTTTCGTGAGGCACACGTCGGGCGCTATCAAGGCAACTTCCGAATGCGGCCCTCGGTTCGCTCACAGCAAGATGGCTCGTTCCTTCTCGATGGGCTGCCGACAGGCTCGGTCATCGTCACCGCTCATGCTGAACGTTATGCGGCGCGCGAGCTCACGGTCACCACAGGAAACAAAATGGCGCCGCTGGAAATCGGCCTAAGCACTGGCGGCAGCATCGCCGGCTACCTCGCCGGCAGCGACGGCATCACAGCGGTCTCGGGTCAGGTGACGCTGAGTTACTTCGATCAGAACGGTGGCACGGCCACGCAGCTCGAAAGCTCCAGCGAGTTCGTGTTCGAGCGGTTGCCCGCCGGGCGCTATCGCCTCACCGGACGGAGCGGCGCATTGAGTGGCGGCCGCTACATCACACTCGCCGACGACGAACGAGTGGAAGGCATCGTGCTGGCGCTAAGCAGCGGCCTCGCCATCCGCGGCACGGTCACGGGTCTGCGACCCGAGGAGTTCAAGGAAGTGACTGTGTTCGTCTATCCACTCAAGGGTTACGGTGATTTCTCGCAGGATGTGAGGGTCGACGAGCGTGGCAGGTTCGTAGTGAACGGTGTGCCGCCGGGCTCGATGAGTATCAACGTCAACGTCGGCATGAGCCGCCAGATGACCAAGCAGGTCGAGATGCCGGCCGACCGCGACCTCACCGTTACCTTGGAATTCCCAACGGGTTCACGCTTGTCAGGACAGGTCACTCGCGGTGGCAAGCCACTGGCGGACGTCATGCTTCGCGCGAACGCCATGACACCTAACAACGATGGTTCTTTTATCTATCCGGTGCAAACGTCTGACAGCGGCGAGTATGCCATCGACGGCTTACCTGCCGGCGAGTACATCGTCAGCGTCGGCGCCTACCGCAGCCAGACAGTGCGCATTGCAGGCGATACCCAGTTCGATGTCGAAGTGCCGCCGACCCAACTCTCCGGCCGACTGCTCGAAGACGGTGGCAAGCTGCCGGTGGTGGGCGCCAACGTTTCTATCTGGCCGACGCAGCCGAACACCGAGTACGCTCGCGCCAGCAGTCGCTCCGACCATTTCGGACAATTCAACTTTGCCGGCCTCGAGCCCGGCGAATTCATGCTCAGCGTCTATAAACCGGGTTACGAGTTGTATCGCCAGCCGGTCTCCTACAGCCCGCCCGCCTCGGCGGTGAACGTGCCGATGCGTCCGGCCCGAGGCGTGA
>NZ_JAEUPY010000416.1 GCF_016790065.1 Steroidobacter sp.
GCCAACGTGTTCTGGGACATTCTGCCGAGGCTGCATCTGTCGGCGGGCGTGCGTTTCACGCAGGTCGAGAATTCATTTGGTAACGCGGCGGTGTTTGCTGAGGGCGTGCCGCTGCCGACGATGGTGCGGATCAAGGGCGAGACCGACGAAGTCGATCCGCGCGTGGCCTTGAGCTTCGATGTCACCGACACGAGCATGGTGTATCTGCAAACGTCCACCGGATTCCGGCCGGGCTACGGCAACAACCCGTTGGCGGTCGGAACGCACAACACGGCGGGCGGCGTGGTGGTCGTTCCTGACACGGTGGACAACGAATACCTGACCAACTACGAGTTCGGTTACAAGGGCACGTTGTTGGGTCAGCGATTGAGCTACGCCTTGGCGGCGTTCTACATGGACTACCAGGATCTGCAGATCCGCGGACCTGCCATCGTCGATGCCGGGTTCGAATCGTTCACCTACGATCGCAACCAGGGCGAAGGCTCGGCCAAGGGAGCGGAACTGGAGTTGAATGCGTTGTTGACCGATGCCTGGAGCCTGCAACTGGGTGCCGGCTACGTCGATACCGAACTGAAACGACCCGGCACGGCGCGTTCGGAGATTGCTGGCATTCGTCCGTGGACGGTGAATGTCGCGAACGTCTTCGAGGCGCCCATCAACGCTACCTACGACGGCTTGTTTCGTCTCGACTACAAGTGGCAGGCGCAAACGTTCGATTCAGTGTTGCGCACGCCGGAGTCGGAGTTGCCCGAGTTCGGCATATTCAACGTCACCGCCGGAGTGTCTACCGAGCGTTGGAGCCTGGTCGCGTATATGGACAACATCACGGATGAGATCTACTGGGTGGGGACCGCGGGTGGTACGAGCTTGCGAGGCACCCGCGCCATCTTCATCCCGCGCACCTTCGGCCTGCGCTTCAACTTCAACTTCAGCTCTCCTCGCTGAATGACTCATTGAGTCACCCATCCGGATCGACCGCGGTCGATCCGGATGCTCGATGGGGGCAGTATCGATGACTCAGACGAATAGAACGATCATCAGCGGGTTGCTGTGGGCGGTCATGCTCGCCTTTGCGGCCGTCGCGAACGCAGAGCTGATGCAGCCACAGGGGCGCGTGCGAAACATCGACTTCGAGACCTCGGAGGGCAGCTGGATGTCCATCGATGTGTCGCCCGACGGTCGCTGGCTCGTTTTCGATTTGCTCGGCCACATCTACCGCGTGCCATCCGAGGGTGGTACGGCCGAGTGCCTGACTCAAAACAGCGGCATCGCCGTCAACTTTCATCCCAGGTATTCCCCGTCGGGCGATGCGATTGCGTTCGTCTCGGAGCGAGGCGGTTATCACAACCTCTGGCTCATGAACGGCGACGGCACGAATCCGCGCATCGTGCGGCACGAGCCTGACATCATCGCGGCGGCGCCTGTGTGGAGTCGAGATGGCCGTAGCTTGATCGCGCAACGCATGACGACGCGCACCACCGGCAGCTATCTCGATGCGGCGCTCGGCTTGTGGCGCTATTCGCTCGACGGTGCCGAGCCGACGCGAGTCTCGCCGCCGCAGCGGCGGGCGTCATCGTTCGCTTCAGTGGCTGCTGACGGGCGTTCCTTCTATTTTCAGTACTTCGCCGGGGCGGATGAACGCACCATCGATCTGACTCGCGCCGACTTCAGATTGGCGCGGCAGGCGCTCGGCACTACCGATCGAGATGCCGTCGTATTGGATGGCGGGCTCGCACCGGTGGCCTCACCAGACGGTCGATGGCTTGCGTTCGCGCGACGTTTGCCCGATCAGGTGATGGTGGTGCGCGGTCATCGCTACGGTCCGCGCAATAGTCTGTGGATTCGGGATTTGCACACAGGTGCCGAGCGGCAGGTGCTCGATGCACTGGATCCCGATATCGCCGATGGCGGCAACATCAATACCCAAGTGCCGGCGTTGCTGCCTGCTTACGCATGGTTCCCCGACAGCCGCTCGATCGTCATCGCGCAAGGCGGGCAGATCCGGCGCGTGCAGGTCGAAACGGGTGCGGTGGCAACGATCCCGTTTCGAGCGCGCGTGCATCGAACGATTTCGGAACAGGCGCGGGCCCAGGTGTCGATCTCGGACGCGCCATTGACGGCTAGGGCGTTGCGTTGGGCAAGCACGTCGCCCGATCGCAAACACGTTGTCTTTCAAGCGGTGGGGCGACTGTGGCTCGCGGGGGCGAAAGGTAACGGGGCGCGTCGTTTGACGCCCGCGTCGTTTGCGCCGCTGGAATTCATGCCGGCGTGGGCGCCGGATGGCCGCTCGATTGCCTTCGTGGGTGTCGATGCCGATCGGCGCACACGCATTTGGCAGGTCGCGATGAATGGTACGGATCCTGTGCCTGTCACGGTGACGTCCGGCGAGTATGCAAACCCCGTCTGGCACTCGGGTGGGCGTGAACTTGCCGCTGTCGCAGGCTGCGGCGCGTTGTTCGAATGTTCTTCGAACCTGGGCAAGAGCCCGCTGTCGCTGGTGACCATCGTGCTCGATACCGGGCAAGTGCGCCAGGTTACGACACTGTCGTGGCCGGATCTGGCGATCCCAGTGCCTGCTTATGGGCCCGATGGGCGGCTGTACTTCACCGATCACAGTCGAGCGGACTTCGAGCCGACGACGCGGCTGTCGTCGGTTCGTACCGATGGAACGGATCTGCGCGTGCACGCGGAGCTGCCGTTTGCAACGTCGGTCGTGCCATCGCCCGACGGCAAGTATCTCGCCATCGAAAAGCGCTCGGAGGTTTTCATTGCGCACTTCGACCCGATGGCGCCGATGACACGAATCAATCGAGAGCAGCTCTACCAGCAGACGGGGCAGGTCATGCGACGCTTGTCCGCGGCACGCGCATTCGATCCGCGTTGGCTCGACGCGGATCGCCTACAAGTGACGGGTGAGGGTGGGCTCATTCATCGGGTATCGACGAATCGATCGGAGAATCTGCCACTCAAGATTACGGTGCCTCGTGATGTCCCTCGCGGCAGTCTGGCGTTGACGGGCGCACGGGTGGTGACGTTGCGCAAGCAAGAGGTGATGGAGCGCGCGGACATCGTCGTTCGCAACGGACGGATCGCCTGCGTCGGTCGATGCGACGTTGCACGAGTGGATCGTGTGGTCGATGCCAACGGCATGACCATCATCCCCGGCTTCATCGACATGCACAGCGGCTTTGGCGGCCGACGCGATGAGCTCTTGGAGCCGCGCAATATTGAAGGTGAAATGGCGCTCGCTCATGGCGTGACGACGGGTTTCGCACCGTCCTCCGGCGCGCAAGCCATCTATGCAGAGGCCGAACTGATCGAGGCGGGCATCAACGTCGGGCCGCGTTTGTTTGGTGCTGCCGACTACTTTCGCGGCGACAGAGGGGCGCGTAGCAGCTACGTCGAGATTCTGGATGCCGCCGATGCTGATCGAGAGACTCGCAAGAATGTTTCCTTCGGTGCGGTGGCCCTCAAGAATCTCACCCTCTCCGGCGCGAGAGAGCGACAGGCGCTCGCGAGAGCTGCGCGCGAGCGGGGCATCGGCATCACGGGACATTTGCAGACGGGATTCTTCGAGCATGGCTTGAGTCTGGCCATGGAAGGGTACACCGGCGCGCAACACATTCCGGTGCAGGCGCCGCTGTACTCCGATGCGGCCCAGTTCTTCGGTCAAGCCGGCTTTACCTTCAATGTCACGCTGGGCCGGATGGGCTTCGTTCGCAATGACGGATATTTCGTGCAGGAGACGGAGTACTGGAAGAATCCCAAGGTGCAGCACTTCATGTGGCCGGGAGAGTCGCCACCGTATGGCACGCGTCGGCGCGAGTTTCGTCCGCTGAGCGATTACGCCTTCCCGTTGCAATCGCAGTTCGCGGCCGATGTGATGGCGGCGGGCGGGCATGCGGCGATCGGCACGCACGGGCCGGGCTACACCGTGCAGTGGGAGATTCGCATGCTCGCTGCGGCGATGGGGCCGATGGGTGCGCTGGAAGCGGCGAGCCGAGCGGGCGCTGCGTTCCTTGGGGCGGAGCGTGATCTCGGTTCGATCGAAGTCGGCAAAGTGGCGGATCTGATCGTGCTGCGCGCCAACCCGCTCGATGATATTAAAAATATCGCCGCCGTTCGGCAGGTGATGAAAGGCGGCGTTCTGTATGACGGCGACACGCTGAGGCGTGAGTGGCCTACGCGCTCATCGTCGCCGCCGGTAGCCGCTGCACCTGAGACTCGCTCACTGCGGTCTGTGGTCGACTCGGCACGCGTGGTCGCTTTCGGTGAGGCTGCACATGAAGTGCCGGCGTTGCTGTCGTTACGGAATCGAGTCTTCGAGTACCTGGTGGAGGAGCTCGGCTTCTGTGCCATCGCGATGGAGACCGACTTTGCGGCGGCGACTCGAGTCGATGACTACGTGCGCGGCCGCGGCACTCTTGACGATGCATTGGTAGCAGCGGTCTGGTCCTTCGGCGCGCCACGGGCGCTGGAGGAAAATCGGCAACTGCTGGAATGGATGAGAGCACGCAACCAACGATCACCGCAGCGCTGCCAGCTACATGTCTACGGGCTGGAAATGTTGGGTCATAGCTTGTCCGGTCCGCGCGCCAATCCAGGCGCGCCGTTGCAGGCGGCGCTGGATTACGTGCGCACCGTCGATCCGAGCCGTGCTCAGTCGATGCAGGTGCGTGCACAGCCACTACTGATGTCGATTTCGAACGGCGCCTACGTCATGGACGGCGAAAATCCATACACCAGGATGAGCGTCGAGAATCGCAACGACTTGACTGCGTTGATTGCCGATGTCGTGAGCCTGCTCGAACGCCGACGCATCGAATGGATCGCCGCGGGCGACGAACTCGCCTACGCCCGAGCGTTGCGAAATGTCGGCAACGCGCGCTCGCTCGATGCGGACATGCGAGCTAATGGCTGGTGGCTCAGTCGTAGCGGTGATCGCAACCAACGTGACGCCACGAGCGCGGACAATCTGTTGTGGGCGCTGAGCCGCGAAGGCAACTATGCGCGCGCTTTCGTGGTGGCTCATAACGCTCATGTAGTTGTCGGCGCGCGCCAAGCGTTCATGTCGATGGGCGATCATTTGAAATCACGACTGGGTGCGGACTATGTGACGCTCGGCACGTCATGGTCCGATGCCAAGCACAGCGTCGATCCGACACTGTTTGATGCCGTCATTGGCAGCTCGCTGCAGTTGCAAGGGATGATCCAATGAAATGGTTCGTGACTGTATTGGCGATGCTACTGCCAATGTTCGCCCACGCTGACCGCTTCGAGCCGGCACGCGCCAAGATTCGGGACATCATGCTGGAGGAGAACCTGCCGTCCGTCGCGCTTGCAGTGACGCAGCGGGGCCAAATCATCTGGGAAGAGGCCTATGGATGGGCGGATGTAGCCAAGCGAGTGCCTGCAACGCCTCGAACGCCATACTCGCTGGCCTCGATGTCGAAGCCGATCACCGCAACCGCGATCATGATGTTGGTGGAGCGCGGGGAACTGAACCTCGATGCGCCATTGAACAATTATCTCGGCGAGCACCCCATCAAAGCGCATGTGGGTAATGTGAAGGCCGCGACCTTGCGTCGCGTGCTCGATCACACTGCTGGCCTGCCGACACATTGGCGATTCTTCTATGACGGCGATGGCGCACATCTGCCGTCCATGGAACGCACTATCGATGAGTATGGAACGCTGGTTCGCGTGCCGGGGGAGGGCTATCTCTATTCGAATCTCGGCTATGGAATTCTAGGTCACGTGGTGGAGCGCTCGGCTAAGCGTCCGTTCGCCGATTTTCTGCGCACCGAGATATTTCAGCCGCTGGGCATGACCGGCAGCATGATGACCAGCGAGGCCCGCAACGATGCACGTGTTGCTGTTCGCTACGCCCGCAATCGGGTTCCGGTACCGTTCTACGACGCCGACACGCCGGGCGCCTCGTCAGCCTATGCGAGCGCGCACGACCTCGCGCTCTTCGGCATGTTCCATCTCAAGAATCGCGTGCCGGGACAGAAGCGCATTCTCTCTGATCCAAGCATCGATCAAATGCGCGTGCCGACGGCCAAGGATGGCGACCGCGGCATGCGGACCTTGGGCTGGGGGCTGCGTCCGTTCAATGGCTTCGAGGTTTTACGACATGCAGGCTCGATGGCCGGCGTGGCCAGTCGATTGATGCTGATTCCCGAGTACGACGTGGCTATTGCGACAATGACCAACGTCGAGACCACCAAGCTCGAAGAGATCAATGCGGCCATCTTGCAGACACTTCTGCCCAACGAATGGGTGGCCCGACGCAAGCTCGCGCCCGCGGCGCCAGTGGTCGGCTGCTGGCAGGGAAAGGCTCATGTCGATGCGCGCACCGTCCCGTTGAGTGTCGACATCAAAGCTACGGGGATGGTCGAAGTGAAGGTGGGAGCGTCGTCCGTGGCGTCGATCCCGAATGCGCAATTTCGGGTGACCGACGGACGACACGAGCTGTTGATCGAAGATATCGCTGCGAGCCTCGGCAGCACGGACGCGAACCGCTACGACTATCGAGTCAGTCTCGACCTCACGCTGCGCGATGGAAAGCTCAGCGGTGCCGCCTACGCCATGTCTCGGCCGGTCGCAGATCGGATCGGTAGTGCGTTGTCGTTCCGCGCTGAGTTGGAGAGGCTGCCAGCGCAGGAGTGAGTTCGAGCTCGCCTCCTCAGGAGAAGGCACGAGGTCACGGCTTGCTCAGCCGAATCTCCCGCGCGTCTTCTGTCATGCCGATGTCGAATCGGTTCGCCAGGGCGAACTTGACCGAGTCCATGTCGCCCACCCGAAACCGACCGGTCAAGCGGATGTCTTGTAGCGCCGGGTCGGAGATCACGAAGGATTTCGGCGTATAGCGGTTCACTTCCTGTAGCACCGCATTCAAGGGCACGTCCTCGAACTGAATCATGCCTGACGTCCAGCTCGTGGCCGCTGCGGTATCGATCGCGACGGGCGGTGGAATCTGTTCCTTTACGGCCACCAGTACTTGATTGTTTGCGCCGAGCTCGACCGGCGCGGTACTGGCGTCGCCCGTACGAGAGACGCGAACGCGGCCTTCGGTGACGACAACCCGAGTGCCGTCGTCCGTGCGTCGAACGCTGAACCGCGTGCCGATGGCGCGAACCTCCAGATCATCCGTTTTGACGATGAACGGTCGTGCGGCGTTCTTTGCCACTTCGAAGAATGCTTCGCCGCGTGGCAGTTCGACGATGCGAACGTGATCGTCATAGCGCACCTTCACCTCGGAGTCGGTGTTGACCACGACGCTCGAGCCATCGGCAAGCGCGATGCGTTGTTGTTCGCCATGGCCCGCGGAGTAGCGGCCGTTCGAATACCAGAACCAGCTGAGCGTCACCGCCAGTAGCAGCAGTGCGCAGCTGCCGGCGAGTGTAACGAACCTGCCGAAGCGTGGTTCTGGCGCGACTCGGCTTTGGCGCCGGGTGGCCAGCAAACGTTGATAGCCCTCCAAATGCAGCAGCTCCTCGCTATGTTCACGCAGCTGCGCACCGAGATAGCCGATCTTGTTGACTTCGGCATACGCCTGCGCGTTGCGCGGGTCAGCGGTCAGCCATTGATCGAGTACCAGCAGTTCTTCTCGGGTGACATCGGGGCACTGCGTGCGAACCGCCCAATCGGCCGCGGTGGTGGGATAGCCCCCCAACACGTGACGCAATTGCTTCCAGACCGAGGGAGTGCTCATCGCAGGTAATCCTTTAATCGATCCTGACAGTGCGCGATCGCACGTGCCATGTGCCGCTCGACACTGCGCACCGAGAGATTCAAGGTCTGCGCGATCGTCGTATGTGACAGCCCTTCGACGTGATAGAGAACGAACACTTGCTGAGTCAGGTCGGGCAGTTCGTTGAGGGCGGTGACGAACAAGCGCAGACCTTCGCGCCAATAGACGATCTCGCTGGCTTCGGTGCGCTCGTTGCCAGCGATGTTGTCATCGAGGGTGCAGTGGTCGTCGACTTGATGTGAGATGCGGGCGCGTTGCACATCGGTGGCCGCGTTGTAGGCGGCTTTGATCATGTAGGAGCGCGGATTCTCTTCCAGCGCGCCGGCATTCTCGCGACGTAACAGCCCGAGGAACACGTTCTGGGTCGCGTCCTGGGCATCCTCATGACTACGCAACCGCCGGCGCAGGAAACTACGAACGCGTTTCCCCTGCGATCTGAACAGACGGGTGACCGGCGAGTCGGGCATGGCGCTAGAGTGCCACCACTCGCACAGCCGTGGAAGAAATTTTCAAACGCTGTCGGGTTTGGCGGCGTGCGCCGTAAGTACTCGATAGGGAGCTTGAAATCACAACGACAAACCTGGGGCCGCGACATGCATCAAAAACACCGTCGATCCTTTGCTCTGGCAGCCTGCGGCCCTGTGGCCTCGTGCGCACTGGCATTCGCCTCGCTGGCGTGGAGTCAGTCCAACCCGGTGGATTTCGATCTGCCGGCCCAATCGCTGGAGGCCTCGCTGAAATCCATCGCCGAGCGAGAAAATCTGCAGCTCGTTTACGTGAGCGCCGACATTGCCGGCATCTTGGCGCCGGCGCTCAAAGGCCAGTATTCGGCGGTGGATGCAATTACCAAGCTCACCGAGGGAACGCGCCTGGTCGTCAGCTACGACGGCAAGGCAACGGTGGTCGTCAAACCGAAAGCCAATCAAACCTCCGGTGATGCTCGCCTGCCTGCCGATGCCTCGCCGGTGCAAACCGCGGCCTTGGAAGAAGTCGCCATCGAATCAGTCACCGTCTACGGCCGCGGCGCCGAGACGACGACACGCGATGTGCC
>NZ_JAEUPY010000453.1 GCF_016790065.1 Steroidobacter sp.
CTGCCGAGGTCGATGTAGCCCGCCTCGACGGCCAGGTGAGTGTTGAAACGATAACCGGCGAAGAAACCGAACGCGGCATCGCTCTTGTCCAGCGACGTGGTTTTCGATTCCACGGTGAGCTGCACGCTGGAGGCCGGATACACCACGGTGGCACCGTAAGCATCGAAACCTTGGATATCGAGCTGCTTGTCCCCCTGACCGTACAAGCCGCCGATATAAAAGCCAGGCTGCGCCGCCTGCGCGACCGGCAACCCGGCGAACGCGGCCACCGCGATGGCGGCAGCGATGACTCGTTTATGCTTCATGCCGAGCGATCACCCATGCTGCGACGTTGGGGACCAGACTGTACCGAAATTGTCGGAACCCCGCTGCAAGCCCCGGAAAGGCAACGGTGTCGTGCGAAGCATATCGCAGCATTCAGCCAGTTAGATGCACCGATCGGCAAGCTCGCTGGCGGCTGCTGATTTCCGGGGCGACTGGCGCTATTTGATGACATATTCAGCCTCAGTTCACGCCTGCACCGGCCGGCGTTCGGCACACCCATGGACGCGACTCTGTCAGAATCGGGGCTGGAAGCTTTCTTGCCGTCGCTGCGGCTACCGCCATGAGTTACGTCTACCAAGTCGAAGGTTCAATCGCGCACGCGCAGCCGTGTTCTGCCGGCCCCTGGGATCCTGGTTTACAGCATGGCGGCGCGCCCGCTTCGCTGATCGCGTGGGCCGTGGAACGCATGCCGGTCCGCGAACCCATGCAAGTCGTGCGCATGACGTTCGATTTGTTACGACCCATTCCGGTCGCGCCGCTGGCAATCAAAATCGACGTGCAGCGCGAAGGCCGCAAGATCCAAGTACTGAATGTCACCTTGTTACATGAAGGCGTGGCCTGCGTGCGCGCCACCGTGCTCAAGATGCGACAAGCGGAACTCGAGCTGCCCGAGCATGTGATCGACGAACAAATCCTGTTGCCCGGACCGGAGCAAGGCCGCGAGTCCAAGATCCGTTTCAGCAGCTATGAGCAGTTTGCTTCCGGCGTGACGTTACGCTCGGTGCGTGGCGAGTTTGGAAAGCTGGGCCCGGGTGCGCTGTGGTTTCATGCGCATCGTCCCATCATCGCCGGTGAAGCGATCACGCCGCTGATGCGCGCAGCCATGACGGGAGATTTTTGTAACGGCGTGTCTGCGGTACTCGACTTCGCCGAATGGACCTTCATCAACGCCGACCTGACCATCAGCCTGGCGCGTCAGCCAGTGGGCGAATGGATTCTGCTGGACGCGCAGACCTGGATCGGCGAGCGCGGCGCCGGCCTGGCGTTCGCCAAACTCGGCGATGAGCGCGGCTACTTTGGCCGTGCCATCCAGAGCCTGGTGATCGAACGGCGCGCTAAGTAGCGCCCGGCCCAACGCCCGGCGTGCGCGGCTGGCCCTCTGCCGCCTTCTTGCGCTCTTCCTCGGCGCGCTCCTTCCGGATGGTGTAGACCACCGAGCCGAACGCGGCGCCAATGACCAGCATCAATGCGGCCATGATGAAAACCAGGCCGCCCGCCAGGCGCCAGCCCTCGTACAGACCCAGAACCAGGCCCACCGGCGTGGTGACCAACAATATCGGTTTGGCGATGCGCATGGGCCTATTGTAGGCCCGCGCCGGCGATTTCCAGCCCGCCGATGGGCTTCGCCGCTATCATTCGGGCCCCCGAACGCTCGCCCCACCGACCATGCCCCTGCTCACGCTGCGTAACGCCGAACTTGCCTATGGCCTGCATCCGCTGCTGGATCGCGCCAACTTCGCCATCGACGAGCGCGAACGCGTCGGGCTGATCGGCCGGAATGGCACCGGCAAATCCTCGCTGCTCAAAATCATCACCGGCCTGGCGCCGTTGGATGACGGCGAACTGGCGAAGCAGGACGGGCTCAAGATCGTGTTCGTCGAGCAGGAACCGTTGTTGCCGCCGGCCGAGACGGTGCGCGACAGCCTGGTCGCTCGCGCCAAGCTGGATGAAATTCACGACGAACGCGAACGTTGGCGGCTCGAAGCCCGGCTCAGCGAATTCTTACAGCGGCTCGGCGTGGCCTCCGAGCGCGCGCCGGAAACCACGTCGGGCGGTGAACGCAAACGAGCCGCGCTAGCGTTGGCGCTGGCGCTCGAGCCCGAACTGCTGTTACTCGACGAACCGACCAACCATCTGGACATCGAGGGCATCACCGCGCTGGAAGATCTGCTGATCAAGGGCCCGGCCTCCATCATCGTCACTCACGACCGAGCGTTTTTGGATCGGGTGGTCACGCGCATCGTGGAATTGGATCGCGGCCTGCTGCGCTCGTATCCCGGCAACTTCGCCACTTACGAGACGCGCAAGAGCGAACAACTGGCGGCCGAAGAAGTGGTCAATCGCAAATTCGACAAATTCTGGGCACAGGAAGAGGTCTGGATTCGTCGGGGCGTCGAAGCACGCCGAACTCGCAATGAAGGTCGCGTACGCCGGCTCGAATCACTTCGCGAACAGCGTGCCGCGCGTCGTGAGCAAATGGGTAGCGTCAAACTTACGCTCGACTCGGGCGACCGTTCCGGCAAGTTGGTGGCCGAGCTGACCGATGTCAGCAAATCTTTCAGCGACCGAACCATCGTGCGCGATCTTTCCATGCGCATCATGCGCGGCGACCGGCTCGGTTTGATCGGCGTCAACGGCGCCGGCAAATCTACTTTGATCAAATTGATTCTGGGCAAGCTGGAACCGGACAGCGGCGACGTGCGGCTCGGCACGAATGTCGCGGTGGCTTATTTCGATCAATTGCGCGAACAACTGGATCCGGACAAATCCGTGGCCGAAACCATCAGCCCGGGGTCGGACTGGATCGAGATCGGCAACGAGCGCAAACACGTGACCACCTATCTCGGCGATTTCTTGTTTCCGGCGCAGCGGGCCAATTCGCCGGTCAAGGCGTTGTCCGGCGGCGAGCGTAATCGCTTGCTGTTGGCCCGCCTGTTCGCGCGGCCGGCCAACGTGCTGGTGATGGACGAACCCACCAACGACCTGGACATCGATTCGTTGGAATTGCTGGAAAACACGCTACAAAACTACAACGGCACACTGCTGCTGGTGAGCCACGACCGTACCTTTTTGGACAATGTGGTGACACAGACCCTGGTCGCGCAAGGCAACGGCCGCTGGCAGGAATACGTCGGCGGCTACACCGACTGGCTGGCACAACGCCCCGCGCCGCTGACTGCTGCTCAGGCCAAATCCAAGCAGGAAGCCAAAGGGGCAGCCCGCGCGCCGACACCGGTCAAACTCAGCTACAAAGAAACTCGCGAGCTGGCGCAATTGCCCATCGAGATCGAAGCGCTGGAACAACGTCAGCAAGAGCTGACCGCGCGCATGAGCTCAGCCGAGTATCACAAACAAGGCCCCGAGCAGCTCAAGACGGACCGCAAACTTGCCGAAGATCTGGAACGGCAGATGTCAGAAAAATTCGAACGCTGGTCGACACTGGAAGCCAAAGCCGAGACCGCCCCCAAAAACTGAACGGGCCGGCGCCGGGCGCGCCCTATGCTAAATTCCCGGCTGTCCGCGGTGCCGATGGATCCGCATGTCGCAAGTCACTTTACTGCTCGATGCCTCCCGGCGCGGCGATACCGGCGCCGTCGAGCAGCTGTTCAATCTGCTTTATAACGATCTGCGCCAACTGGCACACGCGCGCTTGCGTCGTAGCGGTCAGTTCACGTTGCTCGACACCACTGCGTTGGTGCACGAATCCTACTTGCGCTTGTTCAAAGCCGGCGCCATCGAAGCCAACGACCGCGGTCATTTCATGGGCTACGCCGCTCAGGTCATGCGTTCCATCGTGGTCGATTTCGTGCGTCGTCGATCGGCCGACCGCCGCGGCGGTGACGCTATCCATGTGGACTTCGATGTCGCCGTCGCGCACGTCTCCGATCCTCGCGAGCGCGAGGTGTTACAGATTCATGAAGCTTTGCAGGAACTGGCCAAGATCGACCCGCGCTTGGTCCATGTCGTGGAAATGCGCTACTTCGCCGGCATGACCGAAGAGGAAGTAGCAGACGCAATGGATCGCAGCGTGCGCTCGGTAGCACGCGATTGGGAGAAAGCGCGCTTGTTTCTGGCGACTACCCTGGCGCAGTAACCATGCAAAAAATCGGGCCGGAAGATTGGAAGCAGATGTTCGAACTGCTCGATACCGCGCTCGATCTGCCCGCGCCGGAACGCGCCGGCTGGCTCGAATCGCTGGACGGCGAGTACGCACGACTCAGGCCAGCCCTTCGTGAGTTGTTAGCAAAGCACGCCGCGCGCGAAACCGACGGCTTCCTGCGTGACATGCCGCAGTTCACCAGCCTCACCGGCATCAACACCTCGCCGCTCAGTACACCAGAACCCGGCAATCAAGTCGGTCCGTATCGATTGGTAAGAGAACTGGGCCGCGGCGGCATGGGCAGCGTGTGGCTCGCTGAACGCGCCGATGGTTCGTTCAAACGAACCGTGGCGCTGAAGTTGCCGCACGTCACTTGGATCGGCGGACTCGCCGAACGCATGGCTCGCGAGCGGGACATTCTCGCCGGCCTCGAACATCCCAACATCGCGCGCCTGTACGACGCCGGCGTCGACGATCTCGGCCGGCCATTCATGGCCATGGAATACGTCGAAGGCCAGACCATCGATCGTTACTGCGCTCAGCATGAGTTGAGCGTCGCGCAAATCCTGCAACTGATCCTGCAGGTAGCTCGCGCCGTCGCACATGCGCATGCGCGTCTCGTGGTCCATCGCGATCTCAAACCCAGCAATGTGCTCGTGACTGTCGAGGGTTCAGTGCGTCTGCTGGATTTCGGTGTCGCCAAGTTGCTGGAAAACCAGCCCGGCGAGCAAACACAATTCGCCGTGCGCGCCTTCACGCCTGAATACGCAGCACCGGAACAAATCAAAGGCGAGGCCATCGGCACAGCCACTGATGTGTACGCGCTGGGCGTTGTGAGTTATCAGCTATTGACTGGCGCGCTGCCCTACCCGGCCAAGCAAACTACCGCCGGCCAACTCGAACGCGCCATCACCGAATTCGATGCGCCACTGGCTAGCGACGCCACCAAGGATCGCCCTCCCAGCCGCCACTTGCGCGGTGACCTCGATGCCATTCTGAATCGCGCGCTGAAGAAAGATCCCGCGCAACGTTATGCGAGCGCCGATGCGTTTGCCCTGGACATCGAACATCACTTGCAAGGCCGCCCCATTCAAGCGCGGCCCGACAGCACGTGGTATCGCTTCACCAAGTTCGTCACCCGCAATCGAGTCGCTACGGCCGCCGCCGTCGCTGTTCTGACTGCCATTCTCGGCGGCGCCAGCATTGCGCTTTGGCAAGCTCGCGAAGCCCGAGAACAAGCCGAACGAACCGCCGTTGAACGTGACATCGCTCGCCGCGCCGCTGCTCGCGAAGAAGCGGTTCGCACCTATCTCACACGAATGTTTCGCAACTCGGTGGTGCAGGAAGGCTCAGGCCCGACCACCGCCAAAGCCATGCTGGATCGGAGCGCCGAGCGCGTTCTGCAACAGTATCGCGACGATCCGTACCTCGCTGGGAAGGTCGTCGAGACCCTCGCCGACTTGTACGGCGCGCTCGAGGATGTGGCTGGGCAAGTGCCCTTGCTCGAAGGCTATCTGAAACAAGCCGGGCCTGAGGCCAATCCGGAAACAGTGGCCTTGGTAAAGCAAAAGCTCTCACACGCCGAACTGTCTCGCGGGAACTTGCAACGCGCGGCTGAGCTGCTGCCACCTGCAGAGCAATTCTGGAACACAGATCGAACTCGTTACGCCGAACCACACGTGGAAGGGCTGGCTATTCGTGCACGGCTGCAACGAGCTCAAGGTGACTTGGCTGGCTCCATTGCTACTAACGAACAAGCGATTGGCGAGCGTGTCGCGCTTTCCGGCGAGAATCACAGCGAGACGGCGATCCTCTATAACTCACTCGGCATCGCACTGATGAATGCCAATCGGCTCGAGGAAGCTACTTCGGCGTATCGGAAGGCGCTCGCAATTCATGATGCGCTTGGGTCGGGTGAGGATGTTCCTGCATTGGTGATGCGAGCGAATGTTGGAACGCTGTCCTATCGCGTCGGCCGCGTTGCCGACGCTGAGCGTGAGTTGAAGCATGCCTTCGAAGGGCAGCGCGCGATTTCCGGAGACTCGGCGGCCGTTGCCGCATCGATGGGACAATACGGTTCTCTGCAGACGGCGCTGGGTCGGCCTGCGTTGGCCATTCCCATTTTGGACGAGGCTTCTCGAATGGCCGAGAAATTCACCGCCTCCGGCAGTGCTCTACACGTTCAGAACCGAACCTTTCTCGCCGAAGCTCACGCCGCGTCAGGGC
>NZ_JAEUPY010000456.1 GCF_016790065.1 Steroidobacter sp.
CTCGTGCTACGTCAACTACACGCTCTACGACAATTGCGCGTCCGTCGGTGAAACCAAGGCGACTAATTGCGGTCACGGCGGCAAGTGTTACGACGAAGACGTGATTCCGCTGCTCCAGAGCAACCTCGCCAACTACGCTTCGGGATACCGATTCATCGTCCTGCATCTCGGCGGCGGCAGCCATGGCCCGTCTTACAGCGACCGGCATCCGCCAGAGTTTCAACAGTTCAAACCTCTGTGCAGCGACGCCGACGTGGCGGGGAAATGCACGCTCGAGCAACTCTACAACTCGTACGACAACACGATTCTCTACGTCGACTATGTGCTGGGGCAGGCCATACACACGCTGGAGCAGTCCCGCGTGCCGTACGTGCTCATCTATCTGTCCGATCACGGTGAATCGTTGATGGAAGACGGCGTGATGTTTCACGGGATGCCGCCCGGCATGGCGTTGCCGGACGAGCAGTCCCAGATCCCGCTGATCGTCAAAGCCTCGGTGCCAATCTCGATCGTCGAGCGTGCCGAATACAGTCAGCCAGCGGTGTTCGATACGATTCTGGATCTGTTTTCGATCCAGTCGTCCAGATTTGATCGAGCGGAGAGCTTCGTCAAGAAGGGACGCGCTGGATCGGAATGAAGCCCGCTACTGCCGGTCTACATCTGGTGGCGTCAGCCGCGTGCCGTCAGTGGACCATCCTTGGAATTTTAAACAGCGAGCGACGCCGCTGTGAGTTGCTGGCAGCCGTATTTTTCGGTTGAGTTTTCCGGGTTGCCGCACTCGGCAGTAGTGCAGCGCTTCGTCGAAGGATTTATCCGAGTTGGCCTTGTGCGACGCTGGAACGACAACGCAGGCATTCAGAGCAACGGCGATCGTGGCAACCACCACGCATCGGCCAACGAGACGTCCAAATCGAAAGAATGAATCTGAAACAGACATCGAAATTCCTCCGCACAAGCTTGCGTTGCAAGCCGGCAATGAACTGACAGTAGAGGGCGTCAGAAGGGAGGATTAGCGGGGAGGTCCACGTGGCGGCGGTCTGCGGGAGTGCGCAGTGGAAAATGCGGGCGTGACTAACGATGTCGGCTGCCACGAGCCGTGCATTAGTGGCACGATCAGAGCAATGAAGAAAAACGCAAACGCGACCGGCGGCAACTCGTCCACCGCGAGCTTCTTGATCAATGCCGAAGCTGAAACCGCCAAATCGAGATCGGTGTGGCTGCCCGAGACTTCCTTCCCGCCCGCGTGGTTGGGCGTGTCTTTCACATGAAACGCTACAAGTCGGTCGGCACCGTCGAGACACAGATGCAGATGGGCTTCGCCGACGCGTATCAATAGCAGCGCTATGGCCAGGAGCCATAGGGTTTTCGCGAAAGGCGAGCTGCGGAACATAGCTTCATTATGCCGCAGTCGCGGAGTATTCCCAGCAGTGTCCCGCCGAAAGTGCGATCAGCGTCCCGCGGGAGGGACTGCAGTCAGTATTGACCACATGGGCCCAAGGGGGATTCGCTGCACACGTCCACCAAGCATCATCAGCGCCCGCGGGACGTAGGTCACACTTGTGGTCGTTAATAGCGCCAGAGCACGCCGAGCGAGGGCACTGGCGGCAGCCAGGAGTTGACCTCACGCACATAGTTCGGAGTGCCGTCCTCGTTTTGCGCGATCGTGTATTCCACGCAGCAGGGGTTTTTCCGAGAGAGTGCATTGGTGACTTCGGCGAAGACATCCAGCGCGCCGCGAGACAGAAGAAACGTCCGGGTGACTCTGATATCCAGTGAGTTGTAATTGTCAAAGCGAGTGCTGTTACGGGCGCTCAAGTCCATCGTGGGGCCGCCGCCCGCCTGTGAAGTGACAGCAAGTTGCGTGGTCGGCCAGCCGCTGTGGAAGCTGTTTACTAAAGTCGCGGTCCACGGTCCGCTCGCCCAGGTCACCCCTAGGGTCAGTGCGTGGCGTTGATCCCAGCCCCGAGCAACGTCGGCCCCACCGATACGGTCGTCGACTTGTGCCCACGTATAGCTCAACCAGCCGCTCCATGAGTTGCGCGGTCGCATTTGCAACAGTATCTCTACGCCTTCGGCGCGGGCGCTGTCGGGGTCAATCCTGATGCGATCGAACTCCGCTTCGGGAAACAGCGCGAGCGGATCAAATACGTTCTCGAAGCGCGGCGAGACGTGTCGATACTGCTTGCGGTACGCCTCCACGCGAATATCGAGGCCGACGTCGAGCAGGTGCTCGACGCTGACGATGGTGTGGTCGGCATGCTGGGCCGGATAGAACTGATCGACGCCATCCTCCACTTGCAGCTCATTGATCCCCTGTGACTGGAAGAAACGCCCCCAGCTCGCCCGAAACTTCGTGCGCGGCGACAATGTGTAAAGCGCGCTGAAGCGCGGGCTCCATTGTTCGTCATCACCCGTGCCATCGTAGGTTTGAAGATCCACGCGCAGGCCTGCCTCGATAGTCCATCGGCTGCTGAGCGTCGTCTGCGAATCCCAGTACGCCGAGTTCTCGTAGCCTCCCGGTGAAGCGGACGTGGCCCGCGAGGTTTGTAGCGGAGGCGAACCCGGAAACGGTACATTCGACGCTTGCATGAGATCCAGCCGGTAGTCGTAGTCACCCCACAACCGTCGTACCTCACCGCCGAATCGATGCTCGATGGCGCCGGTTCGCAGCGAGTTCTCCAGTCGCAAGCCGGCGATGTGGAAGGATCGATCATCCCAGACTTCGCCGCGTCGGAGACCCGGCTCGTTCACCTGGCCGCGACGTCGGTTGTCCAGGTCGGTAAACGATGCGATGACGTTGGTCGACGCGTTGTCCGTCCAATCGTGGTTCAGCGTCAGCCAGGAATAGAGATTTTGATATTTTGTTTTCACCCGCTGCGTGCCTTGGTGTCGTTTAGCGTTGAACTGATCGCCGGAGACGAGGACATCGAGCGATACGCGGGTGGCATCGTTGAGTTGGTAATCGGTATGCGCGAAGCCATCGGCATAGTTGGGCTCGCCGAAATCCTGCTCGGAGAACTGCGCGAGATCGCCAATATTGCTGCGTCGAGCGGAGAGCAGGGCGTGACCCCGTCCCCCGGCAAATGGCGTTGCGGCCAAGGCGTTGAAGTGAAAGAAGCTCAGGCCGACCTCGTAGTAGCGTTGTAGCGGCAGAATGCTGGTGGCATCGATGATTGCGCTCATGCGATCCCCGAACGGTGCGGCGAAGCCGCCGGAGTAGTACTCGATGCTGTCGATGATTCGTGAGTCCAGCAGGCTGATGGGGCTGTTGAAATTCTTCAGGTGAAACGGCTCGTACAAGCGCAAACCGTTCAACACGATGGCGGCTTCTTTGGGCTCACCGCCACGCACGGAGCCGAGGCTGGAGACTCCGTTCGTCGCGACGCCGGGCAAACGCTGCATGGCTCGCAACGTTTCATCGCCCAGCCGCGGCATGGCCTGCACCTGATCCTGAGTGAGGAAGTCCTTGGGTGTGGCGGTATCCACCGCCAGGGTGTAGCGGCTGGTTTGAACGACGATCTCTTCGGCCGGTTCAGTTTCGCCACTGGGGCTCGGTTGAGTCGTGATCCGCTGCCGTGCGCGAGGATCGCGAACCACTGCGTAAACACGCGGCGCAGCTTCGGACACGGCGAGATCATGTTCAGCGAGAATCTGCCGCGCCACCTCGATGCCTCGAGTGGCCTGTGGCTCACGCGTCACTTTCAGATCGTCCGGGACGATCTGGGTGTTGTAGATGAAGATCAGTCCCTCGGCGCGCAATCCATTCAGAATGTCGGTGACGTTACGCCCCTGCAACTGGGCCAGCGCTGGGTGGCAGACTGCAAGTCCCGCCGTCAGGCAGGCGAGACGCCGCAGTGCCTTCATTGCTCTCCCATTGTGATCGATCCCACAGGCGGGCCTTGAACGCGAAAGTGTACAGCGCAAGCTCTGCGGTCCAGACCAGCATTGCGCTCCAGACATCGTGCGAGAGGAAATGCGCGCCCCGTGACTGTTGAGCGAGCCCAAAGATCAGACCCACCGCAAGGCCCGCCAGCAATCCGAACTGCCCGGCCCGGCGGCTACGTTCACGGAACGTGAAGTATAAGGCGAGCAGTGCGTACCCCGCACTCGCATGACCCGACGGGAAACACTGAGCGCGGCGCCAGGCTACCGGCCGGTGCTCGAATAAGTCGATGAACGAAAATCGCCCGCCGAACTCGGTAAGATCCCAGGGGCAGTCGACATTGGTCAGCGCCTTGAGCAGTCCGACCAGTCCTACGCCGAGGAGCGTCGACACAGCGAAATACAACGCAGGTCTGCGCCAGGTTGCCAGCCCCGGCTTGATATAGGTCGTGACCCACAGTGCGAGCGCGCCTACCACGAGAAGACGTACGAGCCAAGCCCCACCCTTGTGGATCAGCGCATTCGCCCACCATGTCCCGGCGCCGAGCCATCGGGAGTGCGCTTCGTCGAAGAAGAGGGTATGCGCGATTTGTCGATCGAGCGGCGTCGTGGCCAGCACACCGGCCATCAGCGCGAAAAGGAGTAGGGGGGCGCGCACATGGCGCCAGAAGAATGATCGGTTCGACATGCTCAGAACGACTTTCGGCTCTCGATCAGGAGTTGCATTGAGTCGATATCACGGGTGCGATCCAGCGGCATGGCCAGATCGATATGCAGAACACTGCCGAGCCCGGAACGCGCGCTGCCGAGGCGCAAGCCGATGCCAACGTCTTTCAGCCAACCCGCCGGCGGCGCCGCATACTCATCGCGTCCCCAGGAGCGGCCAGCGTCAAAGAACACGGCGGCGCCAACATTGAATAATTTCAGGGGTTGCCACGACGTATAGAATCGCTGCTCCAGGGAGATGAGCGCATTCGCCGAGCCGGCCTGATAGCGCAGCGGATAACCGCGCAGTCCGTTGTCGCCGCCCAGCAGAAGCTGTTTCTCGGGATCGAGATTGGACGTGACCGTTGCATTGGCCGATGCGAAGAACACACGGCGTTGCGACTGTCGCAAATAGAATCGGCTGCCCGCCTCCAGCACGGCGTCGACGAGCGCGCCGCCCTCGATACGGCCGCGCGTACCAATGGTGTTGATGAGAAAGCGCTCGTTGCCCAGTGCCGCGCCGGCCGTCAGGGCGCCGTTGAGGATAAATGCATCGCGTGTCGATCCCAGCGCCGGGCTGGCAAAGCCGGCTTCCAATCGCACACTACGCCCCAGGTATAGATCTTCCGTGCGACCGATCTGATCGAGATTGCGCGTCGTGCGATAGTTGTCTTCCAGGATCTCGACGCCCACCCAAGGATACGAGAGTGTCCGACCGGCGGGCAGCAAGGCGTTGGGCTCGTCGGTGCGCGTCGCGAACGCTCGCTCGTCGTACCGGAAACCTGCCAGGTAGCGTGTCACCCAGCCATTGCTGAGTCCTTCCGACAGGCCGCCACCGATGTCGAGCTCGCGTTCCTGCATGTTGAAGCGCTCGACGCGCTTGCCAAGCGAGTATCGAGAAATCGAACTGGTGAGGTCGGCGGCTTCGACGTTCGCGCTCCAACGCGAGTCCAGGGAATAGAAGGGGCGCGACAGCGCGAGCAGTTTTTCGGAACCGTCGCTCATCGACGAGTAGGCGGTCGACAGCGTCCACCGAGTGCCGAACAGATTTGGATCGACATAGGCCAAGCGCCAGGCGGTGCGATCCACGTCACTCGATCGCTCAAGAGACACTTGCTTGCCCAGGCCAAGAAAGTTGCTGTCCTCGAATTCCAGGCGAGTCCGGTTCTCACCGCCTTTGCGGCCAAAGGAGAAGCCCGGGCTCAAGGTCCACACATCGTGTACGCGCACCAGCACGTCCACGGTATTGTCCTCGTGATAGCGAGTCGACGTGACGGTCGCGTCGTTCAAATAGTGCTGCCCTCGGAGCAGACGTTCTGTTTCGTCGAGCAGGCGGCGCTGAAAAGGCTCGCCACTGCCGAAGAGCAATTGCTGGCGGATGGTTTCTTCCTGCGTGGAGATGTGCAGGGCATTCGCCAGACGATATGGCGAGGCCAGCGATCGTGCAGGTTGCGTCTCGAAGATGTCATCGACTTGCACTTCGATACGACCGATGCGAGCCCCTCGCGTTTGCAGTTCGGCATCGCTCGGCATGCCGGTATGTTGATCCGTGCGAGGCCCGACAACTGCGATTTTTGTCGAAGGCTCGGTGGCGAAGGCAGCGAGGGATGCTGTGATCAGTGCGCTGGCCACGGCAAGACGCACCGAGCATCGTGCCGAGTATTTCATCCAACCTCCCGCAGCTCGCCCCGCGACGGGTGGTCGCGGCGTTTGAAGTTGGACGTTACTGTTTGCTGAAATCAACCGGCGAAAGTTCGATCGCCAGCTCTGAGTCAGTGGTCTGATAGCGTCGAAGTTGTGTGGTCAAGAGCACGGCGGTCAATGCCGCGTCAGGATCGAGCCCATCGATGGAACCACGCAATCGAACGGTGGCCGCCGCCGCTTCGGCCTGTAGTGACGAATATTTCAGTTGCCGTCCTGTCTCGCGAGCGATCCATTGCAGGAACTGCGCCAGCGACTGATTGTCGATCTGGAAAGTCGCCCCGGCCTGGAATGCCCACCGCCAGTGTGCCGCCGTCGACGACAGCTCGTCGCGGCTCCAACCGCCATTGGCATTGACTCGCAGCACTTGTCCCGCCTCGCCAACGTTTCTGTCTTGAGCGTTGCTGACCATTACGCGGCCCTCGCGAACGCTGACCACCATCCCCTCGGCGTTGGA
>NZ_JAEUPY010000463.1 GCF_016790065.1 Steroidobacter sp.
GAAGCGCTGTTCGAAGTTGCTCACAACCCGCAACGTCCGTTTGTGGTCAAAGCGGCGGGCTCGCACATCCGAGCTGTGGGAACCGCGTTCAGCATTCGTTTGCGCAGCGATCTGGCTGAGGTCACGGTGACCGAAGGAACGGTCGTGGTCGTCGAAGGGCCGCAGACGGCGCCGCCACGGGATCCGGAACGACAGATATCGGCGGGCTCCGGTGCCGTCGTGGATCGCACAACGGTGGCCAAGAGTACGCTCGCGCCGGACGTGTTACGTCAACGGATCGCATGGAGCCAGGGCGTGATCGAGTTGCGCGGCGAAACCCTGGCGCAGGCGGCTGAGGAGTTCAGCCGGTATCGGACCAAACGCATCATCGCGGCCGACCCGAGGATTGCCTCCATCCGGGTGGGCGGCACCTTCCCGAGCAACGAGGCGGACGAGTTCCTGCGCTCGGTGCAGGTCGGATTCCCGGTGCGGCTGATCGAGGGCGAGGACGGCACCGTCTATCTGGTCCACAAAGACTGATCGGGCGACTGGAAAATAATTGGCGCTCGACTAGCAGCTCCGCGCCCTTGCTTCGTTTCGACATCGGTACCCAGCAAAAGCTGGCGGGGAGGATTCGATGTCGGCACCCAAACAACTTAAAAATCTTTCGATTGCTCAATGCCTTCGCCGCACATTGGCGGTCGCGGCGCTGGGCGCGATGCTGAGTCAGGGCGCGCTCGCGGAAGAGTTGCGTCAAAGGGTCGACATCCCGGCGCAGCCGGCGGTTGACGCATTGAATGCTTTTTCGCGGGAATCGGGGCTGCGCTTGCTGTTCCCGTATGACGCCATCGAGAACAAGCAGATTCGCGCCATTCAGGGCGAGCTCACTGTCGACGAAGTGCTGGAGCGGTTGTTGATCCAAGTCGGGCTGACCATCGCTGCCCGCGAAGGCAACGTGGTGACGCTGCGGGTTGCCAATACCCAAGCCACGTCGCTGATCGTCGAAGAAGTGATCGTCACAGCGTCACATCGCCCACAGCTGTTGAGCGAAGTGCCAATCGCCGCGACGGCACTCACCCAGGACGATTTGCTGAGCGCCGGGGCAACTCGCGTGCAGGACGTCGTGCGCTATTCGCCGGGCTTTTCGCTGACCAGCGCCGGCGCCAACCGAGATCGCATCGCTGTGCGTGGCATCGCCACCTCGCAGGGCCAGCTGCTCCAGCAGGCCACCGTAGGGCAATTCGTCGATGAAATCGTAACGGACTCGGGCACCGGTGCGACCACCACGCTGGATTCGCGCTTGTTCGACGTGCAGCGGGTCGAGTTGTTGCGCGGTCCGCAGGGAACGTTGTTCGGCTCCGGTTCGCTGAGCGGCGCGATGCGCATCATCACCAACAAGCCGGACCTCGAAGAGTTTCATGTCACCACGGAAGTGCGTGCTGAATCGATTCAGGACGGCGAAGTCGGCGGCGGCGCGAGCGGTATGCTGAATCTGCCGCTAGTGCCAGGCAAGCTCGGCTTGCGCGCTGTCGCTTATGGTCAGAACGAAGGTGGCTACGTCGACAACGTCAAGCTCGGGCAAGAAGATGTGAATTCCGAACGCGTGCGCGGCGGTCGTTTGATCCTGGCGGCGCAGCCGACCGACGGGCTGTCGTTGCAGGCTACGGTGCTGCATCAGGACAGTAAGACCTACGGTGGTTTCGCCTCGGTGGTCACGCCAGGGCTGGGCGCAGCGGTCGAGGACTATCAGTCGATTCAAAGCGTGAACAGTCGCAACGAGTTGGAATTCTCGGCGGCGAACTTCGTCGGGCAACTCGATCTCGGTTTCGCGTCGCTGCTGTCTTCGACCAGTTACAGCGAACGCGAATACACCTCTATCGACGACGGCACACCGTATCTCACCGTGCTTACTCGTTTGCTCGGCGTACCGGGCGGGCTGACCAATCCGACGCCGTCTTTGACGCCTGCCTCCACGCGTCAGTTCTCACAAGAATTCCGCTTGGCTTCGACCGGTGAGCGAGTCGTCGACTGGACCATCGGTGCGATCTATATCGACCGGACCACGCGAGGCGGGCAGTGGGTCAACGCGCCGGCGCTGATTCCGTTGGTCGGGTCGGGCAATTTGTATGGCTTGGCTGTGCAGTCCGATCAAAGCGAGAAGGCTGTGTTCGGCGAACTGTCGTGGGACATCACCGGCCAACTCACCGCTACCGCCGGCCTGCGCGCTAGCCGAACCAGCGTCGCGTTCGACACGACGGCCTCGGGATATCTGGCCACAGGGAATTTCACAACCACCAACAGGTTCTCCGGTGACAAGGACGCGGATACGGTCACGCCAAGGTTGGCGGTGAGCTATGCGTTCACCGACGATTTTCGCGTGTACACGCAGGCGGCCAAGGGGTTTCGCACCGGCGGCCCGAATCTGACGGCCTCTACGTTATTGGGCATTCCCAGCACTTATGAGCCGGATTCGTTGTGGAACTACGAGTTGGGGTTGAAGAGCTACTGGCTCGATCGGCGCTTGGCCGTCAACGCGGCCACTTATTACATCGACTGGCAGGATCTGCAGCTCAGTCTGGTCAACAGCGGCGTGTCATTCACCGGCAACGCTGGTGCTGCGAAGTCTTACGGTGTCGAGATCGAAGCGGTGTGGCGCATGGCATCGC
>NZ_JAEUPY010000473.1 GCF_016790065.1 Steroidobacter sp.
AGTGCTCGATCACCACCGGCACCGACACCTTACCGTCATCGGAATAAATCACTGCGAGCGGCGTCTCCCCAAAGTCAGCGTCACGAGCCGACAGCACGGCAACTTCCTTCACGCCGTCGATTTCACTGATGACACGCTCGATTTCAGCGGCCGATATATTCAGCCCGCCGGAAATGATGATGTCCTTCAGCCGGTCGACGAAAGTGAGATTGCCGGCATCATCGAGAATGCCGAGATCGCCGGTGTGCAGCCAGCCGTCTCGTACAGCCTCTTGTGTGGCTTGCGGATTGTTCCAGTAACCCACCATCAAACACGGCGAGCGCACCAGGATTTCGCCTGGTGTTCCCGGCGGCGCGAAACCGCCGTTTTCACTCAGGATGGCGTACTCAGTGAAGATGCCACCGCGCCCGCATTTCTCCGGCGCAGACACTGCCGCATCATCGCGTGCACCCCAACCGCCGCCGGCTTCGGTCGAGCCATAAAGCTGTCGAAGCACCACGCCCTTGTCTCGCCATGCTTTGAGCAAACTCTGCGAGACCCTCGCGCCGCCCACCTGAGTCCAATAGAGATGCGATAAATCCGCGTCAGCGAAACCAGGCAGCGCTGCGATCCGCTCGAAAAAGATCGGCGCACTTTGAAACGTGGTGATCTGGTGCTCGACCAGCAACCGCAACGCCCGCGCGGCCTCAAAATGCCTTTCGATGTAAAGCGTCGCGCCCACCGAAATGAACTGCATCAGCAACAGATAGCCCGACGACGAACTAAACGGCCCCACCGACAGGACCCGCGAGCCCCGTCCGCAACGCGGCTCCATGATCACGAACTCGCTGGCATACGTCAGGATGCTGCGATGAGAATAAATCACACCCTTGGGGCGCGCAGTCGAGCCGCTGGTGCCGATGATGAACACCGGCGTGTCTGCGTCGGGCTCAAAAGCGAAATCGACCTCAGGTCCATCGCGCAAGCGACCAATGTCATCCAACAACTTGAGCTTGCTTGCACCCTCAGCGCCGAGGGCTTCGGCGAGCACCGCTTGTCGATCTCGATCTGCGAACGCCAGCACCGGCGTGGTATCTGAAAAGGCATCCGCGATTTCATGCGCAGTGGAGCGAAAGCTCAGCGGCGTCGCCAATGCGCCGGCTCGCATCAGGCCGAACGCCAACACGGCATATTCCAACGAGTTCATGGCCACAGCAGCCACGCGGTCGCCAGGCTTAACGCCCAGCTTCGCGAGATAGTCCGCCGTTCGTCCGGCCCACGACCATAGTTCCAAGAACGTGAGCGGCTGATCCTCGACGCTGAGCGCAATCTGGTTCGGGCATTCGCGCGCCCACCATTTGAGCGCACCATGAATCGTGAAGGCCATGATCGAATCCTCTACAGCGTCTCGGCCGTGCCGACCAGGGCGGTGCTGGTCATGGTGTCGCCCGGCCCGCCCGTCATCAACGACAGCTTGGCATTCGGCACTTGATTGCACGAGTCGCCGCGCAGCTGTCGAACCGCTTCGGCGACCAAGCCCATGCCGTGAATGAAGCCTTCGGCCAGATCGCCACCGGAAGTATTGACCGGCAGCTTTCCCGAAGGTGCGATCAGATTGTCGAACTGGATCAGCTCGCCAGCGCTTTCGGCAGTACAGAAGCCGTGATCGATGAGCGAGCCCACACCCAGCCCCGTCATGTTCTGATACACCTGCAGGACGTCGACATCCTTGGGCTGATAGCCCGATTCCGCCCACATCCGCCGAGCCACGCCCAGCTGACCGGCCATGCTGTAAGGGCGAATGTTTTCTTCCAGTGCGCCGCCGCCTTCGAGCGTGCCCATCGGCGCCGACAAAATATAAGCCGGCGTCTTCTTCAAATGCTTGGCCCGCTCGGCTGACACCACGATGGCAGCGCAGGCGCCGTCGTTTTCGCGAGAGCAGTCGAACAAATTGAAGGGCTCGGCGATCTTGCGAGCATTCGCATAGGTCGCATCATCGAGCACGGTCTTGCGACCATAAGCGAGAGGATTATTTCGAGCGTGGTAATACGCCGCTTGCGCCATCGCTTGCATGGTCTCGCGAGGCACGCCATGTTTTTCCAGCATGCGCTGCGAGCGAAGAGCGAGGATCTGCGCCGGAGATTCCAGGCCGTTCACCAAATACTGAGCCGCCGTGTCGTTCTGCGCGACCGCGACTCGCAAACGTTGGCTGGTCGATTCCGCCATCGAGCGATACACGACAACGACATCGGCCTGGCCGGCAATGATGGCGCTCGCCGCAATGCTCAGCGCGCCCGGAATGCCGCCGCCATGAATCCACGTGAGAGCGGCGAACTTCACTTCTTTGGTGCCGAGCGCAGACATTAATTTCTGTGCGTCGTTGCGCTCAGCCGCGTAAGAAATAAAGCCATCGATCTCCTGCGGTTCAATGCCGCAGTCCTCGCACGCCGCGACGATGGCACGCAGACACAGTTTGAGTTCGGGTTCCGGCGAAGTGCCGCGTTTGTAGTAGGGCGTCTGGCCGATGCCGACGATGGCAGTGGCGCCGCGTAGTTTGCTCATGTCGATGCTCCCGCGCCGCTCAGACTCCAGCGAATCGAGGGATAGTTTTTCGATTTGAGAGTAG
>NZ_JAEUPY010000487.1 GCF_016790065.1 Steroidobacter sp.
TCATTTCGACGAGCCTGTGGGGCCGTATGCAACAGGCCTCAAGGTCGTAGAGCAGTACGACTACACGCGCTCCTTTAGCAAGGCGCAGCCGGGCAGGCCACTGCAAACATTGGTCTGGTATCCGGCCGAGGGCAAGGATGCCTCCATGACCGTCGGCGACTACGTTGCGTTGCTGGCGACAGAGACGACTTTCGGCAAACCCACCGAGCCGAGCGCTGAAGCCAAGGAGCTGCTGGCCGGTTTGACTCCAGTCCTAGCATCGCGACTCAGGGCGGTACGCGACGCGCCGGCTGCGTCGGGGCGTTTCCCTGTCGTCATTTACTCGCCGGGTTTTTCTTCGGTGGCTTGGGAGAATGCCGATCTGTGCGAGCACCTCGCCAGTCACGGCTATGTGGTCATCGCCACGCCCAACATGGGCGCGACCACTCGCGCCATGACCAAAGATTTGGCGGGCCTCAACACGCAGGCGCAGGACATTTCTTTTCTGGTCGGCTATGCGCAGACGTTGAGCAATGTCGATGCCTCTCGAGTTGCGGCGCTGGGTTTCAGTTGGGGTGGCTTGTCGAATGTGTTTGCCGCTGCCCGCGACGAGCGCATCGGCGCTCTGATCTCTCTCGATGGCAGTCTGCGCTTCTCTCCAAACTACGTGCAGCAGGCAGGCGACGTGCATCCGGAGCGGATGACCGTGCCGCTGCTATCCATCGCGGGCGCGCCGATGACGTTCGAGTATCAAGAGCGGGTGTTGAACGCAGCGGAATTTCGGGGCCCCAATGTTCTGAACGCTTGGACCCGCGGCGATTTGGTTGATGTGCATCTACTCGGCTTCGTGCATGGGCATCACACGTCCATGCATCAGCGCAATGAAGTGCTTTGGCAGAGTTATTTCCCATCGATGCAGCAAGCCGACTATGACCGTGACGAAGCCACCGCGGGGTATGGCTGGCTGGCGCGTTACACGCTTGCCTTTCTCAATGCCTATCTCAAGCACGACTCGGTTGCGCTTGCGTACTTGAAGAAGACGCCGCGTGAGAACGGTGCGCCCAGGCATTTCATGACAGTGAGCTTTCGCGATGCGAGTAAGTGAATGGCTGCGCGCGGGCATCGCTGCCGCGCTGTCTTTGGTCGCGATGGGCGATGCACAGGCGTCCCAGAACACGTTGAGTCAAGTCACGCCTGCGCAGGTCGACGAAGTCTTTTCTAAATGGAATCGCGCTGACTCGCCAGGATGCGCCGTCGCAGTTCTGCATGATGGCGAGACGGTGTTCACGCGCGGCTATGGCATGGCGGATCTATCGCACGACGCGCCGATCGTTCCGTCGACGCCGTTTCATGTGGCCTCGGTGTCGAAGCAGTTCACGGCAGCGGCCATCATGCTGCTCGAAGAGCAGGGCAAGCTTGCATTGGACGATGATGTTCGACGCTACATCCCCGAGCTGCCGGACTTCGGCACTGGCATCACGCTGCGCAATCTCTTGCAACACACCAGCGGCCTGCGCGATCAATGGGGCTTGCTGGCGCTGGCAGGCTATCGGTACTCGCTGGATTTGATCACCGATGACGATGTGCTGAAGATCGTGCTGGCCCAGCGTGAATTGAACTTCACGCCCGGCTCGAAGTTCATGTACTCGAACACCGGATTCACGTTAGCGGCGCAGGTCGTGAAGCGTCTATCGGGCCAGTCGCTACGAGAGTTCACCACTCGAAACCTGTTCGCGCCGCTCGGCATGAACTCGACGCACTTCCGAAACGATCATGCTGAGATCAATCGCGGTGAGGCTTGGGGCTATGTCCCGGCGCCCGGCGGTAAGTTCCGCTTGGCCGTGACCAACTTCGACACGGTGGGGCCGACCAGTCTGTATACGACCGTCGAAGATCTGGCGAAATGGGATCAGAATTTTTATGAGCAGCGCGTCGGTAGCGCCCATTTCAACGACCGAATGACGCGGCTCGATCCGCTCACCACCGGCGGTGACAACTACTTCGCGATGGGCTTGATGATGTTGCGGTATCGCGGATTGCCCATCGTAGAACATTCGGGTGGGGACGCGGGCTATCGTTCGGAGATTCTGCGTTTTCCCGAGCAACACTTTTCAGTGGTCTGTCTGTGCAATACCACGGCGCCAGCAACGGAGCTGGCGCGTAAGGTGGCCGATTTATATCTGGCCGAACGTTTGCCGTTGCCGCCGGTGACGTTTGTTGTCCGAGACGATGCAGCGACTCGGAGAGCCGCGCTTGGCAAGGATGGGATCTATCGGTCGCGTGACACTGGCATCGTGATGCGGCTCGATGTGGTCGATGGCTCGTTACACACGATCCAGCCCAGCGGCAAAACTCCGTTGCGTTCGGATGGTCAAGGTCACTATCTGGTGCCCGAAGCGTTGGGTCCGGCCCGCTTCGAGCCGGCGACCGGCAAGGCGCTGCGTGTCGTGACTCAGGGTGAGGGCGAGCCGTCGGAGATCTGGGATCGGTTGGCTGCCTATTCAATGCCGGCCGGCGCGCTCAAAGAGTTGACTGGTCGCTACTACAGTGACGAGCTGGATGTGAGCTACAGCCTGGTCGAACGGCAGGCACAGTTGGTGCTGGAGCGTAAGAAATACCCGCCCGATCCGCTGACAGCGATTGGGCCGGACTTGTTCTTGTCCTCCCAAGGAGGCACGGTGCAGTTCACGCGGGCCGAGACCGGCACAGTACGAGGTTTGCTCGTCACGGGAGCGCGAGTACAGAATGTGACATTCCGTCGCCAGGGATCGTCCACCGATGCACGTTGAGACACCGCTGATCGAGTCCATGTCGTTGAGCGCGAGCGCCGGGGCTCAAATCTTTTTGAAGCTGGATGCCGTGCAGCCCACCGGCTCGTTCAAAGCGCGCGGCGTGGGCTATGCCTGCGTCGAGCATCGCAAGCGGGGCGCCCAGCGGTTCATCAGTTCATCCGGCGGCAATGCCGGACTGGCGGTGGCGTATTCGGGAAGACGGCTCGGCGTGCCGGTGACGGTGGTCGTTCCCAAAACCACCACTCAACGCGCCAAACGCCTGATCGAGCTGGAGCAGGCGGAAGTGATCGTGCACGGCGAGTCGTGGCACGAGGCCAATGCCATGGCGCTTACTCTGCTGGATGCGAGCAGCGCGTTCATTCATCCGTTCGACGATCCGCTGCTGTGGACCGGGCACGCCACGCTGGTCGATGAGCTGGCTCGGCAGACCGAGCCGCCGGATGCCATCGTCTTGTCAGTGGGCGGCGGCGGCCTGCTGTGCGGTGTCGGCGAGGGTTTGAAGCGCAACGGCTGGAACGAGGTCGCCATCGTTGCAGTGGAGACGCTCGGTGCCGATTCGTATGCGCAGGCACTGGCCGCCGGTAAGCCGGTGCTGCTGCCGGCAATCACCTCGATTGCAAGCTCGCTGGGCGCCCGCCAGGTGTGCCAGCAAGCGGTCGATTTAGCGCGTGAGTTCCAGATAGAAAGCGTCGTCGTGTCGGACGCGCAGGCGGTGGCCGGCTGCATGACTCTATTGGACGAACACCGCATCCTGGCCGAACCGGCCTGCGGCGCTTCGTTGGCCGCGTTGACTCAAAAAACATCGGTGTTAGCACGGGCCAAGCGGGTGGTCGTGGTGGTTTGTGGCGGGGTGGGCGTCAACCAGCGCCAGCTTCTGGATTGGGACGCAGCGTTCCGTTTGAAAACCTAGTCGTCTGGTTCCGGTCGTCTGGTTTTGGGTAGAACCTTGGATGTTGTCGGCGCACGCCGCCGGCAACATCGGCGAGCGCCTATCTGCGCTCTGCACCGGGTCCGACCATGACAAAGAAAGCCTCGACGCTTGCCCCCGATTCCTCGCGCCGCCTGCTGTTGCCGCTATTGATCGGCACGTTGCTGGCCTCGCACGCGAGCCTAGCCAGCACGCCTCGTAATGAGGCCTCGCGTATCCGTGTATTCGAAACCTCTCTCCGGCCAGCCGTCAGCGTAGTGGGGCAGCCCGAGCAGCGCTGGACGCTGCAGGAACGGATGGAGCACTGGAAGGTGCCGGGCTTGAGCATCGCGGTGATTCGCGATGGCAAGGTGGCCTGGGCCAAGGGCTACGGCGTGCTCCAGGTGGGCGGCAAAGAGTTGGTCGACACGCAGACGCTGTTCTCGGTCGGTTCAGTGAGCAAGGTCGGCGCGGCGGCAGTGACGCTGCGGCTGGTGGATGCCGGCAAGCTCGATTTGGATCGCGACGTGAACAGCTATCTCAACGCCTGGAAGGTCCCGGCGAATCCTTACACCGTTACGTCTCCGGTGACGCTGCGGGGTGTGATGTCGCATTCGGCGGGCCTGACCGTGCATGGTTTCGCCGACTATCAGCCGAACGAAACGCTGCCGACGACAGTGGAAACGCTGCTCGGCCGCGCGCCTGCGAAGAATGCGAAAGTGGAAGTGATCTACACGCCTGGTTCGCGCTTTCAGTACTCCGGCGGCGGCACGACGGTGGAGCAATTGGCGGTGGAAGAAGCTACGGGCGGCGATTTCCCGTCGGCGGCACGCCGTTATTTGTTCGAGCCGTTGGGCATGAAGCGCAGCACCTATGAAAACCCGGTGCCGGCCTCGCTAGGAAACATTGCCAAGGCGCATGGCTGGGATGGCAAGCCCCGCGCGTTGCCGCGAGGCTATGAAGCGATGCCGGAGAAAGCAGCTTCCGGATTGTGGACCACGCCTTCGGACTATTCGGCGATGGTGATTGCGTTCATCCAGTCCTATCAGGGCTCGGGCAATTTTCTGAGCGCGCCGCTGGCGCACCAGATGATGTCGGAAGTGGGTCGCAGCGTCTTTGGCCTGGGGCCACGTCTGGAAGGGGCGGGCGTGGATCGTCGCTTCAGCCACGGCGGTGCCAATGATTCGTACATGGCGTGGATGGAAGGTCACCTGGCGACGGGTAACGGCGTGGTGATCTTCACCAATGGTAGCAACGGCACCGAGTTGTACACGGAGGCGCGTCGCGCCGTGGCGCTGTCGGAAGGCTGGTCGGAGGAGCTGGACTATCATCAGCGCGTGCCGGCTGTGTCGCTCAGCGCAGCGGAATTGAGCGAGCGTGCTGGCGTGTATGCGATCGGCGATGCTTTCGTGCTCACCACGTTCCGCCACGGCAGCGACGACAAGGCGGGCTATGAGATCGTGCAGAAAGACGGCGCGCTGTATCGTCGCGAAGGTGACGAGTCGAGGCGGCTGTATGCGATGGACGCCACCAACTTCGTCGACGAGGAAGGCGGCACCACGTATCAGTTCTTGCGGGACTACGCCGGCAAGCTGAACGCGTTGCTGGTCTCGGAAGATATCGGTTCTAATACCGGCAGGATCCAGACTCGGGCCGTTAAAATGAGCGCCCGGTAATCACAATGGGGTGACGAGCGACGATGCGAATCCTGTGCTGCTTGGTACTCATCGTCGCTCTGCTCCCCGTCGCACAAGCCAGTTCGGTCCCGGCCGCGGCCGAACGCAAACAACTGGCGGGCTTACAACAGCCGGTAGAGATCCTCCGCGATCCTTGGGGGATCTCTCATATCTATGCCCAGACCGAGGCGGATCTGTTTTTCGCCCAGGGTTACAGCGCGGCTCGCGACCGGCTGTTCCAGTTCGAGTTGTGGCGGATGCAGGCCACCGGCACGGCGGCGGCCGTGTTCGGGCCGAAAGAGCTCAAGCGGGACATCGGCGCCCGTCTGCATCAGTTTCGCGGTGATTTGCGGCAGGAACTGAATTTCTATCATCCGCGGGGCGAGGCCATCGTCGACGCGTTCGTGAAGGGCGTGAACGCCTATATCGCGGAGACGGAACGCAATCCCGAACTGCTGACACTGGAGTTCCGTCTACTCGGCATCACGCCGAAGCGCTGGACACCCGACGTCGTCATCTCTCGTCACCAGGGCCTGCTCGTCAACGTGCGCTCGGAGCTGGCGAACGCGAAGCTGTTGACGACTGTCGGCGCTGAGCGCATTCGCAAGCTCACTTATTACCAGGGCGGCGATCCGCAACTGGTGGCGCCGCCGGGCCTGGATCTGGCGAGTCTGCCGGAGCAAGTGCTGGAGCTGTACGTCGCGTTTCGCGATCCGATGCAGTTCGAGCCCAGCCAGATCGATCCGCAGTACCGCAACTCCGCGGACTCGTTCAAGCAAATGTCGGCATCGATTGGCGTGATTCCCAACGAGCCGTCGCGCGATATCGGCAGCAACAACTGGGTCATCGCCGGCGAGCGCTCGCAGAGCACGTATCCCATCATGGCGAATGATCCGCACCGTGCGGTCACTGCACCGTCCTTGCGTTATTGGGTGCATCTGAACGCGCCGGGTTGGAACGTGATCGGCGGTGGCGAGCCGGTGTTGCCCGGCGTATCCATCGGTCATAACGAGTACGGCGGCTGGGGCTTGACCATCTACGGCAGCGACAGCGAAGACTTGTATGTTTACGACACCGATCCGGCAAACCCGGACGCGTATCGCTACAAGAATCGCTGGGAAAAGATGCGCGTCATCCAGGACACCATCGAGGTGAAAGGGCAGGCGCCAGTGGCGGTGACCTATAAGTACACGCGTCATGGTCCGGTGCTTTTCGAGGATACCGCCAAGCGCAAAGCATATGCGTTGCGTGCCGCCTGGATGGATCGAGGCGCGGCACCTTACCTCGCCAGCCTGCGTATGAATCAGGCCAAGAGCTGGGAAGAATTCCGGGCCGCATGCCTGTACAACCTCGCGCCGGCCGAGGCGATGGTGTGGGCGGACCGCCAAGGAAACATCGGTTGGCAGGCCACCGGCCTGCGGCCCCGGCGGCCGAACTGGAGCGGGCTGTTGCCCGTGCCCGGTGACGGCACGTATGAATGGAACGGCATCCTGCCCATCGAACAATTGCCGCATGCTCTGAATCCGTCGCAAGGTTTCCTGGCTACGGCCAATAATTTTCTGATGCCGGTGGATTTCAAGTTTCCAGACGCAATGACTTACGAGTGGTCCGACTCGACGCGCGCCGATCGTATTTCCGAGATGTTGAGCACCGGCCAGAAATTCAACGTTGCACTCAACGCTCGCATGCAGAACGATGAGTTGTCATTGCCGGCGCGCGAGCTTGTGCCGCTGCTGGCCGGCTTGCCGCTGACGGGAGTAACTGCGCAAGCGCGCGATCGCCTGCTTGCTTGGAATTACGTGCTCGACAAGGATTCGGTGGCGGCTGGCATTTATCAACCGTGGCAGACACGGCTGCGCGACAACTTTCGCGACTTGATCCTGGGCGAGGAACTCGCGAAGCAGAAGCCACGGATCACCGCTTCGATGAAACGCATGATCGATCAGCTGTATGCACCCGGTGTCGACTTCGGCGTGGATCCGCTCAAAGGTCGCGACCAGTTGCTGGTGCGGAGCCTGGAGCAGGCAGTGAAGGAGCTGACGGCGACGCTCGGGCCGGACATGGAAGGTTGGCGTCTCGGGCAGGAGAAACATCACCACGCATTGATCAAACATCCCTTGTCGAGCGTGGTGAACGAGCAGACTCGCGCTCGATTCGATGTGGGCCTCGCGCCACGCGGCGGCGATAACTACACCGTCAATGCCACGGGCTCCGGGCGACAAGCGGCTGGAGCTTCCTTGAAGATCATCGTGGACACCGAAGACTGGGACAACTCCATCGGCCAGAACACGCCCGGGCAGTCCGGCGATGTGAACAGCCCGCACTATCGCGACCTGTTCGAGCTGTGGGCCCAAGGCAAATACTTTCCGATCTTGTTCTCGACGCCCGCAGTCAAATCCGCGGCGCGTTCGCGAACCTTACTGGAGCCCGGTCGAGCCGAGCGTCCCGCCGAGGTGCAATCGAATTAGGGCCGATCGTCGCAGCGGCGGCCGCGAGAGATTCGACGTTCCTGATTCGAGTACGCTGCCGACACCATGCCCATATCGCTGTTGCGCCGCGAGCCGGAGCGACGATCTCGGTGATGTTTGAAGCGACAGTTGCAAACTTTGGCATCGCAACCCGTCAACGGTAGCCGCGGTGCGTTCCGGGACAGGAAACGCGGTCCACAGAGACGACGGGCTCCGGCGCAAGCATCGCTGCCAGGCATAATGGAGACTGCGTGGTAGGTGTTGCTCTCGGGTTGCGTCTGATGTTTCGCGCCAAGCAATTTGGCGAACCAAATAGAATTTATTAGTGCCATGACTCCTCCCCATCTCTCATGGCTAAACCGTCACGCCTGCTTCTTCGAAGAATCACATCGACAAAACGACGGTCCATCTTGCTGTTGCGGATCTCACCTAGCCACGCCAGAAAATACTTAGGGCTCAATCATGCTCAAGGCCGGTCGTGAGTGGGCGGAATCCCTACGTTCGCTCGGTGCTGCCGCGTTGAAGTGATCGGCAATCCATTGCAGCCAGCGTCGACGGACATCGCGCGTGTGCACGGGATCCGAGGCAGTGTGACCGTCCAATGGATAGGCGATGAATTGCACGGCGGTGCCATTGTCTCTCAGGGCCCGATAGAGCTTGTATGACTGGGTGATCGGAACGCGACGGTCGCCAGTCAGTGCCAGAATCAAGGTCGGTGTGCGGATGTTTCTTGCGAAGTGGATGGGCGACTGTTCGCGGTACTGCTGGTCGTTGTCGCCAATGTATGGCGAGCCGTTGATGCTGTAGCCATACCAGGCGTTGAAATCCGACAAGCTATATTCGTCAGCGAAGTCGGTCACAGCTGCACCTGCGACCGCGGCACTCCAACCTTGGTAGTGAGAGGTGAGCCAGGCAGTGAGATAGCCGCCATACGACCATCCGGATAGTGCGATTCGCTGCTCGTCGACGATTCCCAATGCTTTGACCGTAGCGATACCCGCCATCACATCGCGGCCGGGACCGTCACCCGCGTCGTTAACGATGGCGCGGCGGTAGGCATCGCCCGCCGATGTGCTGCCCCGATAGTTGGGTGTAAACACCAACCATCCTTGTGCCGCTAGCAGTTCGTAGTAAGGCGTGAATGTTTCCGTGGAGGTCGTCATCGGGCCGCCATGAATCGCCACCACCAGCGGATAGCGCTTGCCCTTCTGGAAGCCTGGCGGATGAATCAACACGCCAACTTGATCGAAGCCGTCGAGCTGCCAGTGGATGGTTTGCAGCGGCCCGTACTGTTTATTCGCCAGCGGTTCGTTGAACGCCGTCAGTCGCTTGGGCTTCGCCTCCGCCGAGCGCTTGAAATACAGTTCGGTGTTGCGTCGGGCTTCCATGCCCAAGAATGCGATTGCGCCGCTGGCGCTCGTCGACACACTGCGCACGTCAGTAACGGGCCCGACGTCTACTTTGCGAGCGGCGCCGTCGAGGGGCACGAGCCACATCGCATCCTTGCTGCCTTCTACCGCAACGCTGATCAGGCTCTTGGAGTCGGGAAGCCACACGCCATCACGAAAATTTCGATCAATCGCGCTGGTGACGTTGCGCACTTCGCCACTCGAAGTGGAAACGAGCGTGATGCCCTCGGCGCGAAAACGAAACTCCGGCCCCCGTGAGCGCATGAAGGCCAGCCATTGTTGGTTCGGCGAAGTAGCCAGCATTGAACCGATAGGAGCGTTCGGATTCGCTGCCAGCACAGATTTTCGCGCTCCTCCGCCGCTATCGACCGAGTAGAGTTCGGTCGGCGCCGTGAGCTCTTGAATGCTCGGCGTTGGCGTGGTCTTGGCGGCCTTGGCCGTGAAAGCCAGCGACTGGCTGCTGGCCCATTCGAAGTCCTCGACGGACTCTTGACCGGAAGTCAGCCGTTGCGCAGCTCCGCCTGCGACCGAAATGACCCAGAGCTGCGTCGGCATCAAGCGTTCTTTGGACAGGAAGTTGTTCCGGTCGTCGACTTCGAAGGAACGATTGTGAGGATCGTCACTGGCGGGTGGCGGCGCTGAGTCCGCAGTCGTGTATGCGATGGATGCGCCGTCTGGGCTCCACTTGAAGGCGCCGACGCCAGCGGCAGCCTTGGTCACTGCGCGAGCACCATCGAAATCATTCGAGCGAGCAATGAATATCTGAGCAGCCGTTCCTGACGGCGAGTCGAGCCACGCCAGCTGGGTGCCATCCGGCGACCATTTGGCAGCGCTGATCGAGTTGCGCCCTGGAGCAACGATGCGCTGCGCGCCGGTCTCTGTGTCGACGATGACCAGTTGGCGATTGAAACGATTGTCGACCCAATCCGCGCGCGTCACCAACAACGCAATGCTGCGACCGTCGGGCGAGATCGCCGGTTGGCCGGAGAAGCCGACTTCGGCGTCCAGATCGGCGAAAGTGATTCGATTGCTTTCGGCGGCAGAGGACGTGCCGGCCAGCAAAGACAATCCGACTGCGACACACGCGGCCGCGAGACGCTTACGGACATTGCTTCCGCTGTGCGCGGGCTGAATCTTGGACATGCGTTGGACTCGTGATGAACAGTTGCGTTGGTGTTTGAGCTGAGTGCTATCGATGCGAACTGCTGCAAGCAGGACTAACCGTGCCCAGGTACAGCAATGCGTCGTAGGCGCGCCCGATTGCCAGCTCAATGGCTAGCGAGCCCAGAGCGACGGGCTGGGGCTGCTTGAGCCAGGTTGCAACGGGCGGTGGCGCTGGACGCAGATCCAGAATGAAGCGCGACTGGTCGATCTCGCCAAGCACGCCGTCAAAAGAATGTGCTGGGGATCGGGTCAGCGTCTTCTTGCCGCCGGCACAACTCCGGAAACCTTCCACTTCGATCTCGCCGGCACCGACGAGATTGCCAATGCTGAAGAGTCGGTTGCCGAGGCGGCGTTTCAGATACGTTCCCGCCGGCTGTTGCGAGGAGTCGTCGGTCGCCGAGTTCCAGCTCGCTTTGATGGGAGCGGTGCTCAGATGATAGGCATGAGCGAACACCAGAATCTTGCCGCTGGAGCCTTGCTGTTCGATCACCCATTCCAAGTTGTCGGCCTGTGCACGATCACGCGAATCGAGCGCCGGTGCGAAGAACGTTGGCGTTCCGTTGCTGTCGCTGCGCTTCCAACCGACCGGGATTTGGCGGAGCCACGCATCCGCTTGGCGCGCTCCGATGGCTGCTCGATAACCCCATTGAAAGTTATTCGCCGAGCTGGCCGCGATGTAGTCAGCTTCTTTTCGTTCCAGCAAGGCGATGAGATCGGCCACAGTGGCGGTGAGTGCATCACGCTGCGTAAGACTCAGGCTGGCGTAACCAGATGCTTCGGCCGAGCGGGTATCGAAGTGAAGGTGCTTCAATTGCGAACTTGCGCGCGTACGAAGGCTCGTCTCAGCGACTGCGTCCACGCGAGCCAGGTAGTCAAACGCGGCCGACAATGCAGTGTCGAGGTGTCGCTTGGCTTCAGGGTTTCCGGGACTGCCCGGGACGTCGAAGCCGTAAAAATCGACCTTGCGGTGATGCGACGGATCGGCGTTGTAGGCACGCAGCCAAGCAATCAAGTCGCGATTGGCGGGGAGGCGGTCGAAGGTCCACGAGATGCCGTTGGCCAATACGTCGTCAAGCGTCCCCGGGCCGCCGCGCACGAAATCATGAACCACGCGGCCCTCGACTAGCCCGGATTCGATGGCGATCGCCGTGAATCCTTTCTTCTCTACCAGGTATTGAAACAGACGATTACGAAACTCGAGAGGTTCGGCGGCTCCGTGTGTTGCTTCGGTGACAGCAACCACGGTTGCGTCGCCGATCATGCTGCCAAGCGTCTCAAGATCCTCGGGCACGGCGGATTGAGTTGCCCAATGAATGAAAGCCTCACGGCCCGCCGACTCGTTGCTAGATGCCGGCGCTTGCGCGTGCATAGTCGCAAGCATGCACATAGAAACGAAACCCCTCATTCCGTTTCTGACAGGCGCTGCTGCAGCGTCTGACGCGCCTTTTCGAAATGGCTCTGTAGCCTGGGGATCGGCGCGCCTTCGAATGCTTTGCGAAGTTTCTCTTCGCTGCTGCTAACGATCTTGAGTAACGCAGACGCCGCTGCACGTTCGGTCGCGGGAAGCGTGCTGCCACGCCGGCCGATCCAAATCGGCGAAGTGTGAGCGAAGGCGTAGTCATCCATCGCCGGCCAACTGGAGATTCGTCCGCCGTGAGCGCGCGCGGCGATCCAGCCACCTTCGGGAATCGCGATGCTGCCGGAGAAGCTGCGTTTACCGGCTTTGGTCAACCCGCTGCCTTGCCAGACGACTGCGCCGTTGATGAGCAGCTCCAGCTTGTCGAATGCAACTGCACTGTAAACATCGAGATGCCATTGAACGGCGGCTGACTTTTCATCGAGCACGTCGCCAGGGCGCGCCGCTGCAACCCGAAGATCCAGCAGTGGCCCGTTGGTGACAAAGCTCCGACCGGCTTTTAGATCTCGCAGATAGTCATCGAGCTTGAACGGTTGGGGCGTGCGCACGTAAGCGCGCGTTGCGCCCACGGGCATGATGCGAAAGAAATTTGCCATCGAGTCCGAGCCGGCGCTCGGTGCAATCGGCAGGCCGAGGTTTAGCAGCTGATACCACACGCCTGCCGCGCCGAGCGCGTCGCTCCACAGGCACGACAGCTCGTACAAGTCCACTTCGCCCAGCACTGCATCCGGAATGAGCGAATGCGGTGTCGGGTACGGATGAACGTAGACGTTGACGCCGCCTTGCTTGCGAGCGTGGCGTAATGCATCCGCATTGAGGCGGTCGTCCCATCGATAAGACTCGTAGTACGGGCCCCAGAACCAGGGCCAGAACAGCTCATTGGCGCCGATGATGCCGATGTGTCCGAAGAAGTGCGGCCGGACTTCCTGCGAGAACTGCAGGAACGGCGGTTCACTCAATTGCTGCCAGCCCCAGTACTGCCGATCTTCCAGGCGCTCGTGCAGATTGGCGACGGTTGGCGTTGCGAAGTCCAAGTCTTCGGCGCGCATTTGCAGGAGTAGATCTTCTGGAGTGAGCCGGTAGGGGCCGCCGTAGTTGAGGTGCAGATGATGATCTGCCGAGATGTAGCCAGCCGCGCGGGTGTCCCACACCGGCTCCAGCTTTATGGAGATGTCACGCGTCGTTCCGGCCTCGATGTTTTCGCGGATGACCTTCAATGGAGTTGTGGGGCCGCGCACGGCGGAGATCCGTACGTCGCCTGCTGGCACGGTGATTTCGGTCGTACCTGGAGAAAAGAAATAGATTGCGCCGCTGGCCAAGTCGAATTTCGGCTGGCCGGCATCCGGTAGGACTGGATGGCCTTGAGCATCCACAACGGCGAGCCGAGCGGCGTCACCTTTGATCCGAAGTTGTGCCGTCGGCACGCCCCAGTGCCACGCGTGGATCGGCACGTCGATAACGTTGCCGCCCGCATACGGCACCCGCTTCAACACCATGCGTTCCTGCGCATCGCTTTCCGTGAAATAGATATCTTTGCCTTCGGCGCTCCATGCTGGAGTGAGTGGCAGTCCTCGGGAGAGCACGATAGCCGAACGTGGCTCGTCGAACGGTAGTAATCGCAGCTCAGGTTCGCTGCTGGACGGCAATGTCACAGCTACCGTGCGACCGTCGGGGCTCAATGCGGGACGGCTGTGCGAGAGGATGTTGCCCGCATAGAGGGTGCGTTCGTTACCATCCGAAAGATCATGAATGCGAATCTCATCGGGGCCGCTGCCGCTGTCGAAGAAGTACAGCACCCGCTCGCCGTCGGGATGCACGAGAGGGCGCAGCACGGCGCCTTTGTGATCCGTCAGCCGAGTTCGCTGGCCTGTAGCGAACTCCAGGCGCCACAGATCCAAATCGCCTGCGGTGGCCGAAGAGTAATAAAGAAAGCGGCCGTCGGGCGAGAACGTCGGGTCGAGTTCCAGCACCGGCTCGCCAGCCAAAAGCTGCTCGCGGTTTTCGTTGAGATCGAGCATGACGATGGAGGTGTCGCGGGTATCGTCACGAACGAAGGCGAGGTGTCGGCCATCGGGCGACCAAGCCGGCCGCGAATCCATGTGAGCGCCCGAGGTAATGCGCCGCGCGACATGCGTTTCAAGATCCAACAACCAAAGCCAGCCGCGTGCCGCGAAAGCGACGTGGCGGCCATCGGGTGAAGGCGCCGGATCGGTCGGCCCGGCATTCAGCGTGGGCAGGTTGTATGCTTCGAAATAAAGGTGATGGCCGAAGCTCTGCAACTTCGGGTAGCGATGTCTCCAGTCGGCATGCACCTCGGTCGTCATTGCCAGCAGGAGCAGCACCGCGCTCAACACGGTGCGGTCAATCATTTGGCAACGTCATCCCGCTGCTGTAATTCAATGCTGCCGTTGGCGTGGCGGATCACACGCAGATGAAATGATTCTTCCAGTCCCAGCAACCAGCCATCCAGGTTGTGCTCCAGCACTGTGCCGGTGATGCGCAGCTCGCCCAAAGCCGGATCGGCGAGTTCGATGCGCCGAGCGGTGTAGCGATTAACGTCGGCGATGATGCCGGCCAGCGGCTCATCGAGATAACTCAGTCGACCTTCACGCCAACTTGCCACGGTACGCACATCGATCGAGGTAATCGCTGTCGTCGCACCGGCGAGCGATGCCGTTAGCTGCTGGCCGGCGGTCAGGCGCGCCGTGCTGTCGTGCTGATCGGTCGAGTGGCTGAGCGGAGGCCTGTCATCCGAAGGCGGCAGAACCAAGCGGTCGTCGCTGACCTTCACAGTTCCTTCAGCGACTGCCACGACTACATGATCGCCGGACCAGCGTACATTGAAGGCCGTGCCCACAGCGGTGATGGTCGTGGAGCCTGCACGCACCGTAAAAGGTCGACTAGCGTCGGGAGCGACACGGAAGAACGCCTCGCCGTGTTTGAGCGTGACTGTACGAGCCCCTGCGGTATACACGGTGCGCAGTAGCGTGTATCCGCCGGCGTCAACGGTGGAGCCGTCGGGCAGTAGTGCCTTGAGCGTGCCTCCGGACGGCGTCTGCGTCTGTTGGTAGGTCAACAAGCCAGGCAGATTGATCTCGCGAAGATAACCCGCCGTCAGCAAGGCGAACATCAACAGCATGCTTGCGGCCAGCGTGCCGGCAGTCCATAACGGCCAGCGCCGAAAGCGTGTCCAAGCGATCGTCCGCACAGCGGCGATCGAGGGTGGTGTCGGTGCTGACGACTGAGCTGCGCTCGGTGCACTGGCGCCGGATTCCAGCCACTCCCATATACCTTGCTTGCCGTCATAGCAGTCTGTAGCTAAATCATGCGGCTTCGGCCAAGGGGCGCGCATGGCGTCGGCTGCGCACATCATGCTCTCAACGCGAGCGTACTCTGCATGGTGTCGCGGGTCCGCGCTCAGCCACTGCTGCCATTCGGTGATACGTGCGATGGACACCTGCGGCTCACGAACCTCCATGAACCATGCGACGGCTTGCCGCAGGATCGGGTCGTGCTCGCGGGCGGCGGAGGGCTTGTTCATTTGGACTGCTCCACCGCATCCAAGCCCACTCGACAATAGACAATGGCGCGCATCACGTAGTCCCGGACCATGCGCTCGGACAAACCCATGCGATGGGCGACGTCCGCAAACTCCAATCCCTGGACTTTGTGCAGCAGGAAGGCCTGGCGGCACTTTGCCGGCATTTCTCCGACGAGCCGCTCCAGGTGCTCGACCTGTTGTTCCACCGCTGCGATGTGCTCCGGAGTGGGGTTGTCTCGCAGTTCCTCGAACAGGCCGCCTTGCATCGCCCGCAGGCCGCGAGTGCGCAGTCGCAGGCGGTCGATCGCCAGGTTCGATGCAGTCTTGAACAGCAGTGCCCGTTGATAGCTCAAGCCCCAGGGACGATCCAGATTCAGCAGCTTCACGTAGGCTTCCTGAGCCACTTCTTTGGCTTCGTGATGTGAACTCAGGCGCTCGGACAGGAACCGCAGCAGTGCTTCGTTATGCTCGCGAAACAGCCTCGCCACCAGTTCGGCGCGTGACCCATCCGCCTGCGTGCCCGAATGCGATTGCGCTCCGTCGGTGGCGGAGCCAGGCGGAGACTCGGGCGGTTCTTGTGGACACATCTTCATTGGCAGTAACCCCGTACCTATCAACGACGGCGGCCCGGAATTTTGCGATCCGAATCGCAAAAAAATACTCGTGGAGCGTTTAAAGGGCGCGCAGCCGAGCATTGGCGCGGCTGGTCGTACATAACTTGGGGAGAACGAATGACGATCACATCTTACGTCCACAGCCGTCAGGCCGACTGGTGCGTTCTAAGAGGGGCTCTGGTGGGGGCGAGCATCTTGCTCGCCAGCGCAACCGTCCACAGCGCCACGCCCTCGACGCTGCAAAGCCAGCGAGCGGGCGCCGTCGTGTTCGACATTCCGGCGCAGTCATTGGCCACTGCGCTACTGCGCTTCTCCGAGCAGGCGGGCATTCAAGTCACCGCTCCGAGCGCGACATTGCAAGTCTTCCAGACCCCTGGGGTGCGGGGCGATTACACCGCGGTGGAAGCACTGGACATCCTTTTGAAGGGCAGTGGGCTGACTTACAAGTTCGTCGATGCGGAGACGGTGGTGGTGCGTGGCGCGCACACCGCTGCTCATACCTCCGGAACCATGCGCTTGGCGCAGGCTGGGGCAGGTTCGGAAGCGGCCAAGGCTGACGGACAACAAACCCGGAGCATGGCTGAAGAAGAAGTCATCGTCACGGCGCAAAGACGAGGCGAGGAGAGTCTGCAGAACGTGCCCATCTCCATGTCCGTGATCAGTGGGCAGGAACTCGACAAGTCGCACTCTTTGGGTGTGCTGGGCGAGCTCAGTAAAGTGCCGGGCGTCGGTCTTTACGAAGCCACACAGACGGGCGGCGCTTCTGTTTCGATCCGCGGCGCCTCGGTGAACTATCCATTGTTTTCTGGCGCCAGCACTGTCGGTTACTACATCGACGACATTCCGTTCGGATTCGTGAGCAGTGCGGTGCTGCCGGACGCAGGCTCGTTCGATCTGGCTCGCGTCGAAGTGTTGCGCGGACCGCAGGGAACGCTCTACGGCGCCAACGCGCTCAATGGCGTGGTGCTGATCAAGACCAGCGATCCGGATCTCGAAGCTTTCGGTTTGAAGGCGCGCACGCTGCTTTCCAGCACCGAAGACGGTGGCGAGAACTATCGCGGCGATCTGTCGGTCAACATTCCCATCGTGAGCGGCAAGGTGGCGGCACGCGCGACGGCGGGATTCAGCGATTACAGCGGTTGGATCGATCGGCCCAACGCCGGCGTCAAGGACGCCAACGATCGGGAAGTCACCAATCTGCGCCTGAAGCTCAAAGCTCAAGTGACCGACGATTTGTCGTTCACGCTGTCAGGCTGGCATTCGAAAACTCAAACGGGCAGTCCCGATATGGGATTGGACGGTCGCGTCAACGCCTCGGCGCGGCTCGAGCCTTTGTCGTTCGACTACGATGTCTTGGGAGCGGTGATCGACTACCGGTTTGCCGATGTGGCCATGCGCAGCGCCACTAGTTACATCGACTACCAGAACGACAGCGAACTCGATCTGCGTTACATCCCGAACCAGAACTCATTGTTCACCGATCTTGGCGCCAAGGTATTCGCTCAGGAGTTCACGTTCAATTCCACCTCCACGGGGCCGTGGGGCTGGTCGGGCGGTGCGATGTATCGAGATGCCAAGGACACGATCTTTCAGCAGTTCTCCGCCATCCGCGTGGAGGGGCCCGGCATCTTTCCGTTCGCCAACGATGAATACCGGTCGGAGTCGATCGCGGTCTACGGCGAACTCTCTCGCCGCTTCATGAACGATCGGTTGCAGCTCTCTTTAGGCGCACGCTATTTCCGAGACACCGTCAGCGTCGACAATCTCAACACGGCGGCTGGCCCGGTCGAAGACACGTTCGAAAAAGTCACGCCCCGCACCGTGCTGAGCTGGTTTCCCAGTGACGACGCGATGTTCTACGCCTCCTATGCGCAGGGCTTTCGCAGCGGCCGCAACCAGAATGAGTTGACGCTCGCCGTGGTGCCCGACCTGCCGGCGGCCGATCCGGATTCGTTGAACAGCTACGAAGTCGGTTCCAAGGGCCGCTGGTTCGACGGCGGACTCAAGTACGACGTGGCGGTGTTCTATATCGATTGGAAGGATTTGCAGCTGAGCCGCGTGGTCGTACCGCCGAGCGGCCCAACCTTCTCGGCATTGACGAACGGCCAGAGCGCCAGCGGTGTTGGCACTGAACTGCGCCTCGGCTTCGAACCCATTCGAGATCTGAATGTCGATCTGAACTTTGCATGGAACGATCTGGCGTTCGACAGCAAAGTCTTCACCAACGGCATTCTGTGGTTCGACAAAGGCGATCGGCTGGTGGACTCAGTGAAGTACAACGCCGGTCTGTCGCTGGACTATGCGTTTCCGACTTCGTCGCGAGGCTGGAACACTTCGCTGCTCACCTCAGTGAATTACACCAGCCCGCGGCTCTACAGCACTGTGTCCGGTCCGAGAAGGATTCTGGCCATCGCCGATGACGTGATACTGACTCGACTGGAGCTGGCCGTCGAAGCGCCCGCCAACTGGACCATCTCGCTGTTTGCGGACAACTTGTTCGATGAAGATCCGGTGGTGACGCACTTCCCCTTCAATCCGCAGCGTGAGGCCAGGATTCGGCCCCGCACCATCGGCGTGCAACTCGAATACCGGCTCTGAGCCAAAACTGGGACAACACTGAGATCACAGATGAAATGGAATAACGAGGCAGTGTTGCGCCGGCTGGCAACGATGTCGCTGCTCGTAGCCTGTGCAATGTCACCGGCTTTGCAGGCCGAAGCGGTGCAAGCTCGTGACCTGGGCGTGCCGTTCGCCGGCACGCCCGGGCGCTACAACGCGATTACCGACGTCGACGGCGTCGAGGTGGGATACGTCACGTTGATCGAGGGAGAGGGTCATCTCGATGCTAGCAAAGGCATTGTGCGTACCGGAGTGACCGCGATTCTGCCGCGCGGAAAGCACTCTACGACGCCAGTGTTTGCAGGTTGGGAAACCAGCAACGCAGCGGGTGAGATGACCGGCACGGTGTGGCTCGAGGAACGAGGTTATATCGATGGACCGGTGATGATCACCAATACCCACAGCGTTGGCGTGGTGCGCGACGCGGTAGTGCAATGGTTGGTGAGCAACCAATGGCCGGGCGACTGGTTCGTGCCGGTGGTGGGAGAAACCTATGACGGCTTCATCAGCGACATCAACGGCTTTCATGTGACTCGCGAGCACGCGCTGGCGTCGATCGCCAGCGCGCGTCCCGGGCCCGTTGCACAAGGCAACGTCGGCGGCGGCACCGGCATGGCGTGTTTCGGCTTCAAGGGTGGCACCGGCACGGCTTCCAGGGTCGTTCAAGTCGAGTCGCAGAGCTTCGTGGTCGGCGTACTGGTGCAATGTAATTTCGGTAAGCGGCAATGGCTGCGCATCGGCGGTGCACCGGTTGGCGAAGCGCTGGCAGACAAATACTTGCCGGGCATCCCTGGCCAGCAGCGAACTGCGGACGGCAGACGTCCCAACCGTGCCGAAACCGGCGATGGCTCCATCATCGTCGTCGTGGCGACCGATGCACCGTTGTTGCCCCATCAACTGAAACGTCTCGCCAAGCGGCCGGCCGCCGGGATGGGACGCATGGGGGACGCGGGTAGCGACGGTTCGGGCGACATCTTCATCGCGTTCTCTACCGCCAACCCGAATATCGAAAGCGTGGAGATGAAGCCGAAGACGGTGCGCATTCATCCCAACGATCAGCTGACACCGATCTTCGAGGCGGCGGTGCAGGCGACGGAAGAGGCGATCACCAACGCGATGATCAACGCAACGTCGATCACGGGCGTCGGTGGCTTTGGTCTGGTCGCGCTTCCCCACGACGAACTTCGAGCCATTCTGAAAAAGTACGGCAGACTGCAAGCGAGAAAGAATTGAGATGACGCTCTGTTCGCTCCGGCCGGCCTGCTTGCTGCTGGCAATGCTCTCCGCTGTGCCGGCTCTGGCACAGCAAGGGCCCGATAACCGTCGGCCGTGGCTGAATTCATCCACTGCGGTATCGGATGATCCGCGTCGGGTGCCAGTCTCTCCGGCGCCGCGAGGTCCGGAGGGAAGTCTGGTCATTCGCGGCGGCCGCGTGTTCGATGGCACGGGCAGCGCGGCACGCCTCGCCACCGTGGTCATCGAGCGAAATCGCATCGTCGCCGTGCTGCCGCCGGGAGTGAACCAGTGGCCGGCGAACGCACGAGTGACCGACGCTGCCGGCAAGACGGTGATGCCTGGATTGATCGACTTGCATACTCATCTCACGTACACCGAGCCCGGTGTATCCCAGCAGCAGGAAAACGAAGGTGAGTCGGCCACGCTGCGCGGCATGGAGCGGCTGCGCTTCTACACTGAGTCCGGTATTACCAGCGTCCGAGACGTGGCCTCGGTGGGTAACGCACCGTTTCGATTGAAGCAATGGGTTGCTGAGAACCGCATTCCTGGTCCGCGAGTGTTTGCAGCTGGCCAGCTGATTACGGGAACGGGTGGGCATGGTGCTGAAGAGCTGTGGCAGACCGGTTGCCATCAGCAACCTCATGCAGCAGTTCGGGAAGCCTCCGGCGCCGATGACTGGCGCGAAGCGGTTCGCGAGCAGTTCAAGCGCGGCGCTGACCTGATCAAGCTAGCCAGTCACTACTCGCGGGATGAAGTGGCGGCCGCAGTGGATGAAGCGCACACGCTGGGTCTGAAGGTGACCGTGGATGCGGAGACGTTCTACATCCAATGGGCGGTCGAGGCTGGCGCCGACACAATAGAACATCCCTTACCTCGCAGCGACGAGACCATCCAATTGATGGCGCGCAAGGGAACCGCCTCGGTGCCGACGCTGGTGCCCTACATATACATCTTCGATCTGGCGGGCGGGTACTTCGGCTCGACCTCGCGCCGCTTCGATTTCTCCAAGGACAGCAACTTCGAGATGCTACGCAAATTGAAGCGTGCCGGGATCCGGCTCGGCGTGGGCACGGACCTGGTGAGCGATTGGTTTCGCTACTTGCCGCATGCCTACATTACGGAGTTGAAGCAATTCGTCGCCGCGGGTTTCAGCATCGAGCAAGCATTGGTGGCAGGCACGCGCACCAGTGCGGAGATTCTGGGAATGGCCGACAAGCTGGGCACGCTGGAACCTGGCAAGTTGGCCGACTTGATCGTCGTCGATGGCCAGCCGGATCGCTCGCTGGACGATCTGCGTCGCGTGTCGTTGGTGATCCGCGATGGTCACGTCATTCTGGAAAACGGCGCGGTCGTCATCGCGCCGCATGTGCCGGTGCCCGAGCCCAATCCCAAGGAGACGGTTCCCGGGCGCCGTTGGTGATCAAAAACAATCCTTGACCCATCGGCTGGGCTGTCTCGGCGCTGGCGGCAGATGCGAGAGGCCAGGCCTGCCACGAATCCGGCCGCTCATGCTCAGTGATCCCACGGAGGACAGGTAGCGACATTGAGTGGCACATTGCCGAGTCCGTCTGCTGCAAATTAACGGCCTCGTAGAGGAGCTCACAACAATGATTCGATCGCGAAAAATCTGGTCTGGCTTGGGTACGTGCGTGACATTGGCTGCTGGCGCCGTGATGGTGCAGGCGGCAACGGCTGCTCCTAGCGGCACGGACGCAGTCGCGCCGACCTTTCAGGGCAACCTGGACGACGCGCTGAAGAAGATCTTCGCCGGTGAAGGCGGAGAAGATGGTGCCGGCCTCACGCCGATGTGGCCTTCCGTGGTCGCGCCGGCGCTCACCGGTCCGGAGATCGAGAAAGTGGTGAAGGGCAACACCCTGACCATGAAATGGCACTACGACTACTTCTTCGCCGCTGACGGCACGCTCTCCGGCACCTCGTCCTCGTTCGAGAAGCTGGGCGAAGCCAGCAAGTGTCCGAAGGGCTTCGTGGAAGGCGAGGGCTACTCCATGTCCTCGGACGGCAAGACCTGCTGGAAGATTCCGGTGGCACCGACGGCAGGCACCTGGTCCATCAAGAATCATCAGCTGTGCCTGGACATCAAATGGAAGGGCGGCGCCAAGCAGTCCTGCCAGTACGTCACCATCCTGCTGGACGACATCGCGCTGTTCGATGCCAACGGCAAGATCGACGGCAAGGGCATGAAGCTGGTGAAGGGCAAGCAGCTGACCAAGCTGGCTCACAACTAGTAGCGCATCCGGGCGATGCGGTTGGAACCTTCGGTTCAGCCGCATCGCTCTGGTTCACCAGGACTGCTACTAGGGCTCAGCCCACATTCGCCACAGATTGGAGCAGGACTTGGACAACGAATCGAACTGCGCGGTCTTGCCGGTCTGCTGAAACAGCTGGCGTCGCAGGACTTCCAGGTCGAACAGAATCTGCCGCTGACGCGGATCCCGAATCAGGCTCTGCACCCAACCCACCGCAACCTGCCGCACTCCTGAGGTCACGGTTGCCACTCGATGCACCGTATCCGAAGGGTAGAGCACCAACGCACCGGCATCGAGCTTGTGATCGTGCGTGCCCAAGGTGTCCTCGATCATCAGCTCGCCGCCTTCATAGTCGCCGGGCGCTGATAAAAACAGCGTGAACGACAGGTCCGAGCGGATCCGATTGCCTTCGCCCATCAGCGCGTTATCGACGTGATCGCCATAGCCCATGCCGCTGGTGTAACGGCTGAAGGTGATGGGGCGCAGCGCCTTGGGCATGGCGGCAAGCGTGAACACTTCGTTGGCGGCCAGCGCCGCGACGATCAACTGCTGCAATTTCTCGAAATGCTTGCCCTTGGGGTCGAGCTGTTCGTTGTTCTTGACCAGCGTCGCCGCCCAGCCCGCAGTCTTGCTGCCGGATTGGTACGGTTGCTCGGCCAGCAGCCGGCGCACTTCACGCAACTGCTCGGCAGACAGAACATCGGCGATACAGAACATAGTTGGCCCCCTCCCGGCAAAGTGTAGCCTCTCGCCAGCCACTCGGCGCTGTTTTGCTGAGTAACTTACCGCACTGGTGCGTCTTATTATGCAGGGGCCCCAAGCGGAACCAGGTTGTGCTTGCCAGCGACAGTCTCCCGCCCGTGGAAAAACAGGCGTTCGATCGGCTGAGCCGGACCTTCCGGCCCGGCCTGATGGCGTTCTTTCTGCGCCGGGTGGGTAATCGCGCCGAGGCGGAGGACCTGACTCAAGAGGTGTTCGCGCGCCTCGCCGGGATGAATCGCGAGCAGATGCAGTCGGCTGAGGCGTACATCTTCAGCATGGCCGGCAACCTGTTGCGGGACCGGCAACGCCGCGAAAAGGTGCGTTTCGAGTATCGGGTCGACGCGCTGGCCTCGGAGAGCGTCGGTATCGATCAGCTCGATCCGCTGCGGGTGGCGGTGGGTCGCGAGATCTTGGCGGATCTGGGCGACGCCTTGAGCGAACTGCCGGAAGCGACTCGCACGGCCTTCATCCTGTATCGGTTGGAAAACGTGGACAAGCGCGCCATCGCCGCAGCGTTGCGCATGTCCGTGAGCAGCGTCGATCGCCATCTGTCGCGCGCCATTTCGCATTTGATTCAGCGAGTGAGGGAAAAGACATGATCACGGCGACGGATCGCGTGCAGCAGGCGAGTCAGTGGTGCCTGCGCCTCGCCGAAGGTGATTTGTCGGTTGAGGCGCGTCGCGACTTCGACGTCTGGACAGCCGACCCGGAGAATGCGCTCGCGTTCGAGGATGCCGCGCGGGTTTGGCAGGCATTGGAGCGCAGTCATCTGTCGCCGCAGCTCATCGAGATGAGGCGCAGCGCTTTGGACAAGCTGCGCCGTGCGGAAGCGGCAAGCTGGAGTCGTGGCACGAGCCATCGCTGGCGTTACGTGTCGATCGCGGCGTCGCTTGTTGTGATTCTCATCGGCGCCGCGTTGTGGGTGCGCTTCGCACCCGTGACCTACGTCACTGGCATCGGTGAACGGCAGGTGATTGCACTGGCGGACGGCTCGATGTTGACTCTGGACGCACAGAGTGAAGTCGCCGTGCGTTACAACGGCAATCGCCGTGACTTGTCGTTGCGTCGGGGCCGTGCCAAGTTCCAGGTCGCCAAAGATCCATTGCGACCCTTCAGTGTGAGCGCAGCCGACAAGATGGTGGTGGCGACAGGAACCCAATTCAGCGTCGAGCTGCTCTCCCGGAAAGTGCGCGTGGTGTTGTACGAAGGCGCGGTCGAAGTGCTGGCCACGGAAACGTTGCAGCCGGTGACGATCACCGCCGCCACTCGCCACCAGCGCGATCCGGGGTTGTTGCCGGGGCGCGAGCTGATTGCACCGACTGAGCAGGCCGTCGCGCAAACTCAACCTGTCGATTTGTTGCGTGCCGCGTCGTGGGAAGCCGGTCAGGTTGCCTTCAATGACGAGCCGTTGGCCACGGCGGTCGAACGAATGAATCGCTACACCAACGTGCCCCTCGAGATCGGCGATGAGCAAGCCGCGACCGTGCGCATCAGCGGCGTGTTCGCGGCCGGGGAGCCAGAGGCCTTCATCGAGGGCGTGACCGGCGTGTTCCCGGTGCGTGTCGATGAGGTGGCGGGCCGGCGCGTGTTCCGCAGCACTCGCTGACGAACTTTTCTGTTTGATGCGTCTACTTGGCATGCGCGACTGAAAATATTTCGGAGCGCAGGCTCTGGCATCAAACAAACAAATGGGGAAAGTTTCGTGGCCGTCATATTTTCTCGCCCTTGTATCACTGCAGCGGTGCTGGCCTTGTGCTCACCCGCGATCGTCGCTGCGCAGACCGGTGCTGCCGCCGAAGTTCAAACCGAGAGCTATCGGCTCGATATTCCAGCGCAGCCGCTCAGCGACGCGTTGCAGATGTTTGCGCGCCTGGCGCGCCAGCAGCTGTCGTTCGATGCCGCGAGGTTGGCAGGCAAGACCAGTCAGCCGCTCATCGGTGAATTCACAGCAGAGGCCGCCTTGCGGCGGCTGTTGGTAGGCACCGGCATCGCTTTTCGCAGAGGTTCCCAGGGCGTGTGGCTGGTGGGCCCAGCGCCACTGTCGAACGAAAGCGCACGCGACGTTGAAGAAATACTCGTCACCGGCTCTCGCCTGTCGCGCGCCGGTGTCGAAGGCCCGGTGCCGGTCAACATTTACACCCGCCGTGACATCGAGCGCAGCGGCCAAATGACGGTCGCCGATTTTCTGAGCACGCTGCCGGAGATTTCGCTCGCCAGTCCTGAAAACTCTTCCGCCACCTACTTCGGTGAAAGCACCGTGCGGCTACGCGGCTTGCCGGTGGGCACGACGTTGGTGCTGGTCAATGGTCGTCGCGTCACCGGCGGCAGCACCACCGCGGGCTTCGGCGGATATCTCGATCTGAACAACATTCCTTCGGGAGTGATCGAGCGCGTCGAGGTGGTGCCCGAAGGCTCGTCGGCCGTGTACGGTTCGGACGCGCTGGCGGGTGTGGTCAATATCATTCTTAAAAAAGAGATCGACGGCGTACAAAGTAATGTTCGTTACGGCCGGGCTTCCGGCATCGATGAGAAATCGGCGGACGTGGCTTGGGGCGCGAGTAGCGACCGCGGCGCAATCTCCCTAATCGGTAGCTACTACCAACGCAGCGATCTGGTCGGCACCGAGCGCAGCATCGTGTCGAGCAACGCGTACGGCACTCTGATCGATCGCTGTAATCCAGGCACGGTGTATTCGGTGGATGGTAGTAACCTGCCTGGCTTGAACTCGCCGACGGCGGCCATGACCGAGAGCGGTGACTTTGTTGCCGGAGCGGTCAATCGCTGCCGCTATACGAGCGAGCGCGCACTCATTCCCATCGCGCGGCGGGCCAGTGTCTTCGGCTTCGGCAGCTATCAGTTGACGCCGCAAGTCGAGCTGTTCGCAGAGTTCCTGTACACGCGACAGAATCAGGAATTCGGATTCACTCACTGGACGTTGAACAGGACGCGCGTGCCCGCCTCGAACGCGTTCAATCCGTTTGGCCAGGACGTGTTGGTGAGCTATCGCTTCAACTCGGCTGGCGCGCTCGCCGGTGTGGAGACTGACGTCGACTTCATGCGGCCGCTGATCGGCGCCCGCGGTACGTTCGGTAGCGACTGGAAATGGGAAGTCGCGGCGTGGCAGGCGGGGGAGAAAGTATTCGGAGATCAACGCGGCGGCGCGCTCAACGTAGCCAATCGTGCGGCGGCGCTGGCTTCGTCCGATCCGGCAACGGCATTGAACCTGTTCACCACCGGCGCTTCGGCTTCGGATGCACTGTTGCGATCGATCTTCACGGAATTCAACTTGCACACGTCCGATCGTAGCCGCATCGTCAATGGCTTCGTGCGCGGCACAGCGTTCGCGCTGCCGGCCGGCGATGTGAGCGTGGTGCTCGGCGCCGAGTACGTCCGCAACGATTTGAAGTGGCGTGAGACGGCGAGCTATTCCACCGACTCAGCCTACAACTTCACCTATGACCGCCAAGTGGCGTCGGTGTTCTCGGAGATTCACGTACCGATCATCGCGGGTGCCACAGCACAGTCTGGTGACCTGCTGGCTTTGAGCGGTGCGCTTCGTTACGACCACTACGATGATTTCGGCGGCCACACCACGCCGCAATTGGCGCTCGAATTTCGACCCTGGCAAAGCTTGCTGGTGAGAGCCGCGTACGCCGAAGCGTTCAAGGCGCCGAGCCTGATTTCGTTGTATTACCCGGTGTACACCGCCGACAACCAGTGCTGCGTGACCGATCCTCAGCGTGGCGGCGAGTCGGTGAGTTACATCTATAGTTACGGCGGCGCGCCCGGTTTGAAGCCTGAGAGCGGCGAGTCGTTGTCGGCCGGCCTGGTGTGGTCGCCCACGCAGATCGATGGATTGGAAACCTCGTTGAGCTGGTGGCAGATCAAGCAGTACGACCGCACCACCGTGCTGGATCCACAGACTATCGTCGACTACGAGGCGCTGTTTCCCGGCTACGTGACGCGTGATCCGGTTACGAGAGCAATCCAGGCAGTGTCGGTCGGCTTTGTGAATTTCGGCGAGTTGCAAGTTTCCGGGTTCGACTTCGATGTGAGCTATTCGCTATCGACCGCCGCGGGCACTTGGCAGCCCGGGTTGCGGGTGAGCCAGATGTATCAATACGACGCGGCCATCCTGCCGGGCTTGCCGATGACCGATCGACTGAGCAAGGCCGACGACGATGCCTGGGGACCGCGTTGGAAGGGCGTGCTGAGTCTGGGGTGGTCGCTCGGGGATTACTCGGTAAACGTGGCGGGGCGCTATTTGGGGGCGTATGCCGATTACCCGCTCGCTGGCGTGTCCAGGCGCGAGTTGGGCGATTTCTGGTTGTTCGATCTGTCGACCAAATATGACCTCGGTCGTGCGTTCGCCGCCAACAATCGCTATTTGCGGGATGCCTATCTGCAGCTGAGCGTGGTCAACGCGCTCGATTCGCTGCCTCGCTACTCGGATCATCGCTCGGGGTACATCGGTTACGACCCCGCGCAATACGACATCCGCGGTCGATTCGTCACCGCGCACTTCGGCGTGCAGTTCTGAGGTGCTCGCTATGAAGATTCAATGGTCGTTGGTTTGCGGTGTGCTTCTGACTGCGCTCACTCTCGATGCGGCGAGCGCTACATCGAGCCAGGGTTTGAGTGCGGAGCAGCCTCGCGTCAGTTCGGCTGACTTGGTCGAATTGCGCGCGCTCGGGGGCACGCTAGGCGTGTCGCCGAGTGGCAAGTCGGTGGCATTTCAGCTGCAGCAGGCGGACTTTGCTGCTCGCACCTATCGATCGAGCTGGCATGTCGTAGCCATCGCCGGGGGCCCACCGATTCGCGTCGGCGAGGGTGGCGACGTCATTTTGGATCGCAGCGATGAGGGCGCCCTGATGGGCGGGCGTGTCGCGCCTACCGTGCAATGGTCGCCGGATGAGCGATGGATTGCTTATCTGCGCAAGGATGCTGGCACTGTGCAGCTCTGGCGTAGCAGTGCCGATGGCGTAACTCAGCAACAACTGACGCACGGCTCGGCGGATGTCATGGAGTTCGAATGGTCCGCGAATGGTGAGTCGTTGTACTTCGAGACTGGCCGTGAGCACGAGGCGATGTTGGCGGCGGAGCAGGAGGAGGGGGATCGAGGCTACTTGCTCGACGATCGATTCATGCCGGATGCGAGTCGCAAGCCACTGTGGCCGATCTGCAAGCGTGAACAGGCTCCTGCGCAGAGCGGATCGAGGCAATGTAGCACCACGCTACGCGTGCTGGAGCTGGCGTCAGGGCAAGAACGCGGCGCCACTAGCGACGAGCAAGAAGGCTACTCGTTGCGCAAGCGGCCGGCGGCAGTTGCAGGACTCGACTCAACTCGGCAAGTGCAGAAAGTCATTCGCAACTTGGCCGGCTCGCGCAGCGCGTGGCTGGAGAATGAGAATCCTCGCGAGTTTCCTGGTCTGCATCCGCCGCTGACGCTCTATGTGGATGGCAAGCGATGCGACGCGCCCGCCTGTCACGGTCGGTTGAACGACGTGTGGTGGCGCGATGACCAGATCGTGTTCCGCCGTCGCGAAGGCCATGCCAATCGTTTCAGCGTCTTCTATGTGTGGGCACCGGATAAGCGTGGCGCACCTCGCCAGGTGTATCGCACTGAGGACCAACTCGATGCCTGCAAGTTGGCGCAAGGCCGACTGGTTTGTCTGTACGAGTCGCCCACGCTGCCGAACCGTCTCGTCAGCATCGACCTCGAGCGCGGCAAGCTGCGCACGGTGCTCGATCCCAATCCGGACTTCGCACGCTTCGACCTGGGCAAGGTCGAGCTGCTGGAATGGCACGACGCTTTCGGCAATCCGACGTTCGGACATCTGGTGCTGCCGCCGGACTACCAGCCCGGTCGCCGTTATCCCCTGGTGATCGTTCAGTACCGCTCGCGCGGCTTTCTCAACGGCGGCGTAGGCGATGAGTACCCCATCTATCCGCTGGCGGCTGCCGGCATGGCGGTGTTGAGTTTCGATTGCCCCACGGATGCGAATTTCAACATGCGCAATGACCCCAAGAACCTCGGGGCGTGGATCGAGGCATCGCTGCGCGACGGACATGAGCGACGCATGGATCTGAGTGCACTCGACATCGTCATCGACCAGCTCGATCAGCGCGGCATCATCGATCCGCGTCGGGTCGGTGTCACAGGGCTGAGTCATGGTGCGGACAATGTGGAGTTCATGCTGTTCAACTCCACACGCTTCGCCGCGGCGGCGGTCAGCGGTGCCTGGTCACGGCCGCAATATTTCTATCTGAATCCGAACACCTGGTACCGCAACGAGATGATCAAATATGCGCTCGGCGCCCAGAATGCAGAGCAGGTATCGGAACGCGGTCGGGTTGCTTCCATCGTGTACAACACCGACAAGGTCACCACGCCGTTGCTGATCCAGGCGCCGGACGCCGAGCTACTCGCGACGCTGCCAATTCACATTGCATTGCTGGATGCCGGCAAGCCGGTGGAGACCTATGTGTTCCCGGACGAGTACCACATCAAATGGCAACCTCAGCACAAGCGGGCGATCGCTGAGCGCAGTATCGATTGGTTCCGTTTCTGGCTGCTGAATAGCGAAGATGCCAGCCCCGACAAAGCGGAGCAGTACTCGCGCTGGCGCAAGCTGCGCGGGCCGGCCTGAGGAGCCGCTTACGCTGCAATCCCTGGACGACGCCTGGGCGGGCGATTGGGCATGTGGGCGGCGACGCCGGCTTCGGCGTCGATGCCCTGGGTGCAGTAGTGGGTGGGTGTGGTGCCGAAGGTCTGACGAAATCTGGCGGTGAAGGCGCTCGGGCTCAGGTAACCCACATCGAGCGCCACGGCGGTGACGGGTTGACCGACCGCCAGTCGTGACAAGGCTTCGAGCAGGCGGACTTGCTGACGCCAAGCGGCGAAGCTCATGCCGGTCTCGCGTCGGAACAGTCGCGTCAGGGTGCGTCGGCTCATGCCCGCGGCTCGTGCCCAATAGGCGAGTGTTTGATTCTGTGCCGGCTCTCGAAACAACGTGCGGCAAATGCGAGCCAGGCGAGGATCTGCGGGGATGGGAGCGGACAACGGGGCGACCGGCATCGCGCCGATCTCATCGAGGATCAGCGCCATGATGTGACCTTCGCGCCCGGCAAAATCATATTCCAACGGGATATCGACCGCGGCGTCGATCAGGGCACGCAGCAACACCGACACTTCGATGACACAACAGCTGCTGGGCAGGCGTGGGTTGGATTGGCAATCGATGTATAGCGTCCGGAGCGAAACATTCTGGGGACAACGCACTTCATGCGGAGTCATCGGCGGCAGCCAAACCGCACGCTCGGGCGGCACGACAAAGCCGCCAGCCGGAGTGAGCACGGACATCACGCCCTTGCTGGCATAGAGCAACTGGCCGCGAAGATGTTGATGCGTGGGTTCGACATGGCCCGCGGAATACTCTTCGGCTAGCGCAGCTAGCGGACGGGGAATGTCTTGGAGCTTGGCGGGGGTGCGCTTCGAAACCATGAATTTTGCAGGCGAAGACGGATCGACCCGTGACCGATGATCACGGTTATAGGCGCGCCCGGGTCGTAACGCAATCGGCGCCGACGATGAGGTCACGGGCTTGGCCGGGGCAGCAGGAAACTCAGGCCTTCCACCAAGCCATTGCGCCAATTCAGATAGCTGTGGTCGCCTTGGAACTCGTCGTAGCGCAACGGATTGCCTTTGGCGGTGAGCACGTCGCGAAACAGCCGATTCGGTGCCAGCATGGGCTCGCCTTCTGCGCTGCCGACTGCCAGGTAAAAGCGCAAGGGCAGTCGTGGGCGTGCCGCATACTGGTGCGGCAACCAGCCGCTGCCCTGAGCCGTCGAGTGTTCGCCGTCGGCTGATGGATGCCACCAATACGAACCCGACAGGGACAGCACGTTGCCGAATGTTTCTGGATGCAGGTAGCCAAGGTAAGCCGACGAAAGACCGCCGAGACTCGAGCCGGCAACCACGGTGAGTCGTGGGTCGCGTGTCACTCGATAATTTTTCCGTACGCGAGGTAGCAACTCATCGACCACAAACTTTGCGAACTGCGCGTTCGCCGCCAGTTCCTCACTGCGACGGGTGTTGTCGATGGCGCTCACTAACACGGCGACCAGCGGCGGCAATGTGCCGTCCGTAATCAAGTTGTCCAGAATCGTGGGCGTCGGTACTGAGAGCAGGTAGCCCTCGCGATCGAACAGCACCAGCAGCGGCAAGCGCTTGGAGCTTCGTGCGTAGCCGGGCGGTGTATACACGGACACGCGTCGGCGGTTGTTGAGGATGGCGCTGGTGATCTCGAAGGTGTCGACGGCACCGGCTGCGATCGAGGGATCGGGTTGCAGCCAAGCTTCGGCTGGCGCGGACGGACCTTCGAAGTACGAGGTCGGTGTGGGTGCGCCATCGAAATCGTCGACATAACGATGTTGGCTGCGAGGATCTGCAAACAGTTCGTACGTCAGTCCATTCGCCTGCATGCGCCAGACAGCCTGCGGGTCGTCATTGCGCCCGCGAGGCCAAGCCAAGTAGTACCGATATCGAGCGCGTGCGTCGACGAGTAAGCTGGTCTGCATCACATCGGTGCCCGGCAAGCGTTCGAAGGGCACGACTTGTCGGCTGCCGCCGGGAGCGAAGCTGGCGATCAGACCGACGTTGCTTTCGTTGTCCGTCTCGGTTTGTCGCCACAGGAAGGTTGTGCGCATCTGTTCCGGTTGTCCCGGCACTGACTCCAACAGCGGTGTGCCACGCTTTTCCACTGCGCTCCAGAGTGCCGCCACCGCTGCAGCTCGTGTCTCCGGCGTCGCTGAGCGGATGGCGGTAATTTCGGGCACTTCCGCGCTGTGCTCGGCTGTGGCGGAGCTGACCCAAGTCAGTAGCGCTACGAGCGCGAGGGCATGTGACGCGAATGTTTTCATCGAGATCACGCACGAGGTCCGGGGGAAGGGCGTTGCGAATGTGGCACAGCGCGCCGCACATCGGAAGCAAGTGCGCCTGCATTGGCCCTCTCGCGATACCGCCCGTGCCGGACAAGACAGGATGAGCCAAGAGGCGCTGGTAAGTTTTTATCTCGACACACCGCCGCGCGTCATTCGCGCAGGCAAGCGCCAAGAAGGGATTCGCAGGCAACGAATACAATTTGGGAGACTGCGACATGACGATGGCTGCTCGTTCTTTCTGGTCCGTCGGTGCGACCACGGTGTTGGCCTTTGCAGCGACCGCTACGCTGGCGCAAGGCGCTTCGGCGGGCGCTGACGCGGAGGAAGGAGACACACTCGAAGCCATTACTGTGCTCGCCAAACGTCATGCGATGACGCGGCCGGCGCAGGGTGCGAAACTCCCTGTGGCACTCATCGACTTGCCGCAGTCGGTCACCATCATCGATCGCGAACTGCTCAGCGATCAGAACGTCGTGCTGCTGCAGGATGCGTTACGCAATGCCGGCGGCGTGGTCCCGGGCGGCTACTTTCAGGGCTTCGATTTCTATCGTATCCGCGGTTTCGATTCGAGCGGCTTCACTTTCCTCGACGGCTTGCTCGCCGATCAGACCTTCTGGACCCAGGAAGAGCTGTTCGGCATGGAACAGGTCGAGGTGTTGAAAGGTCCGGTGTCGGGCCTGTTCGGTCAGTCGCCCGCCGGCGGTCTGGTCAACTTGGTGAGCAAGCGGCCCAAGCGCGATCAGTTTCTGCATCTCGAAGCTTCTACTGGCAGCGACGACTACATGGACATCGGCGTCGACGGTAACACGCAAATCGGCGAGCGAGTGGCGCTGCGAGTGAATGCTCTCTATCGCGAACACGGCAGCTTCGTGGACAACGTCGCTTTGGCCAAGCGTTATTTCCTCGCGCCTGCACTCACGTGGGATATCGGCGATGCCACGCATCTCACCTTGCTGGGTCAGTTCATCAGCGAAGACACCGGCATTGCGCAACCGCTGCCGGCCGAAGGCACGGTGCTGCCCAATCCCGCCGGCAACATTCCACGCACGCGCGCGATCGGCGAACCGACGTTTCGTGATGGCGCCGACATCGAGCGACGCCAGGCGGGCTGGGATTTCACTCACGACTTCAGCGACGCGCTGTCGTTTCGACAAATGGCACGTGCCAGCAGCATCGACGTCGACTTCCAGGCCATCTATCCGTGGTATGTCGATGAAGACCTGCGCACGTTGAATCGTTATGCACGCAAGCAAAAGGTCGAGGCGACGGCTTACGCAGTCGACAATCAGCTGATTGCCAAGGTGGCCACCGGCAGCGCACGGCACACCATGGTGGGTGGCATCGACTACTATCGATTCGACCAGCAACAAGGCTTCGCGTACTACAGCTTTTCCGGCCCGGGCCTGGCGCCCATCGATCTGTTCGATCCGCAATACGGCGAAGTGGTGCCGGATTTCTCGGTACGCCGGCTGATTCCGACCCGACTCAAACGCGTCGGTGCTTACTTTCAAGATCAGGTCGAGCTGACCGATCGTTTCTCGGTGCTGTTCGGCGGCCGCTACGACTGGACTGAAGACAACGATGCCAAGGACCGCAAGTTCACGCCGCGGGCCGGCGTCACCTTCAAGGTAGTGCCCGGCGCCAACGTGTTTGCCAGCTATGCGAAGTCGTTCCAGCCGCAGGGCGGCTATGTCACGGCCGCTGGCGACCCGCTGCCGCCCGAAACCGGCGAGCAATTCGAGATCGGCCTGAAGACCGAACTGTTCGGCGACCGACTGGCCGGCACCATTTCCGTGTATCAGCTGACGCGCCAGGACATCGCCACCGACGATCCGAACTCCGAAGAGTATGTGTTCATCACCACCGGCGAGCAGCGCAGCCGCGGCGTGGAGATCGACGGGGTGGTACGCATCACGCCGACGTGGGAAGTGATCGCCAACTACTCATACACCGACGCTGAAATCACTCGCGACAACGAGCTCGTGGTCGGCTCGCCGACGGTCAACATTCCAAAGAACGGCTTCAATATCTGGACCAAGTACGTCATCGCAGATGGCTTGCTGCGCGGTCTTGGATTCAGCGCCGGCGTGCGTCACTACAGCGCGCAGGCGGGCGATCTGAAGTACGTGGGGGCTGAAAGTGACGCCTTCGAGCTGCCGTCGTATACGGTCTGCGATGCCGGCGTATCCTACGATCGGGATCGGTACACGCTACGATTCAATGTCAGTAACCTGACCCAGGAAGACTATTTCCCCGCGTCCTACGGACGTACCTTTGTGATGCCCGGCGAGCCTCGGACCTATCGCTTCGGGGTGTCTTACGACTTCTAAACCTGCGCCCTGAAAAAATAGTTCATGCCGGATGACAGTAAACAGGCCGCTGAGCGTCTTACTGCGATGTCAGCCGGTTCCCGCCTGAATCCGCCGTCGCCGGAGTTGCCGCCTTTGCGGGGCGATACGCGTGTCAGCGACGTGGAACGCATTTTCCGGGAGCACAACGATTCGCTGGTCCGCTTCATCGCCGCGCGGCTGGGGTCGAAGCAGGAGGCGGCCGAAGTCGCTCAGGAGGCTTACGTCAGGCTGCTGAGCCTGGATCATGAGGAAGCCGTGAGCTACCTGCGCGCGTTCCTATTCAAGACCGCCGCTAATTTAGCAACAGACCGGTTGCGAGTCCGCTCCCGGCGCGGCTTCATGACAGCCTCGGTAGAAAAGGCGGTGTTCGAGCTGTCCCCGGAGCGGGAGCTGGAGGGCGAGCAGGCGGTCGAACGGTTGCGTCAGGCCATCGACGAGCTGCCGCAGAAATGTCGGGAAGCGTTCTTGCTGTACCGGCTCGAAGAGCTGAGTTGTGCCGATATTGCCGTACGCCTGGGGCTGCAGGAGCGAATGGTGTGGCGGTATATCGCACGCGCGCTCGAGTACATTCGTGTGCGGGTCAAAGGTGAGTCTGGGGAGCGGGCGCCATGAACGATCATGACGCCACTGAGCGCGACGCCGCCGAATGGTTCCTGGCGATTCAATCCGCACAGGATCCTGATCCCGAGACGTTGCAGGCTTGGTTGCGCTGGCTGGAGGCCAGCGAACAGAACCGACAGGCCTTCGAAGAGATCGCGCAGGTCTGGAACACTACGCCGTATGCGGTGATGGCCAAGCCCGCCACTGCGATCGCCGATGAAGACTACGACGCTTCCATTCCTATCGCCGAGTGGCTCGCCAACAGCCAAGTTGCAACTGCCGGCGCGGTAGTCTCAAGCAAACGCTTGTGGCTGCGTCCGTTGCTTGCAGTCGCTGCATCGCTTGCGTTCGTTGCCGTTGGATGGGTGTCGTACCGCGCGCTCGCTCCGATACAGCAAGGTGAGTTTGTCACTGGCACCGGCGAACAACGACAACTGAAGTTGGCCGATGGTTCGCATATCACGTTGGGCGCGCATTCGCGGCTGAGTGTCGATCTGACCGAAACTCGCCGCCAAGTACATCTTCAGGCCGGCGAAGCCTACTTCTCCGTCCACAAAGATCCGCGACGACCGTTCGTCGTGGAGGCGATGAAGAGCACGATTACTGCGGTTGGTACTGCTTTCAACGTCCGAGCAATCGAAGATCGACTGACCGTGACGGTGAGCGAAGGCAGAGTCAAAGTAGCGAATCTGCCAGAGCCTGCCATTGACGCGCCGGTGCCTGAGTCGATTGGCATGCTGGGGCGTGGTCAGCAGCTGACGTATACGCACGGGATCTCGCAAGGCGAGCTTGCGATCATCAAACCAGTGGACACCCACGATTCGGCGCGGTGGCGTGAAGGCTGGTTGATTTATCGCGACGAGCCGCTGAAGTATGTGATCGCCGATATCGCACGCTACACCGATCTCAACGTCGAAGTCACGGCCATCGCAGCCGAGGCACATTTCAGCGGCGCCGTTTCCAAGGATGGCATCGCAGAATGGGTGGCAGCGCTGCCCGACGTCATTGCCGTCTCGGTCACGCCCACCGAGGCAGGCTTCAGGATCAGCGAGCGTTAACGCATTTACCCAACGTACTTACGCAGTACAGTAAATGCGTCGTTCGACGTCTTACCCCGCGTATCTAACAACAATGACCGGGGAGCAATCGATGCGTAGCATCGTGAGTACGACGCTGAGAAGTTTGTTCATCGCTACAACCGTGTTGAGTGCGGCCGTAGCCACGGCGCCCATCGCGCTGGCCGCCAATCAACTCGATGAGAACGTGTCATTCCATATCCAGGCGCAGTCGCTGGAAAATGCGCTGTTCGAATTCTCGAAACAATCCGATTGCCAGATTCTGTTCTCCTCCGAGTCGCTGCTGGACAAACAGGCGCCCGCCATCTCCGGCAAGATGCAAATAAAACAAGCCCTCTCGCTGCTGCTCTCCGGTACGGAGCTGGGATTCAGGCTCGTCGGCAATCGCACGATCAGTGTCGGTGTGGGCGTAGGCGCGGACGCGAGTACTGACATGAGCGCCGGCAACGGCAAGATCCGTCTCGCGCAAGCTGAGGCCACACAGTCGACAGCACAGCGCCCATCCGAAGCGCCGGACAGAGGCATCGAAGAGGTAGTCGTCACTGGCTCGAACATTCGCATGAATGCGGCAGCAGACATGGGCGCGCTGCCGGTGCAAGTCATCTCGGCGCAGAAGTTCCAGCAAACGGCCGGCGAATCCATTGCCGATCTGTTGCGCAGTCAGCCCATCGTGTCGGGCTTCAACACCACGCCCGCCAACGATGAATACAACGGCGGCAATACTTCGATCAATCTGCGCGGTATCGGCGATCAGTACACGTTGGTGCTGGTCAATGGCCGGCGTTTCGGCGGCGAGGATGTGCCCGACATTGGAGCCATTCCCACCGAAGCCATCGAGAGTGTGGAGATCTTGAAGAACGGCGCGTCGGCCATCTTCGGCTCCGATGCAGTGGCCGGCGTGGTCAACATCAAACTGAAAAATAATATTCGGGGCTTGGAGTTCGTCAGTTCTTACGGCAACACCACCGATCACGATGCTTCGTTTCGTCGAGCCGGCATGCTGTTCGGCACCGAGCTCTCGGGCCTGCGTCTGAGCGGCAGCCTGTCCTGGCAAGATCGCAACGGCATCGAACGGCAAGATCGTGAAATTTCCGCGAGCCGCGATTTTCGTCGCTTCGGCGGCATCGATCGTCGTAGCCGGACTGCGTTGATTCCGAGTCGCATCAGGCTGCCGAACAACACGTTCCGCTCGATCGACGTGTCGCGGTTCGGTCCCGGACAAAGCAGTTTGAATCCGGCCGACTTCGTCACGCCGAGCGTCGACCAGGGTTGGTCTGGCAACGAGATCGGCACTTTCCCGCCGTATCAACGTCTCTCTGGGCATTGGCTGGCCGAATACGACATCGTCGATCAACGTCTGACGGTGTTCAGCGAGGGCTACTACGATCGTCGCGATCAGCGGTTCAAATACGTGGCGCCCCAGATCATCGTCGATGTGCCGGCCGCCAATGTTTACAACCCGTTCGGCCAGGACGTGAGCGTCTACTATCAGTTCGGCGGCAACGAACTGGCGCCGCTGTACTCCGACTACGACACCCGCAACTTGCAAGGCAGCTTCGGCGTGCGTGGCGATCTGGGCGAGTATCGTTACGAAGTCGCTTACACGCGCTATCGAAAGACCGTCGACTCCAAGAACTATAACGACGTGGTCTATGAGAGCGCGCAGGCAGCTGTCGAACGTCCCGGTGCCGATGCACTCAACGTTTTCGGTTATTGGGCGAACAGTGGCGCGCAACTCGCGGGCCTGACCGCCGTCAGTGGCTTGCACGTGGGCAATGAGGTGACGACGCTCGAGGGTAAGGTTTCGGGTCCGTTGTTCCGGCTGCCCACCGGCTCGGTCGATTTCGCCGCGGGCGCTGCGCATCGCAAGGTGGACTATTCCTATGTTCCCGACGAAACCTGGCGTACCGTCGAAACTTACTGGAGCGGCTTGAATACCGAGATCAAGCACGGTGAACGCGAGATCGACTCGGTGTATGCCGAGTTGCGCGTGCCGCTGCTGTCACCTTCGAGCACGGGACCGATCAACGCGCTGGAGCTTGGCGGAGCGGTGCGTTACGAAGAGTACAGCGATTTCGGCAACGCCACGGTAGGGCAGGTCAATACGCGGCTGGCCATGTTCGACGAATCGCTGATCTTGCGCGCCTCGTTCGCTGAAGCGTTCAAGGCACCGTCCGTCGACAATCTCACCGCGCCACAACTCACCAGCCAATTGAACGGACTCGTGGATCCGTTCTTCGGCGGCGTCGCGCCTATCTACGTTGTCGAAGGTGGTAACCCGGGGCTCAAGCCCGAGCAGGCCGATACTTATAACTTCGGCGTGGTGTACTCGCTGCGCTCGGCTGGTCTGACGTTGAAGGCCGACTACTGGCGCATCGACCTGACGGATCTGATCGATTTTCCCAGCGTGCAGAGCGTGCTGTTCGGTACGTCGCCCAACGGTTCACTGACGCGAGATCCGATCACCAACGTGGCGACGGTGGACTCGCGTATCGACAACGGCGGCGATCGGCGTGTTCGGGGTATCGACATCGGCACCTCGTACACGGTGCGAACCGACCATGCCGGACAGTTTGCGTTCGATCTGAACGCTACTCGTATCCTCGAGTTCAAAACCATCTTGGGCTCCGTGGTCGACGATCATCTCACCGGCACTAGCTTGGGCGTCGTGCCTAAGTGGCGCTCGGTGCTCGGTGCCTATTGGAACAAGGCGGGTTGGGAGACGGCATTTTTCCTGCACTACAGTGAAGGCGTGA